>NZ_JBIVIF010000002.1:0-379068 GCF_044749595.1 Pseudomonas sp. NPDC089392
CGCGCGCAAATCCCACAGGAATAATTGGCCCGAAACAAACGTAGGAGCGGCTTTAGCCGCGAAGCGCCGCGCGGGCGGCGCTCGATTTCACAGGCAACCAAAAATCCCAAGGAGGCAGGCAAAAAGGCATCTGCCCAATCAACCCCGCCAGCGTTTTGTGCATTTGACCGAGGCCACCTTGGCGAACAACTGTCAGCATGCCGCTCTCAGGACAGGAGAATCCCCATGAAGATCGTCATTGCCCCCGACTCGTTCAAGGACAGCCTCGACGCTGCCGGTGTCGCCCGCGCTATTGCCGCAGGCCTGGGCGAGGCGTGGCCAGACGCGGAGTTGGTCGAGTGCCCGATGGCCGACGGTGGCGAAGGCACCATGGATGCGATCCTGGCCGCCAGCCACGGCGAATTGCGCCGCCAGGCCGTGCGTGGCCCGCTGGGGCAGAGCGTCGAGGCCGGTTGGGGCTGGTTGCCACAAAGCCGCACGGCAATCATCGAAATGGCCCAGGCCAGTGGCCTGCAACTGGTGCCAACCGGGCAGCGTGATGCCTGCCGCAGCAGCACCTGGGGCACCGGCGAATTGATTGCCGCAGCCCTGGCTGCTGGCGCACAACGGGTAGTGCTGGCCATCGGCGGCAGCGCCACCAATGACGCCGGCAGCGGCATGTTGCGGGCACTGGGCCTGCGCCTGCTGGATGCCGACGGGCAAGCGCTGGAAGAGGGCGGCCTGGCCCTGGCCAAGCTGGCCCGCATCGACGCCAGCGACCTCGACCCGCGCCTGGCCGAGGTGCAGTTCGAAGTGGCAGCGGACGTCGACAACCCGCTGTGCGGCGCCAACGGCGCGTCGGCAATCTTCGGCCCGCAGAAGGGTGCCAACCCACAGCAGGTGCAGGCGCTGGACCAGGCGCTGGGGCATTTTGCCGACCACTGTGCGCAACTGCTGGGTGAAGATGTTCGCGACTACCCTGGCTGTGGCGCAGCGGGTGGCATGGGCTTCGCGGCCCGCGCATTCATGGGCGCACAGTTCCGCCCGGGGGTAGAGGTGGTGGCTGAACTGGCCGGGCTCGATGCCCTGGTGCAGGGTGCCGACCTGGTGGTAACCGGCGAGGGCCGTTTCGATGCCCAGACCTTGCGCGGCAAGACGCCGATGGGCGTTGCGCGGGTTGCCAAGCGCCATGGCGTGCCGGTTGTGGTACTGGCCGGGACCTTGGGTGAGGGTTACCAGCAGTTGTATGCCCATGGGGTCGATGCCGCCTTCGCGCTGGCGAGCGGGCCGATGAGCCTGGAGCAGGCGTGTGCCAATGCCGCTGAATTGCTGCAGGCGCGGGCTTGTGACATTGGCCGCCTGTGGCGCTGCGCGAAGCGAACTTGATCAATATCCAAAAACCTGCGCTGAACCCTGTGGGAGCGGGTTCACCGAGGCGTCGAACCGCCGCGAACAATGCAACGCGGTGTATGACACTGGCTTCGCCGGTGTTCGCGGGTAAACCCGCTCCCACAGTGTTGCTAGTGGCGTGTGATGCCCTGGTTTTCGAACATGGCAATAAAGTTGGCCAGCGCCGGCGAAGCATTCTGGGCGCTCCACTTCATGTACAGGCCCAGGCCAGGCGAGGGTTGCTCGTCAATCGGGCGGATCGTACAGAAGCGCACACGGTCGCGCGGGGTGGACTCGGCGAATGACGCCGGCACCAGGGCCACGCCAAAACCACAGGCCACCAGGCCGAGCAGGGTATGGATCTGCGCCGCTTCCTGCACCACCTTGGGGTAGAACCCTGCCGCTTCGCACAGGGCGATCAATTGCGCATGGTAGCCGCCGCCCAAGGCTTGCGGGGTAAACACGAAATCTTCATCGGCGAATGCGCGCAGGTCCACTTCACCCTGTTGCGCTTGCGCGTGGTTGGCGGGCAGGGCCATGACAATCTGCTCGTCCAGCAGCAGCCGTGATTCCAGGGTGCCTGCCGGCAGCGGCAACCTGCGCATGAAACCGATGTCGGCCTCACCGGCCAACAGGGCCTTGGCCTGCGAGGCCGAAGGCATCTCGCGGATGGTCAACTGCACGTCCGGGTAAGTTTCGCGAAAGCGCCGCAAGCTGCTGAGCAGCGAGTCGTAGTAGGCAATGGAAATGGCCGTGATGGTCAGCTTGCCGCTGACCCCCTGCGATACATTGCGCGCGTATTCGATACCCTGTTCCAGCTCGGCCAGCGTGCGGTAAGCGGTGTCGAGGAAGGCCGCGCCCGCCGCCGTCAAGCGCACCCCGCGCTTGTTGCGCACCAACAGGCTGAAGCCGAGCTTGTCTTCAAGGCGGCTGATGGCCTGGCTCAGGGGCGGCTGCGCCATGTGCAGGCGCTCGGCAGCCTTGTGAAAGTGCAGTTCTTCGGCAACGGCAATGAACTGCCTGAGCAGGCGTGTCTCGATCATCCAGCATTCCTTCTGCGCGCTGACCTGGCAGTGATATCCATGAGATATCAAAGTTGCATGCTTTTAATATTAAGTCATTGATTTTTTTATTGTTATCGTAAAAAGGAGAAGCGAAGGTAGTCAGAAATGCCCGTTACAGACCCTTTCCACAACAAAGTTGCGGTCATCACCGGTGCCGCACAGGGCCTGGGCTTGGCCTATGCCATGGCGCTGGCCGAACGCGGCGCACGGCTGGTAATCAGTGACCTGGGCACCGACCGCTCTGGCCAAGGGCAGGATGCGTCGGCCCTCGAACACGCGCTGGCGGCCATGCGAGCCAGGGGCTTTGCGGTGGTCGGGCATGCCGGCCAACTGCAAGACGAAAGCGCCTGCCAGGCGTTGATCGCGCTGGCCATCGAGCATTTTGGCGGGCTCGACATCCTCATCCATAACGCTGGCTGGGTTGATTACCAGCGTATCGAAGACCAGCAAGAAGCTTTTCTGCAACGCGCCCTGGGCATCAACGTGCAGGCGCCCGTGTGGCTGGCCAAGCACGCCTGGCCACACCTCAAGCGCTCTGCCGCGCCGCGTGTGGTGCTGACCACCTCGGACCGCGCCATGTACCAGCGCTATGCACAGCCCGGCCTGGTCGCCTATGCCGCTGGCAAGATGGCCCAGGTGGGCATCATGAACGCCCTGAGCATGGAGGGCCTGGAACACGGCATCCTGGTCAATGCGATTTCGCCAGTGGCCAAGACCCGCATGTGGGGCATCAGCCAGCCGCCGCAAGAGCTGAAACCCGAATGGGTCACCCCCGGCGTGCTGTACCTGGCCAGCGCGCTGTGCCATGACACCGGGTACATCTTGCGCGCCAGCAATGGCCAGTTCACTGCCACGCGCTTCAGCGAAAACAGCGGCGTCAGCTACCCCCGCGACCTCGGCCGTGTGCAGGCCAGCAACCTGGCCGAAGTGGCGGAACGCTGGAGCCGTATCAAGGAATGCAACTACGTGCCAGTCAAAGTCGCCAACACGCGTGCCGACCTGGGCGAGAGCCTGGTGTGGGATGAGCGCAACGGCGCGCTGTACTTCGTCGATATTTCTGGCGGGCGCATCAATTGCCTGACGCCCGAGGGCGAAGTGCAAAGCCTGTACGAATCTGCCGCGCGCATCGGCGCCCTGGCACTGACAGACCAGGGCAACCTGATTTTCACCGAGGATGCCAGTGTGGCCATCTTCGACATGCTGCCGCGCAAGGTGCGCCAGCATTCGGCGTCGGTGCATTACCGGCCGACCTACCGCTTCAACGATGGTGCCTGTGACCCGCAGGGGCGCTTCGTCACCGGGCTGATGGATGAAGAGTCCAGTGGCAACAGCGGGGCGCTGTTCCGCTTTGACGGGCAATTGATCGACCAGGTCATTCACGACGACATGGCGCTGCCCACTGGCCTGGCCTGGTCGCAAGACGGCCACACGGTGTACTTCGTCGACTCGGCCGCGCGCACGATTTACCGCGCGCAATACTTGACCGAAGGCCGCCTGGGTGCGGTAACGCTGTTTGCCGAAACCCCCGCCGAACTGGGGCGGCCGGACGGCATTGCCCTGGACCGCGAGGGCGGGCTGTGGGTGTGCCAGTTCAATGGCAGTTGCCTGTTGCGCTATGACCGCAACGGCCACCTGACCGACCAGGTGCTGATGCCGGTACCACACCCTACCAGTTGCTGCTTTGGTGGGGCCGGGATGAACACCCTGTACATCAGCACTGCGCGGTTCGGCATGAGCGCCTCAGACCTTCACCACTACCCGGATGCCGGCGACCTGTTTGCCATCCGCCCGGAAGTTGGCGGCATCGCCCGGCACTGCTTCAAGGAATGAGGTGTTGGGCCTGGCTGGCCGGTAGCACGGCCAGCTCGCCGAAGCGTTGCGCCGAGTCGATGTATCGCAAGGCCGATTTGGCATCTTTCCAGCCCACGTAGCTCATCAGCGACTTCAGTTCCCAACCGTTGGCCGTGGCCCAGGTGGCAAAGCCGCGGCGCAGTGAGTGGCCGGTGTACAGCGATGCGGGTACCCCGGCGCGTTCCAGCATGCGCCGCAACAGGCCGATCAGGCTGTTGCTGTTGAGCGGGTTGTCGCTGAGGTTGCCCCAACGGTCGAGTTTGCGGAATACCGGGCCGTGGGCGATGCCGGCGACCTCCAGCCATTGCATGTAGGCCGTGACCGGGCACAGGGCCTTGAGGGCAGGGGTGCGGTGTTGCACGCCCAGCGCCTCACGGTCGCCCTTGCTGCGCGGCAGGAACAGGGTAATGCCGACACCGGCCTCGGCCTGGATATGCTCGATGCGCAGGCGCGCCAGTTCATCACCGCGAAAACCACGCCAGAAGCCCAGCAGCAGCAGCGCCGCGTCGCGACGTGCCCGGCGCAGGGTGGCCAGGTCGTGGTGTTCACGTGCCTGGCGGGCTTCTTCTTCGAAGCACGCCACGGCGGTTTGCAGGTGCTGCAGCAACAATGGGGCCGCCTGTTTGGGTGGCGTCGGGTGCAAGGTACGGATGCCCCGCAATACCTGACGTACCAGCGGTGCCTTGGTCGGGTCGGGGAAGCCTTGGGCGACGTGCCACTGGCTGAGCGCGGCCAGGCGCTGGCGCAGGGTGCTGACCGCATGCTGGTCGGCGTGGTCGGCCAGGTAGCGGGCGATGCTCTCGGCCGTGGCCGGAAGAAAGCCGCCCCAGTGGGTTTCGAAATGTTCGATGGCGGCTTGGTAACTGCGCCGGGTGTTGTCACGGGTGGCGGCGCGGAGGTAGCGCTCGATGTCGGTCATGGTGCGGGTGTCGGTGTGCGATGGGCACACGATAAACCGAAATGGTTTGCCTGTCCTGCCTCTTACCCGATGTAGGAGATCTTGCAGGCGCTGCGTATTTTTGTAGGAGCGGGTTTACCCGCGAAGAATCCAGCGTGGTGGATGGCACCGGCTCCGCCGGTGTTCGCGGGTAAACCCGCTCCCACAGGGACCGCGCGAGCTTGAAAGGAGATCTTGCAGGCGCTGCTTATCTTTGTGGGAGCGGGTTTACCCGCGAAGAATCCAGCGTGGTGGATGGCACCGGCTCCGCCGGTGTTCGCGGGTAAACCCGCTCCTACAGGTACCGCGCAAGCTTGAATGGAGATCTTGCAGGCGCTGCTTGTTTTTGTAGGAGCGGGTTTACCCGCGAAGAATCCAGCGCGGTGGATGGCACCGGCTCCGCCGGTGTTCGCGGGTGAACCCGCTCCCACAGGGACCGCGCGAGCTTGAAAGGATATCTTGCAGGCGCTGCTTATCTTTGTAGGAGCGGGTTTACCCGCGAAGAATCCAGCGCGGTGGATGGCACCGGCTCCGCCGGTGTTCGCGGGTAAACCCGCTCCTACAGGGACCGCGCGCTTGCAGTTATTGGGGCGGCAACGCCGTATCCATCATCTGCTGCAGCGGCGCATAATTGGCCTGGCTGACGGGCACCAACCCACTGGCATCCTGCGAGGCAACGAACGCCGCGAGCGCCTTCGGGTCATCAAGCATGGCCTTGCGAATACGGCTTTTCAGCGCCGGGCACAGGCTGGCACTGAACACGTACGGGTCGTAGTAGATCGGCCGCGAACGCCACTGCGCCTTGAGCCGTGTTGGCGCGATGGCATGCTGGGCCAAATACGCATCGGTGCGCTCGCTGGCGACAAACGCTGCATCGACCCGGCCTTCCAGCAAGGCTTGCAGCGCCTTGTCATGGTTACCGGCATACACCAGCGCGCCAAAGAACTGCGGCAACGGCATGCCTACCCGGGCGGCAAATTCGACACTGGGCACCAGGCTGCCCGAAGTGCTGGCGGGGTCAGTCAGGGCCACGCGCTTGCCTTGCAGCGCTTCGACACCATCAGGGCTGTCGCCACGGGTGAGCAGCAATGCCTGATAATGGTTACCTGCCGGGGTGTAGGGGCCGGCACTCAAGGTAAAGGTGGCAAACGGCTCGATACGCGGATCACGACGGTGGGCCAGCGCATACGAGGCGGGGCCAAGACGGGCGATGTCCGCACCACCGGAAACAATCGCATCGACCACGCTTTCGTAGGAGGCGGCAATCACCAGCTCCACCGGTACCCCGGCGGCCTGGCTCAGGCGCTGCAGCAGCGGCTGATGCTCACGGGCCAGCTCCACCGGTACCCCGGCGGCCTGGCTCAGGCGCTGCAGCAGCGGCTGATGCTCACGGGCCATGTCTTCGGCGCTTTTTATCGGGATTACCGCCAGGCGCAGGCTGCGCGGCGTGCAGTCGGCCAGCGCGGTACTGACCAACAGGCTGGCCAGCACCAGCGTGGCCAGGGCTTTCAGTGCACGCATGCCTTGTCCTCGATGCCGTTGAAGGGCGGGTATTCACGCAACTGCGCTGGCGACAGCGGGCGGCTGAAGTGGTAGCCCTGGGCGATATCGCAGCCTGCGAGCTTCAGGCACACCACCTGTTCGCGGGTTTCCACCCCTTCGGCCACCACCTCCAGGCCCAGGCGTTTGGCGAGAATGATGGTGGAGGACACGATCGGGCTGTCGTCAGGGCTGTTGGACAGCGGCGCAATCAGCGAGCGGTCGATCTTCAGTTTGCTCAGTGGCAGCGAGTGCAGGTGGGCAAAGCCCGCGTAACCGCGGCCGAAGTCGTCCAGGCTGATGCCCAGGCCGGCGCCGCGCAGGGTGTGCAAGTGCGCCACTGCCGTGCCTTCGGGGTCGAGGATGGTGGTTTCGGTAATTTCCAGCTCCAACCGCTGCGGGGCGATCCCATGGCGCTGCAATTTGCTCAGCAGCCGCGCCGCGAAGTCGGCCTGGCGCAGTTGCAGGGCGGATACATTGACGGCCAGGCGCGTCTCCCGGCCTTGGGTATGCCAGGCCGACAAGGCTTCACAGGCCAGGCGCAGCACCTCCCAGCCCAACTCGACAATAAAACCGCTGCGCTCGGCCAGGCCAATGAAACGGTCCGGGTAAAGCAGGCCGAACTCGGGGTGGTCCCAACGTACCAACGCTTCGTAGCCCAGCACCTGCTGGGTGTCGAGCCGTATCCGCGGCTGGTAGTGCAGCACGAACCGGCGTTCGGCCAAGGCGCAGCCAAAGGCCTGTTCCAGGGTGAAGGCCTGAATGTCGGCCAGGTTCAGCGACGGGTCGAAGAAGCGGTACTGCGCGCGCCCGGCTTGCTTGGCCGAGTACATCGCGGCATCGGCACTGCGGATCAGGCTGTCGATGTCCTGGCCATCGCGCGGGCAGATGCTTACACCTACGCTGGGGCTGGTGTTGACCTCCTGGCCGTCCAGGGCATAAGTGGCCGACAGTTTCTGTACCAGTTCGCGGACCCAGTTATTGATCTGTTCTTCGCTGCGCTCGCCGGCTAGCAGCACCACGAACTCGTCACCGCCAAAGCGCGAAGCCTCGTCGCCGGGCTCCAGCAGGCGCTGGATGCGCCCGGCCACGGCCTGCAGCAGCAGGTCGCCGATCTTGTGCCCGAGCGAATCGTTGATCGACTTGAAACGGTCCATGTCGATGAACAGGATCGCCATCAGCCGGCGCTTGCCACGTTGCCGGGTCAGTGCCAGGCCGGCCACCTCGACGAACTGGCGGCGGTTGTGCAGCCCGCTGAGGTGGTCGGTGGCGGCGGCATGGCTGCTGCGCCGGTGTTCGTCCTCCAGGCGGCCGATAAGCTGCTGGTTGACCTGCTGGGCATGTTCCAGCGCACTGAAAGCCTCCTGGCGCTTGCGCAACAGGCGCAAGGCCCACAGCAGGCTGGCGAGAATCATCAGGGTCATGCTCAGGTTCAGCCAGAACTGCCGGGAATAGGCCAGCGCCGAGGGCGCGAGGATTTCGTCCTGGCGCTGGCTGACCACCACGCTGAAGCCCCGCTCAGGCACGCGCCGGTACAAGCTCTGGTACGCCTCACCGGCCGCGTACTGGTTCAGTATGCCCGCTTCATTGCCGGTGTCTGGCAGCGCGGGCTGCAGCAAGTCACCGGCCACTACCACACCGCTGGTGTCGATGCGCAGCCGCTCCAGGCCGTCCTCCTGCAGCAGGCGCACCAGCCCACTGCGGCCCAGGTCGATATGCTGGAACAGCACTGCCAGGTAGCCGATGTCCAGCTGCACCACCAAAATGTTGTCGATTTCGCGGCCAGGCAAGTCGGTCAGTGGCAGCAGGAAAGGCAGGCGCCAGTTGGGCAGGGTGGCCGGTTGGCCGGGCGCTTGCACGCTGGGTAGAAACGGCTTGAAACCGTAGCGGGCAACGTGCCGTTGCAGCTGGCGTAACCAGTCTTCGGGCAGTGCGGCGGCCTCGTCGGCATGGCTTGCCGACAACAGCCGGCCTTGCCGGTCGTACAGGCTCATGCGTTTGAATACCGGGTCCTCGGCAAGGATACGCGCCAGGCTGAAGTTGCCCTGGCGCAGGACCTTCATGTCGTCCTGGGTGACCCGGCCCACAGCCTGGGCGCGGTCGACCAGCTGGCGCAGGCTTTCGCCGACGATGCTGGCCAGGTTCAGGTGCTCGGCGGCCTTGGCCGACAGCGCGTCCTGGCGGGCGGCGGCTTTTTGCGAAACGTGCAGCCCCCAGACAAAGGCCAGGGTGGCTGCACACAGCATCAGTATCAGCAGCCGCAGGAGGCTGGCGGATGAAAGCGAACGGCGAATCAATGCTGATAGTTCCCGACCCTGGGTGATGGTCGAAAAATACGACAGTAAGATGACAGCCTAATGACTTGATGGCCAAGTGCCTTTAAGGGTTTCCCGTAGCCGCCAGCGGTGCTTGCACGCGCGCGGTCTCCTCCTCGATGTAGCTCATCAATGCGCTGACCTCGGCGTCGCCCAGACGCATGTTAGGCATGGCCAGCCGGTTGTACTGTTCATACAGCAGCATGGCCAAGGGGTCTTTCTGGGCCAGCATCACGTCGGGTTCCTTCAGCCAGCGGGTCAGCCAGTTGGCGTCACGCTGACGGGTCACGCCCAGCAAGTCCGGGCCGATGCCAGGTTGCCCTGGCTCGGTATTGCCCAGGGTATGGCAGGACGAGCAGCGGGTGCGGAAGATCTGCTCGCCACTGCTGGGCGGGCGGACCACGGGGGCCTGGGCATAGTCATTGGCCATGGCGCTGGCTTGCTTCCAGTTGTGCAGGCTGTTGCCCAGGCGGTCGGCGAGGATGTAAGGGCTTTCGAAGGGCGAAGCCTTCATCCAGCGGCCGGTGGCCTGGTTGCCGATGATCAGGCTCAGGTTGTGGTCCTTGGAGCGGCCGTTTTCCAGGCCGTCGATCCACAGCCCCAGGCTACGGCGCAATTGCTCGATGTCGGCGGGTTCGCCGGTGAGCAGTGTCCAGCCAGGGCCGATGCCGAACTTTTCGGCGTAGCGCTTGAGGGTGGTGGGGGTGTCGTTGTAGGGGTCGATGCTGATGGAGTAGAGGAAGATGTCCTTGCCGACCCGGTCGCCGAGAATTTTCTGTACCTGGCGCAGGCGGGCGGTTTCCACCGGGCAGGAGTCGGTACAGCCGGTGAAGATGAAGTTGATGGCGACTACCTTGTCTTTGATCAGGTCGTCGAAGAAATGCACTTTTTTACCGTCCTGGGTGAGCAGGGGGATGTTGGGGAAGTAGTTGGCACCCCAGGGGGTGGCGGCTTCTTCGGCCACTGGTTGTTTTGGCTGCAGCGGCCAGAACGGGATGCTGGCGGCGAACAGCGCGAGTACCAGCAGGAAACGCCATGAGCCGGGCATGATGTGGTCCTCGTCAATTATTGCGACGCGGTGGATGGCACCGGCCTTGCCGGTGTTCGCGGGTGAACCCGCTCCTACAAACCCTGTAGGAGCGGGTTCACCCGCGAAGGGCCGCAGAGCGGCCCCCGCTTCTAGTTACTTGATGCTGATCGGCACAGTCATGCTTTGCCCCAGTGTCGACTTCACGGTCACCGTTGCCGGTGTGGCCGGGCCGTTGCCGGTGGTGGTCGCCGACAACCGCCAGCGGGCGCCGCTGGTGGCGGCGGTCAGCGTGGCATTACCCAGGTTCAGCGGGCCACTGGTGGTTGCCGCCGTCACACTGATGCTGTTGCCGGTGGCCACCGAGGTGGTGCCGGACACGTCCCAGGTGTAGCGGTTACCACTGCGCACCTGCACCACGGCACTGGTGACCTGGATCTGGTCGACCGCCGCCGCCGGGCTTACCGCAATGCTGACCGTGGCCGGGGTTACCGATTCGGCACCTTTGGCATCACGCGCCGTGTAGCTGAAGCTGGCGGTGTACGCTGTGTCGACCGTGGCCGGTGGGGTGAAGGTGACCGTGGTGCCGTCGGTGCTGACAGTACCCTTGCCGGAGTCAGGCTGGTTGAGGCCAGTGACGGTCAGCGGTACGTTGCCATCCGGGTCGGAGTCGTTGGCCAGCACGTTCAGGGTGATCGGCTTGCCAGCGGTGGTTGCCGCACTGTCGTTTGCCGCGACCGGTGGCTTGTTGGCCGGGTCCTCATTGCCACCGTGGCCTTTGGTGCGGAAGGTTGGCAGGCCCACCGAAGGCGCATATTCCACGCCATCCCAGCCAGGCAGCGGGGTTGGCATCACCTGGAACTGCCCCGGGTGTTCAATGTCCCAGCGCAGCAGCATCGACGAGTCCTCATGCTGGGTGTTGTGGCAGTGCTCCATGTAGGTACCGGCAAACTCGCGGAAGCGGATGGCCATTTCCACCTCTTCCGACGAATCGGCGTCTGGCCCGATGCGGTACACGTCCTTGCGTGCCCATTTTTCCCACTCTGGCGGTGCCTTGCCGTCGCGGCTGAGGATCACGCCTTCTTCGAAGTGCACGTGTACCGGGTGGCTCCAGCCGTTACCGCCGTTGACGATTTTCCACACTTCCATCGTACCGTCGCCACTGAAGCCGCCGTCGGTGGACTGGTTGGCCAGTTGCGGTGCTGCGCTGATGCGCCGTGGGTCCATGCTGTAGCCAAAGCCGCCGTCGGTCTTGATGGTCCACGGGTTGGTGTCGGTACCATCGGAGCGACCAAAGATGAACTCGCGGTGGCGGGCATCCTTGATCTTGGCCTGGTCAGCCGCCGAGTTGCGGTCAATCGGCAGCGGGATCATCTTCAGGCCTTCAGCCTTGCCCGGCTTGGCCGGCTCGTAGGCGACCGGGTCCATGCTCAGGTCCTGGCCGCTGTAAGGCTGTACCACCAACTGCAGGAACTTGCCGATCGCAGGGTCGCCATTGTCCCACTTCGGGCCCTTGCTGGTCTGCTTGATCACGGCCTTGTATTTTTCCGACAGCACATCGGCCAGCGAGATGGCGCCTTCCGGGCCCTTGCCGGTCTGGTGCTCCATCAGGTTGACGAAGTACAGCTTGTCGCCGACCTTGATGCCGTTCTTGGCGAAGTTGATGATGATGTCGTAGCGCTCGGCGATGCCTTGCAGCGGCAGGATGCCGTTGTTGTCCTGCAGGTTGCCGTCGCCGTTGAGGTCCATGGTGCCGTCGAACGGCACCGCGTGTTCCATGATGTTGCCGTCGTTGGCGATCATGTGGAACGGCACCCGCGCATACGACACGTTGGAGCCGGACGGCCCTTTGAACTCACCACTGGTACCGGCAATTTCACGCACCACGGCAAACTTGAAGTAGCGCGACACCGAGCCGTTGAGGATACGGAAGCGGTAGGCGCGTGCGCGCACCTTGAGCTTGGGCTGGTACTGCCAGTTGACCAGGATCTGGTCACCGAGGAAGCCGTCGGTGTTGAACGGGTTGAACCACAGCTGGCCGTTGGCATCCCAGGCCTTGTCGGCGATCACCAGGTTGACGTCGTAGTCGCGGTTACCCCACGGCATGGCCGAACCACTGGGGAAACGCAGGTTGACGTTGTCCTGCAAGGCTTCGTTGCCGCGGTCGATGGCGCTGTAGTAGTTCATCATCACGGCGTTGCCTTTGTAGACGTTCTGCGCCGTGAAATCCATCATGTGGTCGTGGAACCAGTGGGTACTCATGGTTTCGCGCCAGTCACCACGAATCTTGATGCTGCCGTTCTGGCAGGTTTTCAAGCCGGGGGTGGCGTCGTTGACGAACAAGGTTTCCCCTGGCGAGCAGGGGAAGGCCGCACGCGGGTCCTGGGCACGGGTGTTGATGGTGTCGTAGCCGGCCAACTGCAACGGCCAGCGATAGTCATAGTACTGACCGGGGAAGAAGTAGGCGTTGGCAAAGCCGTCGCTCTCAGCCGGGGAGTGGCCGTTGTGCTCGTGGGTGGAAATGGTGTGCAGGCCAAAGCCGCCGTTGGCCGAAGGGTCGATCGGCAGGGCGTTGTAATGGCGCATCAGGATCGGCTGGCCATAGCGCACCATCAGCAGCTTGGGCGGGAAGGTGCCGTCGAAGGTCCACACTGACTTATGGTTTTGCAGCGGGAAATTCGGGTGGAAGCGGGTATCGATGCCCTTGGTGGTGCCCAGCGTGGTCGGGATGTCGGACGTCTGGTAGTACAGCCCGCCCGGTGCGAACTCGCCGACCGCATAGTTGTGCATCTGTTTGCGGTCACGCAGGCCGAGGTTGATACGCGCACCAGCCTGTGCGGTCTTGAACCCGGCCTGGGGATAGAACTCGTTCCAGCGCTGGTGCGACCAGCCTTTTCCTGGTGGCCGGCCTTCTGCCGGCGAGCCCACCGGGTGGCGGTTGAGGAACATCTCGATCTGCGCCTTCCACGGGTTGCGATCCAGCACGTTGGCGTACTGGGTCGGGAACGGGTACAGGCCCGGTTGCTTGAGGAAGGCTTCCAGCGCGTTGCCGCTGGGGCCGCTGCGGGCCACCACGTTGGGGTCTTGCGCGGGGGCTGCGCCCAGTGTGGGCACCGGGAAGGTCAGGTCTGGCGCCGGCAATGTCGGGTCAAGTTTTTCCGGCCCGAATTCTTCGAACAGCAGCAGTTGCTGGGTAAACGGTTGCGCACCGAACAGCGGGCTGGGTTTGCCGTTGGTGGGGTATTTGTCGGAGGTCTGCAGCGCCGGCGGCAAAACGTTGTCGGTGCGTACCGTGTTGCGGTCACCGTACACGCCATCGGTCAGCTCCAGGGAGCCTTCGTTGGCCTCTGGCAGGGTGGACAGGTTGAGCAGCGCCTGGGTCGGGTCGGCCGGCTGGTCGGTATAGGCCGACGGGTCGGTCGGCGGCGGCATGCTGTTGTCGTCCATGGGCGCGGCCATGGCCGTGATCAGCCCGAGGCTGAGCATCAGCGCAGTGACGGAAGACAGCTGGAAAGCATGCCTTGCTGGGTGGATCACGGCAGGTGTTTTCATTGACTGATGCCTCGCTTGCGGCTGTATGGCTTTCGGCCATCAATGGCGTTTTGCCCGGTAAATGGCCCCGAGCAACCGCTGTGCCAACAGATATTTCCGTAATGCTTTGTTAAACAAATCCTTGCGGCGCTTGAGGTGCGCTAAATAACGGGGCGTCAAAAATGGGTATAAGTCCCCACTAGCGGGTCACCCATTGCCCAGGGTTTGGGTACTTTGGGTAGTGACAGCACCGGCGCGCTGGGGTATACCTGAGCGCCACCAAGGGGAGCCCGGCAACGGGCTGAGAAACCGCTGGATGCTGCAGCGCGGTGACCCTTCGAACCTGATCCGGATCATGCCGGCGAAGGGATGGGGACTTGAAACCTGCCTTTTTGCCGGCCTCACTGCGAGGCCAGTCCATGCCACCTTCCACGGTCTCGCTGTCACCCCCATCAAGGACAGCAACATGACCGAACGTTTCAGCCAATCCCTGCGCCGCCATAGTGAGCCGACCTGGTCGGCGGCCGTTGGCCACCGCTTCGTGACGCAACTGTGTGATGGCAGCCTGCCGGACCCGATCATGGTCAATTACCTGGTACAGGATCACCGCTTTCTCGACAGCTTCCTGACCCTGCTGGGCGCAGCCATCGCCACCGCCGACACCTTCGAGGCGCGCCTGCGCTTCGGCCGCTTTGCCGGGATGATCTCCAGCGACGAGAACACTTACTTCCTGCGCGCCTTCGAAGCCCTGGGCGTAAGCCCGGCACAACGTAGCGAACCGGCCGATACCGCGCCAACCGCAGATTTCAAGGCCATCATGCGCGAAGCGGCGGCGACTCGGTCCTACGCGGCGGCACTGGCGGTACTCAACGTTGCCGAAGGCCTGTACCTGGACTGGGCGCTGAAGGCGCCAAAACCGATGCCAGACAACTTCGTCCATGCCGAATGGATCACCCTGCACGACAACCCGGCGTTCCAGGACTTTGTTGCCTTCCTGCAGGCCGAGCTGGACCGCGTCGGCCCACAGGAAGCTGCGCTGGCCGGCGACTTCTACCAGCGCACCGTGGCGCTGGAGCTGGCCTTCTTCGATGCTGTGTACCCGGAGGGCAAATGAGCGTGGATATCTTCGACCGCCTCAAGGCGGCAGCCGCACCGCAGTGGAACAGCTACGTGGACCACGACTTCGTGCGTCAGATGGGCGAGGGCACACTGAGCGAAGAAGCGTTTCGGACTTACCTGGTGCAGGATTACCTGTTCCTGATCCAATTCGCCCGCGCCTGGGCGCTGGCTGCCTACAAGAGCCGTCGCCCGGCCGACATCCGTGCTGCGCAGGCCGGGTTGGCGGCGATTCTGGATGAAACCGAGCTGCACCTGCGCCTGTGCGCACGCTGGGGGCTGACCCAGGCCGATATCGAGGCCGCGCCAGAGCACCAGGCCACGGTGGCGTATACCCGCTACGTACTGGACTGCGGCGCCGCCGGCGACCTGCTGGAGCTGCATGCAGCGCTGGCGCCATGCGTGATCGGCTATGCGGAGATTGGCCGTACGCTGGCCGAGCGGATTGGCGACTTGAGCAACCACCCGTACCGCGAGTGGATTGGCGAGTATGCCGGGGAAGGCTACCAGGGGGTGGCAGCGGCCGCGCGCAAGCACCTGGATGAGCTGGCGGCGCGGAGCATGACCGAGCAACGGTTTGCCGAGCTGGTGGGGATCTTTGGCCAGGCTTCGAGCCTGGAGGCTGATTTCTGGCAGATGGGGCTGGACGGCTCGGTCTAGTTCTAGATCGCGACACAAGGCCGCTCCTACACGGGTCTGTGGGAGCGGGTTCACCCGCGAAGAATCCAGCGCGGTGGATGGCACCGGCGTTGCCGGTTTTCGCGGCTAAAGCCGCTCCTACAAAGGGAAACGCGTACCCTTGTAGGAGCGGCCTTGTGTCGCGATGGGCTGCAGAGCAGCCCCACGATCTTCGATCCAGCCCATTTACAGCAGGCTCACCCCACCTCCCGCGCCAACTCCGGCGCCCCTTGCAACACCCGCCCCAACCCCGGCATATCCTCCAGCAGCCGCCGCGTGTACTCACTCGTGGGCCGCTCGAACACCTGCTCGGTAGGCCCCTGGTCCACCAGCCGGCCCTGGCTCATCACCAGCACGTGGTCGCTGATCCCGCGCACCGTCGCCAGGTCGTGGGAAATGAACAGGTAAGTCAGGCCCAGTTCAGCTTGCAGACGCTGCAACAACGCCAGCACCTGTGCCTGCACCGGCGCATCCAGCGCCGACAATGGTTCGTCTAGCACCAGCAGTTCCGGTTCGGCTGCCAAGGCACGGGCGATGGCCACCCGTTGCCGTTGCCCGCCCGACAATTCGCCAGGTCGGCGCAGCAGCAGCTCGGCAGGTAGCCCGACCCGCTCCAGCAGGTCCAGTACCCGCTGCCGATCATTGCGCCGTGCGCCGATGGCGAAGGCGCGCAGCGGCTCGCTGATGATCTGTAGCAGGTTATGGCGCGGGTCCAGTGCCGCCCAAGGGTTCTGGTAGACCAGCTGCACCCGCCGCCGATACGCATGCAACTGGCGGCGCCCGGCACCCAGCACCTGCTGGCCAGCGAACAGCACGCTACCGGCACTGGCCTGCTCCAGGGCCAGGATGATGCGCGCGGTGGTGGACTTGCCCGAGCCAGACTCGCCCACCAGGCTGGTGGTGCTGCCACGCGGCAAGGTGAAGCTGACACCGTCGACCACCCACGCACCGTGCCGGCTGAAGCGCCGCTGCAGGCCACTGACCTGCAACAGCGGTTCGCCAACCGTGCTGGCCGGGGGCGTGCGGCGCTGTTGCAGGCGGGCCAGCGGCGAGGCGGCCAGCAATTGGCGCGTATAGGGGTGCCTGGGGGCGTGCCACAACTGCGCGGGCGTACCGCTTTCCAGCAGCTGGCCGTTGCGCATGACTACAATGCGGTCGGCGCGGTCCAGTGCCATCGCCAGGTCGTGGGTGATCAGCAGCAGGCTGCTGCCGCGTGCGCGCACCAGTTGCTGCAGGCGGTCGAGGATCTGCCGCTGAACACTCACATCCAGGGCGCTGGTAGGCTCATCGGCAATCAACAGTGGCGGGTCGTTGGCCAACGCAATGGCGATCAACACACGCTGGCACATACCGCCGGACAGCTCGTGAGGGTAACGGCCGTACACGTGCTGTGCAGCCTTCAGGCCAACCTGTTGCAACAGCACCAGCCCGCGCTCGCTGGCCTCAGCGCGTGGCACACCGTGCACGGTCATGGCTTCGATCAGCTGCGCACCAATGGTCTTGACCGGGTCCAGCGAGGTGCCGGGGTCTTGTGGTACAAAGCCGACCAGGCGGCCACGGCGCTGGCACCAGTCGCGCTCACTGAAGTGTTCCAGCGCCTGGCCCTGCAGCCATAGCTGGCCGCGCTGCCGTGCCGACGGCGGCAACAGCCCGGCCAAGGCTGCAGCCGTGGTGGATTTGCCCGAGCCGGACTCACCCACCAGGCAGACGATTTCACCGGGGTCGATCTGCAGGTTCAACGCCTGCACGGCGGCCTGGCTGCTGCCTGGGTAGTCGACGCTGAACTGCTGGATACGCACCAATGGGGCGTTCATCACGCTTCTCCCTGTAAACGTTGCAACCCGCGCGCCAGTTGCTGGGTGGCCAGTACCACGGCTGCAACGACCAGCCCCGGCAGGGTGGTGTACCACCAGGCGACGACCATGTAGTTGCGCCCTTCGGCGATCAGCAGGCCCCATTCCGGTTGTGGTGGTGGTGCGCCAAAACCGAGAAAGCTCAGTGCCGACACGGCCAGCACGGCGCTGGCGAATTCCAGCGCGGCCAAGGCCAGTAACGGCCCGGCAGCGTGCGGCAGTACATGCCGCCAGAGGTTGCCCCAGCTGCCCACGCCGGCCACCTGCGCTGCCTCGACAAAGCTGCGGCTGCGCCAGCGCAGCACCTCGCCACGGGCCAGCCGGGCAAAGATGGCCACGGATGACAGCCCGACAGCAACGGCGATTTCCACGGTGCCGAAGCCCAGGGCGGTGACAATTGCCATCGCCAACAACAATGCGGGGATGGCCATCAGTACTTCCACCAGCACCGCCAGTACCCGGTCGGCCAGGCCACCGAACCAGCCGGCGATGCCACCCAGCAAGCTTCCGGCCAGCAGCGCGATCAGCACGGCGATGCTGGTCGCTTGCAGTGACAGCGCGGCGCCATGCACGCAGCGTGCGTACAGGTCGCGGCCAAGGTGGTCGGTGCCGAACCAGTGCAGCGCGGAAGGACCTTGCAGGGCTTGGGTGGGGTCAGCCAACAGGGGGTCGATGCGGCTGAACAGTGCCGGCCAGAAGGCCCAACCCAGCACCACCAGGAACAGGGCAATACTCAGTGTCAGCGGCAGGCTGGGCCAGCGCCTTGTTTGCGCGAAGCGGTAGGCAGGTTGCAGGATCATGCGCGGCCTCCTTGGCGAATACGTGGGTCCAGCAGCGGGTAGACCAGGTCGGTCAGCAGGTTGGTCAGCACATACAAGACGGCGGCCAGCAACACCACGCCCTGGACCACGGCGATGTCCTGGCTGGCGACGGCGGCCTGGGCCAGGCGGCCGATACCGTCAAGCGAGAACACGGTTTCGGTCACCACCGCCCCGGCCAGCATGTTGCCCAGCAAGGTGCCCGCCAGGCTCAGCAGCGGGATTGCCGCATTGTGCAGCACGTGCCCGCACAGCAGCCGCCAGGGCCCGAGCCCCTTGCTGCGCAATGCCTGGACGAAAGGCTGGCGGCTGACGCTGGCCAGCGAGCGGCCAAGTACCTGGGCGATCATCGCCGCACAGGGCAGGGCCAGGGTCAGCGCTGGCAGCACCAGGCTGGCCAGGCCTTGGCTGCCCATGGCCGGCAGCCAGTGCAACTGAAAGGAAAACAGCTGCAGCAATACCAGGCCGACCCAGAATGTCGGTAGCGATACCACCACGGCCGGGGCGTTGTGCAAGGCGCTTTGCAGCGCAGGCTGGCGCACCTGATGCGCCGCCAGGGCCACACCGATGCTCAGTGGCAGGGCCAGGGCCAGGGCGGCGAAGGCCAGCGCCAGGGTAGCGGGCAATGCGTCAGCCAAGGCCTGAACCACCGGTTTGCCGCTTTGCAGTGAATGGCCAAGGTCCAGGTGCAGCAGGCGCCAGAGGGCACCGGCGTACTGTTGCCATAAGCTGCCATCGAGGTGATAGCGGGCACGCAGTTCGGCCACCTTGGCCGGGTCTACGGCGCCAGGCTCGCCGCTTTGTGCCAGCAGGATCGCCACCGGGTCACCCGGTAGCGCATACAGAATGGCAAACGACAGGGTAAACGCCACCCACAGCACCAGCAGTGCCTGGGCAAGCCGCCACAGCACGGCATGGTGATTGGTCAGGGTCGTCATGGTTCAGTGGCCCCCCGGTTGTGCCAGCCAGGTGTCGTAAAACTGCAGGCGGGTCGAGGCTTCGTAGTGCAAGCCGCGCACGGCATCGCGAAACGCCGTGACCGTCGCTGCTTCCACCAGCGGGATGACATGGCCTTGTTCAAGCAGTGCCTGGCTGGCCTGGGCAATCAGCTCGCCGCGGTTGTGCGCTTCCAGGCTGGCCGCCGAGTCGAGCAGGGCCTGGTCCAGTGGCAGCGCGCCGCGCACGTTGACGTTGCGGCCACTGGCGAGGAATACCGTGCGCAGCACGTCCGGGTCGGCGCGGGTCAGGTTGAAGAACCACAACTGGTAGTTCTGCGAGGTCTGCAGCAGGCTCACCTGGCCGATAGTCGACTTGTTCAGGCGCAGCTCCACGCCCGCCTGGCGCAGTTGCTGCTGCACCAGCTCCAGTACCGGGGTGGTGGCCTGCCAGTAGTCGAGGGCAAAGCTCAGCCGCTGGCCATCGCGCTGCCGCCAGCCATCGGCACCTTTGACCCAACCCGCGGCATCCAGCAGCCTGGCGGCGCCTTCGGGGTCGTAGGCGAGGCTGGCACTGAGGTCCTGGTAATACGGCGTGCTGCTGGCCAGTACCGAGCTGGCCGGTTTCTGGTAGCGCGAGATCACGGCCTGCAACTGGCTGCGGTCGATGGCCTTGTTCAGGGCCCGGCGCACGTTGGCGTCGTCCAGCGGCGGGCGCGATTCGTTGGGGGTCAGGTTGAAGACAATGCCTGGGTTGGAACGGGCAATCGACGGCATGCCCTGGGCTTGCAGCACGGCCTCGTCCTGCACCGGTACGCTGGTGTTGACGTCGATCTGCCCGGACAACAGGCTGCCGAGGCGCACGCCGGATTCCGGCAAGATGTGGAACTCGATGGCGTCGAGCCAGGCCCGGCCCTGGTGCCCGGCCAGCGACGATGGCCAGGCATAGTCGGGGCGGGCTTCGATGTGCACCTGGCGGTTGTGCTCGAAGCGTTTCACGTTGAACGGCCCGCTGCCCACCAGCGCACCCTGGCAACGTTCCTCGGCGGAGCGCTGGAGGGTCGCTGGGGCCAGCAAGCCCAGGCTCATGGTCGAACTGGCCTGCAGGAATTGCGCATTGGCCTGGTGGAAAGCGATACGCACGCTCAGCGGCTCGAGCACTTCAATCGACGCCAGGCCGGCCAGGTAGGTACTGGCCAGCTGCGCCTGGGCGCCCAAGGCAACGATGGCCTCGAAGTTGGCTTTCACTGCCGCTGCATCCAGCGGGCTGCCGTCAGCGAATGTGACGCCCTGACGCAGGTGGAAGGTGAACTGGCGCGAATCGTCACTGACCTCCCAGCGCTCGGCCAGCCACGGCACGATGGCGGCCGTTTGCGGGTCCTGGTCGGTCAGCGAGTCGACCAGTTGCCGGCCCACGTTCAGGGCCGTGTTGTTACCCGCCTGCTGGGGGTCGATGCAATTGGGGTCACCGTCGAACGCCACCCGCAGCACGCCGCCAGGTTGCGGGCTGGCCGCGTCGGCGCTGCTGGCGGATTGCGCCGGTTTGTCATCGCAACCGGCCAGGCCCAGGGCAATCGCCAGGCTCAATGAAGCCAAAGGTCGGAACATGAGCACTCCTTAGAAAAAGCGGTTGGCGCGGTAAGGCAGGCCGAGGTTTTCCCGCAGCGTGCTGCCGGCGTATTCGCGCTGGAACAGCCCGCGCCGTTGCAGCTCGGGCACTACGCCGTCGACAAAGTCGTCGATGGCCGAGTGCAGGCCGCTGAACATGATGTTGAAACCGTCGGCGGCGCCGGCCTCGAACCAAGCCTGCAGGTCATCGGCAATGCTCTGCGGGGTGCCGATCAGGATGCGGTGGCCACCGGAGGTCAGCTGGTTGAACAATTGCCGCACCGTCGGCCGCTCGCGGCGGATCAGGTCGAACACCAGTTTTTGCCGGCTTTGGTGGGTGTTGGTGGTGAAGGTTTCCGGCGGCAGTGGTACCACCTCATCGAACGGCAGCTCGGACAGGTCGTAGCCCAGGCTGGCGAAGCGTGAAATGGAACTGAGGAAGGCCTTGGGCTCCAGCAGTTCCTGCTGGCGGTCGTACTTGGCCTGGGCTTCGGCGAGAGTCTTGCCCACCACTGGCGCAACGCCGGGCAGTACCTTCAGCTGGTTGGCGCCACGGCCAAAGCCGGCGGCGGCCTGCTTGGTCTCGCGGTAAAACGCCTGGCCCTGTTCAAGGGTGTGCTGGGCCGTGAAAATCAGTTCACCAACCCGCGCCGCCAGGCGTTTGCCGGGCGCGGAGGCACCCGCCTGGGCGACCACCGGGTGGCCTTGTGGCGAGCGTGCGACGTTCAGTGGCCCACGTACCTGGAAGTGCTCGCCCTGGTGGTTGAGGACATGCAGCTTGTCGATGTCCAGCCAGGTGCCGCTGGCCTTGTCCTGGACGAAGGCGTCGTCGGCCCAGCTGTCCCACAGGCCGCTGACCACGTCGTAGAACTCCTCGGCACGGGCGTAGCGGTCGTCGTGCTCGACATGCTCCTGGCGGTTGAAGTTTTCGCCACCGCCCAGCGAGGTCACCAGGTTCCAGCCGGCGCGGCCAGCACTGAGGTGGTCCAGTGCGGCGAACTTGCGGGCGATGTTGTAGGGCTCGTTGTAGGTGCTGCTGGCCGTGGCTATCAGGCCGATATGCCGGGTACTGGCCGCCAGCGCCGGTGCCAGGATCAGCGGGTCCCAGCGCACGCTGTTGGGGCCGCGTTGCAGGGCGAGGTCGAGCTTGACGTCGAGGGTGTCGTTGAAAAACAGCGAGTGAAAGCGCCCGGCCTCCAGCTTGCGGGCGATGTACTGGTAGTGCTCAAGCTGGCGGAACGTGTCCAGCGGTGCCTCGGGCAGGCGCCAGGCGCTGCCGCTGAGCGTGCCCGGGATGAAGGCGCCGAGCAGGAATTGGCCTTGGGTCATGAAAGGGTCTCCTGGCGCCCGCCGAGCGCGGCGGGCGCGTTGTCGGTGGGGGTCAGAAGTTGTAGGCGATGCGCGTGTACCAGAAGCCGCCGTAAGGGTCGAACGGCGAGATCGCGCCAAATTTCGGGAAGCCGTTGATATCGCCTGCGGGGTAGCCATTGTTGTCGGCGCGCACGTCGAACAGGTTGTTGGCACCCACGGCAATGTCGAAGTGGTCGGTCAGGGCGTAGGCCACTTCCACGTCAGTGAGCCACTTGGCACCGTAGGTCACGTCAAAGTCGGGGTTGGCATCCCGTGCGATGACTTTGTCGTAGCGGGTCAGTGCGGCATTGATGGTGAAGCGCTCGATCTGCCAGTTGGTGCTGAGGATCAGCTTGGTCTTGGGGTTGGCCACGGTCAGGTAGCCCTGGGAGACGCGGTCGAACAGTTCCAGGTTGTTGCCCGCGGCGCGCAGCGAGGCCGGGGTTTGCTTGATGTCGTCGATGTCGGTCTTGTTGTAGTTGAACCCCACGCCGTACTTGGCCCGGCCATAGCGGCCGTAGTCGACCCGGTAGTCGGCCACCAGGTCGACCCCGCGGGTGGTGGTGTCGGCGGCGTTGGTGAAGTACTTGACCCGGTAGCCGGGTTTGTAGCCGTTGGCGACCAGCACCTGATCGACGCCGTTGCCGTACAGGAAGCCGGTGAGGGCGATGCGGTCGCGGATTTCGATCTGGTAGGCATCGAGGGTCACGCTGGCCTGGGGCAAAGGCTGCCAGGTCAGGCCGATGCTGATGTTGCGCGACTTCTCCGGGCTGAGGTCTTCGGCGCCCAGGGCCCTGGCCAGCGGCGAGTCGACACGTACGGTCTTGGCCTCGACAAACTGCGCCACGCCGTTGACGGTGGTGTACTGGTTGGAGGTTTGCGCGTACACCGACTGCGACAGCGACGGCGCGCGGAAACCGTTGCTGATGGTGCCGCGTACGGCGAAGGTGGGGGTGAAGTCGTAACGGGCCGAGAACTTGCCACTGCGCGTATTGCCGCTGCTGTCGTCGTATTTTTCGAAGCGTGCGGCCACCCCCAGCCACAACTTGTCGGTGGGGTTCAGGCCCAGGTCCAGGTAGCTGGCGTAGCTGTTGCGGCTGAGCTGGCCTTCATCTTCAGGGGTAAGCGTGATCGCGCCCTGGGCACCCACCGCGCCCGGCTGGCCGGCCAGCGGGCCGCTGGGGTAGATGTAGCCGCCATTGATGTACGAGAGTGGGTCGTCGGACTCGGTCTTGTAGCGCTCGTGGCGATGCTCCAGGCCCCACGACACCTGCAGCGGCTTGCTCAGGCCGACCTCGAACGCGCGGGTGAGGTCGAGGTTGTTGGTCCACTGGTCGAAGTAGTTGGTGTAGGTGTCGAAACGCGTCGGGCTGGCCGGGCCGAGCGAGGCGTTGAGGGTTTCGTCGGCGCCGGCCTGGCCCTTGTCGCGGCCAAAGGTAGAGCTCAGGTCCCAGTGCCATTCGGCCAGCTCGCCGCGGCCACCGGCAGCGGCCTGGTAGTCGGTTTCTTCCAGGGTGTAGAACGGCGCGGTGCCGTCGGGGTAGATCTCGGGAATGATGTTGGTCGAGTTCGGGCGGCGGTAGTTCTGCCCACCACGGGCGTCACGCTTGCTGAAGGTGGAGAACGAGTACAGGGTCAGGTCGTCGCTCACCGGCAGCTCGGCGTTGTACGACAGGTTGATGGCCTTGATCTTCGGCAGGCCGTTCTTCTGTACATGGCGGCTGGCACTGTCGTTGCGTGGGTCGCCGGCGAAGTACAGGTTGCCGGTGGCCTCGCGCGAGCGGGTGGCGGTTTGCACCGACTTGGCGTCCAGGGCGTAGTTGAAGAAGCCGCCGTTGTCGCCCAGGGCCAGGCCCTGGTTAAGGGTTTGCCGCAAGTTGTCGCCGTCGCCCTTGTAGTACTGGCCGTATTGGGTACTGGCCGAGCCGCCGTTGTCGCGCTGCTTGAGGATGATGTTGATCACCCCGGCGATGGCATCGGAGCCGTACTGCGCCGATGCGCCATCGCGCAGCACCTCGACGTGGTCGATGGCGCTGATGGGGATCATGTCCAGGTCGACCGGGTTGGTGCCGTAGGCTGCCGTGGAATCGAGGTTGATCACCGCGCTGTTGTGGCGGCGCTTGCCGTTCACCAGCACCAGCACGTTGGAACCGTTCAGGCCGCGCAGGCTGTAGGGGCGGGCGATGCTGTCGTTGGAGCTGCCGGAGGGGCGCTGGGAAAACGACGGCAAGGTCCTTTGCAGCGCGCCGCGCAAGCTGGATTCGCCGGTTTGTTCCAGTTGCTTGCTGTCGATCACGTCGATCGGCGCCGGGCTGCTGGTGACGGTGCGTACTTCGCTGCCCCGCGAGCCGGTGACGATCACCGTGTCGAGTGCGGCGTCATCCTCTGCCGCCATGGCCAGAGGGGTAAGCAGGTGGCCGGCGAGCAAGGCGGGTGCCAGGGTTAAAGGGGTAAACACAGACTTCATGACTGTTCCTTGGGTTCGATTGGCAGATCAGGCCCTGGATGTGCGATCGAACGGGCTCTCATAGGTGTTCATGCAGTGCAGGCGCAGCCTGGCCCGCGGAAGGTCCATTGCTCCCGTGGTTGGCGTGCCTGTGGGTCGTCCGGCGCGCGCCGGTGCGTTTGCTGCGGGGTGGCTAGCCGCTAAGCAAGAGGTTGAAGCGCTCGTCCCAGAAGCGCCGCACCTGCAGCGGCTGGCGTAGCAGGCCGCTGTCATGGAACAGGTCGGCAATACGCTGCTGGGCCGCGATGGCGTCTTGGCTGACCGGCAGCAGGCGGCAGGGCAGACGGCGCTGGTCGAACTGCTGCTGGTAAAGTGCGCGGGGGATGCCGGTCAGGCGCTCGTTGCGCTCAGCCCAGGCTTGCGGGTGCTGCTCGACCCAGTCCCAGGTGGCTTTTTCGCGTTGCAGGAAGTCGCGGATCGCAGCTTGTTTGCCCGGCTGCTGCAGCACCTGTGCGGTGGTCGCAATCAGGTAGTTGCCGCACTGGTACCGGCTGGCATCGGCCAGCACCTCGCCGTCCATGCCCACCTGGGCCTGCAGTGCGCCGATACCGCCGGCAACAATCGCATCGAGATGGCCGTTCTGGAACGCCACCAAGGCATCGCGGGCTGGCATCGGCCGGGCCTGGATGTCGGCCAGCGAAAGTTGCTGGTCGTGCAGCAGGTTGAGCAGCAGGTAATGGGTGTCGGTGGCGCGCACGAAACTCACCCGCTTGCCCTTGAGGTCGGCCAGCGTGCGGATGCCGCTGCCACGTTTCACGATCACGCTGCTACGGTTCTGCTCACCCTGGTAGCTGGCGATCAGCACCAGCGGGTTGCCGGCGGCACTGGCAAACAGGGGCAGTACCGGGCTCATGAAGGCGTAGTCCAGGCTGTTGCTGGCGAAGGCTTCCAGCACCATGGCGCCACCGGGTACGTCTACCCACTGCACCGGGTAAGGGGTAGTGGCTTGGCCGGCATCGGCCAGGAAGCTCGCCGCCTGGCCTTTGTAGCGCCACACCCGCAAGGCGTCACTGGCGTTGGCCAGGCGCGGGCACATGCCCGCAGCGAGGGCGGCAGTGGCACTGTACTGCAGGAAGGCGCGGCGGCTAATGGGGTTGGCCATGGTCAGCACCTCAGTCCAGCAGGTCGGGCTGTTGCTGGACGATACGGTCCCACAGCGGCAAGAAGTTCAACCAGGCGAACAGTTCGCGCTGGGCGGGGCTGCTGGCCCCTTCGAGCAGTTCCGGAATGCGTGGCTGCCCGGCGGCGTACGCCAGCAAGTGGGCGCGGGCTGTGTCGTCGGCCAGGATGAAGCGCCAGGCCGCGCTCTCCACCGACTGCCCGGTGACCCACAGCCCGTGGTTCTGCCAGACCAGCAGGTTGTGCTGGGCAAAGGCTTCGACGAAGGCCTGGGCGACCTGGTCGCGGTCTTGCAGCAGGCCACCTTCGGTATTGCGCAGGGCGTGGCGGTCGAACAGCACCTGCTCGCCACTGAAGGCTGAGGCCTCGGCGGTGATGGGCTGGAACAACTGCCCCAGCGACGACCAGACCCGGCCATGGAAGCCATGCAGGTGGGCGATCCCGACCACCTCAGGGCGGGCCCTTTGCAATTGGTAGTGCAACTCCAGGGCGCTGGTGTTGAGCAGGCCTTCGCCTTCGACCACCTGGCCCTGGCCATTGACGCGCAGCAGGTCGCGGGTACGGATTTTCGAAAACGGCACACCCAGCGGGTTGATCCAGTAGTGGTCGGTGTCGATCGGGTCACGGGCGGTGAAGTGGCCTGCCAGGCCCACTTCGAAACCCAGTTCGGCGAACAGCCGGTATGAAGCGGCCAGGCGCTGCTTGCGGTGCAGGCGCTCGGCGGCCGGGTCGTTGAAGGTAGGTGGGGCGCTGAGTTGCAGGCGATGGGCTTGGTTGGGCAGGTTGCGGATGCTGTGGCGCGGGGCGGGTTGAGTCATGGCAGTACCTCACGGAGGGAATGATCGTTGTGCCGGTCATCCGTCCTGCCATGGGCGCTCGCAGGTGGATGAAACGGGGCCTCCACCGTGCGAGGGGTCGGGTCTGAAGGGACTGTAGCAAGGGGCTTGGGGTGGGAAGAAATACTGTTTTGATCTATTTTTATTATTATTTTTTTGAATATAAAAACAGATCTATATTTTAGTTGTGCATTTTTGGTTGTTGGGCGGCGGGGGGGGCGGGGTTGGGGATTCCAGGTGCATGTCTTGGGATTTGAGGTGGTGCACAGATCGAGCGCCGCCCGCGCGGCGCTTCGCAGCACAAGGCTGCTCCTACATCTGTTTCGGGCCAATTATTCCTGTGCCAGGTGGGTTGCAGCCTTGGTGCATGGCTGTCAATCGGTGAAGAGCAACTGCGTCCCCTTCGATATCAAATGGTACGAACAAGGCGGACAGCGGTGACCTCACAGGCGTGACTGGCCCGAAACAGATGTAGGAGCAGCCTTGTGCTGCGAAGCGCCGCGCGGGCGGCGCTCGATCTCAAAGGCGCTGAAAATCTTGTGACGAGCACCAGGGCCGCCACAGCCCGCCATCACCGCTCCAGATAATGCGTCTGCGCCGCAAAATCAATAAACCGCTTGCTAGCCAGCGACAGATACTCCCCCGAGCGCCAGCACAACCTGAAGCTCATCAACTGCGCTGGCTTGAAAGGCACCCCGACAATGCCCGGCGTACGCTGCTGCACCGAACGCAGCAGGGTGGCCACGCCCATGTTGTCCAGCGCCGCCTGCACCACCAGCGAAACGAAGTTGCTTTGCAGTGCTACCTGATAAGTCATCCCATGCTCGGCGAAGAACGCGTCGAGCATCTGGCGTTGCACGAAGGTGCGGTCGAACACCACCATGTCGGTGTTGCGCAGGTACTCGGCGGTGAGGAAGGCCTTGCCGGCATAGGGGTGGTCGGGGTGCATGCACGCCAGCATCTCGTCGCTGCCCAGCAGGATCGACTCCTTGTCGGGCGGCACACGCCGGGACTCCAGCAGCGCCAGGTCGATTTCCCGTTGTTCCAGGCGCTGGCCAATGTCCTCGGCACTGCCTTCGAACACGGTCATGGCAATGCCTGGGTACAGTTGGCGGAAGGCGTTCATCAACCCAGGCACATAGTGCAGGCCGAACATCGGCGGGATACCCAGGCGTACTTCTCCACGCTTCAGGTCGGCCATGTCGCGCAACTCTTGCCGGGCCACATCCATTTCGCGCAGGGCCGATGCAATACGGGGCAGGAACCGCTCGCCCTCGGCCGTGAGAATGACTTTGCGCGTAGTGCGGTTGAACAGGGTCACGCCCAGTTCTTCTTCCAGCCGGGTAACGGCCATGCTCAGCGCCGGCTGGGCGATATGCAGGTGCTGCGCGGCCTTGGTAAAGCTGCCCTGGCGCACGATTTCGACGCAGCAGCGCAATGCCTTGAGGTTCATTGTGGGGGACTACCCATCCTAGGAGTTACATTCATAACGAACTGTGATGCCAAGCATCATAACAATATATTTATTATTATTAACCAGAGGGCCTACGATGCGCGGCACTGAGACATCCTGCAACATCTCAGTCACGCAGCTTAATAAATCTGCAATCCCACAAAGATTTTGAGGTAGTACCCGAAATGGCCAAGGCCGCCGATGTCGTTGTGCAATGCCTGGAAAACGAAGGTGTCGAGTATGTATTCGGCATTCCTGGTGAGGAAAACCTCGACCTGCTCGAATCCCTGCGCAAGTCGAAGATCAAGCTGGTACTGACCCGCCATGAGCAGTCTGCAGGTTTCATGGCTGCCACTTACGGTCGCCTGACCGGCAAGACCGGCGTCAGCCTGTCGACCCTCGGCCCTGGCGCGACCAACCTGGTGACCGCCAGCGCCTACGCCTACCTGGGCGGCATGCCGATGATGATGATCACCGGGCAGAAGCCGATCAAGAAGTCCAAGCAGGGCCGCTTCCAGATCATTGACGTGTGCGGCATGATGGACCCCATCACCAAGTACACCCACCAGTTCGCCTCGGCCGACAACATCCCATCGCGCATGCGCGAAGCCTTCCGCCTGGCTGAAGAAGAAAAGCCAGGTGCGGTACACCTGGAGCTGCCGGAAGACATCGCCGCCGAACAGACCGACGCCCTGCCGATCCCGCGCAGCCTGCACCGCCGCCCGCTGGCCGAGCACGTGGCCATCGAAGCTGCTGTAGAGAAGTTGCTGGCCGCGCGTAACCCGATCCTGGTGATCGGCGCCGGCGCCAACCGCAAGATGACCGCCAAGGTCCTCAAGCAACTGATCGACAAGACCGGCATCCCGTTCATCACCACCCAGATGGGTAAAGGTGTGGTCGACGAGCGCCACCCGCGTTTCCTGGGTAACGCTGCGCTGTCGTCGGGTGACTTCGTGCACCGTGCGGTTGAAGCGGCCGACCTGATCATCAACATCGGCCACGATGTGATCGAGAAGCCGCCGTTCTTCATGGTCCGTGGCGGCACCGAAGTCATCCACATCAACTTCCGCTCTGCCGAAGTCGATGCGGTTTACTTCCCGCAAGTGGAAGTGATCGGCGACATCGCCAACGCCGTGTGGCAGATCAGCGAAGCGCTGAACGACACTTCGCACTGGGACTTCACCCGCCTGATGGCGATCCGTGAAGCCAACGAAGCACAAATCGCCGAAGGCGCCGACGACAACCGCTTCCCGGTCTACCCGCAGCGTATGGTTGCCGACATCCGTCGCGTGCTGCCGTCCGAAGGCATCGTTGCCCTGGACAACGGCATCTACAAGATCTGGTTCGCCCGTAACTACAAGGCGCACAAGCCGAACACCGTGCTGCTGGACAACGCCCTGGCGACCATGGGCGCCGGCCTGCCATCGGCGATGGCTGCGCACCTGGTACACCCGGACCGCCCAGTAATTTCCGTATGCGGCGACGGCGGCTTCATGATGAACAGCCAGGAGCTGGAAACTGCAGTACGCCTGGGCATGCACATCACCGTGGTGATCCTGCGTGACGACGGCTACGGCATGATCCGCTGGAAGCAGGCCAACATGGGCTTCACCGATTTCGGCCTGGACTACGGCAACCCGGACTTCGTCAAGTACGCCGAAGCCTACGGTGCCAATGGCCACCGCGTGGAAAGCGCCGAAGGCCTGCTGCCGCTGCTGGAACACTGCATCAATACCCCAGGCGTGCACGTGATCGACTGCCCGGTCGATTACAGCGAGAACGACCGCATCCTCAACAGCGAGCTGCGTGAGCGCGCGCTGGCGGTGTAAGCCCTGAGGTCCGGCGCCATCCGCAACGGCTGGCGCCGATCCCCTGTAGGAGCGGCTTTAGCCGCGAACACCGGCAAAGCCGGTGCCACCTATCGCGTTCCCCGCTCAGCGAGCAAGCTCGACATCCTTGATATTGGCAATCGGCCCGAGAATCGCCGGATCGAATGCAGCCATCGGCTGCTTGCTGTCCAGCCGTTGCGGGTAATCCGGGTTAGCCAGCGCGGCCTTGCCGAGGGCAATGATATCGGCACCCTCGTCCAGTGCCGTGTCGGCATGTTGTGGATCCTCCAGGCCACCATTGGCAATCAGCAGGGAACCAGGCGCGTAGCGGCGTGCCAGTTTCACCAGGCTGGCGCCGTTGTCGGCAAAGGCGGGCTGCCAGGCTTGGTGTTCGGTGACATGGATGAAATCGACGCCGGCAGCATGCAGCGAGCCGAAGATCACCTCCGCGTCCTGTTCGCCCTGGGCCCATTTGTGCCCGAAGTCGTTCACCTTGCCTTGGGAAATCCGCACCCCCAGCGGTACATCGCCGACGCTGGCGCGAACCGCCTTGATAACCTCCAGCGTCAGTTGCACGCGCCGTTCGCTGCTACCGCCCCAGCGGTCAGCGCGCTGATTGCTGTAGTCGGTGAGAAACTGGTCAAGCAGGTAGCCATTGGCGCCATGAATCTCGATGCCATCGAACCCCGCGACTTGCATGGCCCGTTGCGCGGCGCTGGCGAAGCCGCCGATAGCATCGGCGATGTCTTCATCGCTCATGGCCTTGGGCTCGGCATAGCGCCCCTCGCCGTAATAGAAACGCATCTGCTCGCCGGTGGGCCTTACCGCCGAGGGTGCGGCGGTTTCATGCCTGAAGCGGTTGCCCTGGCTCAGGGCGCCGGCATGCATCAGCTGCGCAAACACCATGCCCTGGTGTGCATTTATTCCTTGAATAACCGAGTGCCAGGCATGCGCCTGCTGGTCATTCGCCATGCCGGGCTGGTTCAGGTAGCCCTGCGAGTAAGCCTGGTCGGTATACAAACCTTCGCTGATCACCAGGCCGAACCCGCCCTTGGCGAAGCGCTCATAGTAATCGGCCATTGCCGCAGTGGCGTCGCCTGCTGCGGTGGCGCTGACGCGGGTCATTGGCGCTACTGCCAGGCGATTGCGCAAGGTGCGCCCCGCAATATCAATTTGAGTTAAAGTGCGTGCTTTGAAAGCTGTCATCGGGGTTCCTCTCCGGCCAGGAATGGCGCATGCGGTAGCAGTTGTGTAGCAAGGCTACTGTTGGCTAAAGGCCTGACCAAGTGCGGCTGTAGAGAAACCGGCTTAACCATAAAGGATATAGTGATGCTCGTTGCAGACCTGCGCGTATTCCTCGCTGTCGTCGCTGCCGGCACCCTTTCGGCGGCTGGCCGCCAGCTCGATGTCTCACCCATGCAGGTTTCCCGCAGGCTCGCTGCACTGGAAGAGGAGCTGGGCGTGCGCCTGTTCCATCGCACCACCCGTGCCGTGGCCCTGACTGCCGAAGGGGAGGCCTTGTTGCCCTTTGCCAGAACGATGACCGACGCCGAGGACAGCGCGCTGGGTGAGCTGCGGCCATCCTCAAGCAACGTCAAAGGCGTGCTGCGCATCACCGCCCCCAGCGTTTTCGGCCAGGGCATCGTGGTCGGTCTGCTGCCGGGATTGCTGGAACAGTACCCAGACCTGCGCATTGACCTGGATGTGTCGGACAAGGTGGTGGACCTGGTCGGGCAGGGCCTTGACCTGGCCTTGCGTGTGGCGCCCCTGGCCGACTCGGAGCTGGTCGCGCGCAAGCTTGCTCCCAACCCGCGGGTACTGTGTGCCTCGCCGGCCTACCTGCAACGCCACGGCCAGCCCGGCACGCTGGCAGCGCTGGAGCAGCACGCCTGCATCATGTTGCAGGCGGTGCCGCGCTGGCCGTTCGTGGTCGATGGGGCCCCGCAGTATCGGCGCCTGCAAGCCCGGGTAAGTACCAGCAGCGTGGACGCTGTCAGGTCGGCCGCTGTCCAAGGGTTGGGCATTGCCATGCTGGCCTATTGGGATGTGTTTCAGCAGATCCGTGATGGCGTGCTGGTGGAAATTGCGCTGCAAGATGCACAGATGGAGCAGCTGGCCGTCTGGGCGGTGATGCCGACCCGCCGCTATGTACCGGCGCGTGTGAAGGTGTTCCTGGCCGCGCTGGAGACCGCGTTGGCGCGCTACAGCCAAGGCATCTGAGCCAGTTCTTGCACGGATGCCGGACTCTTCTACGCTCTGAACGGGGCTGGGGGAGATCCTGGCGGTATCGACTCTGGTCACCCGGCCACTGCGCCAGTTGGCCAGCAGCGCGCAGCAGGTTCACGACCATGACGCCAGCCTGCAGTTGAAAACGGTCAATGCCTGGTACGCCGAGGCCGCTGCCATTCGCAAGGCCCTGATGGCCGGGGTACGTTCGCTGGACCAGAAGATCAGCGACCTCAACCACGTTGCCGAAAGCGACCCGTTGACCGGGTTGATCAACCGCCGGGGCATGAACGCGGCATTGGCCATCCTCGACCAGCAGGGCCAGCAGTATTGTGCGCTGGCGCTGGATATCGACCACTTCAAGCGCGTCAATGATACCTGGGGGCATGACGTCGGCGATGTCGCCCTGCAACATGTCGCCGGCATCATCCAGGCTTGTTCGCGCGCCGGCGACCTGGCCTGCCGTGCGGGGGGGGAAGAGTTTGCCTGCTGTTGCCAGACACCCGCCTGCCGATGGCGACTGAAATTGCCGAGCGTATTCGCACGACGATTGCCAGCAGCCCGCTGGACAAAATTGGGTTGATGACGATTTCCATTGGGGTTGCCTGCCGCGACAGCGCGGAGCAAGCATCGGCTGCCGTGCTGAAAAGTGCGGATGAGCGCTTGTATATGGCGAAGAAAACCGGGCGCAACAGGGTTATGGCGGATGGCTGATCCGTTGGAGCGGGCTTGTCCTGCGATTGCCGGCGCAACCGGTGCCATATCCCGTGTTGCTTGCTTTGCGGGCGCCCCCCGCAGGGCTCCGAATAAACACATCGTTTAAAACATACGCAGCAAATTTCAGACGGTGCCGACATACAGCCTTTCCCTTGCTCCGTAACCTTGGGCGCCCACCTACAAGGAAATATGGACATGGCTAGTAACGGATACATGCGCATCAATGGCGAGCGACAAGGCTTGATCTCCGCAGGCTGCAACTCACAGCCGTCCATTGGTAACCGATGCCAGCTTTCTCACCAGGATGAGATCTTGGTGCTGGCTTTGAACCATGCAATGTCCAACACCGATAACACTCAACGCGCCACTCACCATCCCGTGTCAATCACCAAACTGGTCGACAAGGCTAGCCCTTTGCTGGCTCAGGCCGTGGATTCTCAAGAAGCGCTCGTCTGTGAAATAGACCTCTACCGCACTCACCCCGGAGGTCATCAGGAAAAGTATTTTTCCATCAAGCTGGAAGGCGCCGTGATCGTCGCTCAGGAGCTGGACATTCCCCATACGGTGCTAATGGCCGATCAGCAGGCGCAAGAGCAGTTGCTTATTCGCTACCGCTCGATCAGGTGGACTCACCATGCTGCCGGGACAACCGGGCACGCGGCTTGGGGGCAAATGCCATGAACCGCCAAGAATATGGTGAGCGGCTGGACCAGGCGTTTTGGGAGGTGAATGCTGCGGCAGCCGGGTTGGTCAGTCACGGTTGCACTGTCAGTGCCCGGTACCTGCAGGATCGCAGGTTGCGTATGCAGTTCAATCGGGAGCTCGCCTATTACGCGCAGCGAGTGGTGGACGATGTCGTTCAGCGACGGATCAGTCCGGAAGAGGGGCTGGGGCGCATTCAGGCGGAAAGCTCTAGTTTGGTACCAGAAATACGCCGCGTACTTGAGCAAGTCGTTGGTATGGCTGGCGGCGCTTCGCAAGTTGTTACTGGTGCGGGGAGCTGTATTGGCAGTATGGGCACCCTGTGTGTGGTGCATGGAATGCCTTTGATAGCGCACGGAGGTAATAATTTTTATGAGAATGCTCGCGGTTTATATGAAGGTCGGAGTGATGTGGTCGGTCCGGTAAGGGCGCTCTACCAAAGTGCAGCCAAGGAAATAGGATACAGCGAGAGAGAGGGGAATATTGCATACTACGCTGCCGATCTTGTTCTCTCTGGCAGCGCTCTGGCCCGTAAAGTCCCTAAGCGAGGTTCCTGGAGGTTATTCCGGTATATTAAATCTGATAAAGAATCAAAAATAATGCAGTTGGGTGGTAAGGGACTTATTTTCGAATCTGCTACTTCTTGGTTGGCGCTGAAGCAGCTAGCGGCTGAGGCTGAACAATGAAAGTGTTGGCGCTGATTCTATTTATGGTTTGTGATATTGTATTGAAAAATTTGCTGGGTAAGTATGTTTTCAAGGATTTCTCTGTTGGATGGCAACGCTTGGGTGCTCTCGGTTATTGTATTTTTGTAGGTGCACTTTATTTCGAGCTAATGAGTGGTAGGGGTTTTATTTATTTTGCCGATGAAGGAGAAACGCTTTTCGGGTTTGGTTTCGTGACTTGTCTGTGTCTGGCAATGCTTTATTTTCACGCCCATAGCTATGTAACGCGTTTGTACGATGGACAGTTATGAAGGAATCAAACAGTGGGCAATGGGAGCCTGGCGGTTCCTGCTGCGACACCCTCAGCGACGGATTAGCACTGAGGAGGGGCTGGGGCGCGTTCAGGCGGAAAGCTCTAGTTTGGTTCCAGAAATACACCGCGCTCTTGAGCAAGTCGTTGGTATGGCTGGCGGCGCCTCGCAAGTTGCTACTGGGGTGGGGAGCTGTATTGGTAGCTTGGGCACCCTGTGCGTGGTGCATGGAATGCCTTTGATAGCGCACGGAGGTAATAATTTTTATGATGGCCGAGGGCTCTATGAAGGGCGCACGGATGTGGTGGGGCCAATTCGAAAACTATATCAGGAGGCCGCCAAGTCGGCGGGTTATGGTGAGCGTGAAGGGAATATGGCCTACTATAGCGCAGATCTGGTCTTTTCTGGGCGGGCTTTAGCTCGCAAGGTTCCCAAAAAGGGGACTTGGCGTTTATTTCGCTATCTGGAATCTGATATGGAGAGAAAGTTTCGTCAGCTAGGTAAGGGTGGCCTGTTGTTTGAGTTTGGTGCGTCGGCTTTGACATTGGGGTCACTACATGACGAGTCATAGCAAATGAAAGTGCTTTTATTTGTTGTTTTTGCAATGTGCGATGTGGCATTTAGGATGTACTTGAATAAAACAGTCTTCAGGTCGCTTATGAGTAGCTGGAGGTTGAGTTGTGCGGTCTGTTATTTTGTTCTCATGATGAAGATTTATATGGATATAGTTGGCGGAGAGGGCTTTTTTAGTTTCTCATATCAGTCCGGCGACTTAATCGCTGTATCGATAGTTACTGCTGTTTGTGTTTTAATGCTCATCTTCCATGCTTGGGCAGTTACTTCACGGATGGATAAATAGTTATCCACCCAAGCAAATTTTCCGATTGGGCGTTCGTCCTGCCTTGGGTTCACCGGCCTGTTGCGCGAGTGGTGCGGCCAGCAACACCGTTGACCGGCGTTTACAGCTTGTCCTGCGGATGGTGCGCGCCATCGCTCACCGGTACAGCAGCTTCCAGGTCGTAAGGGTTGACACCTTCCAGGCAGCCAATGTTGTAAGCGCACTGGCTAGGGTCGATGCGTCTTATGTGGTGGGTGTAAACCCCGCACTCAGCGCAGAAAAAGTGGCAAGCCTGCTGGCTGTTGAAGCGATATTGCTTGAGCAACTGTTCACCTTGCAGCACGCGTAAGCCGCTCAGCGGCACACTACCCATCACCGCGCCCCTGCGCCTGCACAATGAGCAGTTGCAGCGTTTGGGATCTACCACGCCATCCGGCAGGTCCAGCTCAAGTATCACCTGCCCGCAGTGGCAGGTGGCCTTGTGGGTGGCCTGGATTTCCGCATTGCCGATTCGCTTGATCATGAACCCGTCCTCAACAAGCCCTGCAGGCTGGCCAGGATAGCGTTGGCATCGTAAGGCTTGCGCGTTACCGGAACGTGCTGCAGATGCTCGGGAATGCTGATGCCTTCGCCATAGCCGGTGGCAAACAGGAACGGAATCTGCCGGCGCGTCAGTTCATCGGCCACGGAAATGGACGTGCCGGTGCCCAGGTTTACATCCAGTATCGCGGCGTCCGGTGTGCGGCTGGCAAGCAGCCGAATGGCCTCGTCCTCGGAACTGGCAGTGATCACGTCCTTGATTTGCGCATCGTTGAGAATCTGCTCCAGGCCAACCGCAATAACCAGTTGGTCTTCAAGTATCAACACGCACAAGCCTGCCCGGGTCGCGAGGGCATCGGCTGCACGTGCAATGGGCGCGGTCAGGCCGGCAGGTTCGGCGGCGTCGGCTACGGACAGGTGTTTGGCAGGAATCCTGAACAACCCTTGCAGGCCTTCGGCGTGATACTCCACCGCGCTGGTGCCGCCAAGGTCGAACGGGATGCTGCGGTCGATCAACACCGAGCCAAAGCCACTGCGGCTGGGCGGGCGCACCGTTGGCCCGCCGCTTTCACGCCAGCTGATGGCGCAGGCGTTGCTGGCGTCGATGGCCCAGCTTACCGCAAGCTTGCCACCGGCCCGCGACAGCGCGCCGTACTTGGCGGCATTGGTAGCCAGTTCGTGCAGCACCAACGCCATGACCGAGTAGGCGCGGGCATCAAGGGTAACGTTGGGGCCCTGCAGTTCGATCACGCCGGCAGCGGTGCGATAGGGCGAAAGCTCGGCTTCGAGCAGCATGGCCAGGCGCCCGCCACCGTCGCCACGCACCACTTGATCGTGAGCCAGGGATAGCGCCTGGATGCGCCCCTTCAGTGTCGCCACGTAGTCCTGCAGTGTCTGGCTTTCCGAGGTCGGGTGGGCAACCAGTGCACCGATCAGCGAGAGGATGTTCTTGACCCGGTGGTTGAGCTCCTCGTTGAGGATGCGCTGACGCACTTCAGCCTTCGAACGCTCGCTGGCCAGCAGCTCGCTGTTGTACAGCACCACTTCGACGATGGCGGTGCGGATGGCATCGCCAAACTGGCGGTCCTGCTCGGTCCAGGGCAGCGACTGCTGTTGAACGGTTTCTTTCCAGATGGCAAAGCTCTTGCGCGGCGTCAGGCGGTCGCCCAGTACGCCGCTGTCATAGGTCTTGTTCGGGTCCCCGGCCCAGTCGAGTGTCTCGACCACCTCCTTGCGGAAGAAAATCAGGTAATCCCTGGGGTGTTGTGACATCGGGATGATCAACACGCCAGACACGTCGGTGAAGTACGCCTGGGCTGAGGGCAGCACCATGGACAGGCGATTGGACGCCCAGGTGCGGCCTTCGCTGACCATATCCGCCAGGCGCAGCAAGTCGGGTACAGCCGACTTGGGTGGCGCCAGCCCGGCGGATGACCAGCGGCCTTGCAGCGACATGCCGATGCCGTCGCATGGGATCAGTGACATGAGCCGGGGCAGGCGTGCGTGGAAGAACGCATCGATGTCCGCAGCCTGGTTGGCAGCGTGAAGCATGTCGTCCAGCGCTTGGTGGACGTGTACGGCAGCTTCGAGCTTTTGCCGGCTGCGCAGGGTCTCGATATGCAGCGAGAAGAACTCGCCGAACATTTCCGCTGCCACCCGCTGCCCCATGGCCAGGGTGCGCGGCGCGTAGTGATGGCAGGCGATCATCCCCCACAGTTCGCCGTTGACGATGACCGAAATCGACATCGAGGCACCTACGCCCATGTTGCACAAGTATTCGCAGTGGATCGGCGAAACACTGCGCAGGTGCGCGTAGGACAGGTCGAGCGGTTCGCCTGACGGGTCGAGCACAGGCTCGATGGCCACTGTCTTGAACTGCGCGTCGGAGATGACCCGGATCGGGTTGCGCAGGTAAAGCGCGCGGGCCTGCTGGGGAATGTCGGAGGCGGGGAAGTACTGGCCCATGAAGCTCTCCAGGTCGCTGCGCCTGGCCTCCGCGACCACCTTGCCGGCACCGTCGGCACCCAGTTGGTAGATCATCACCCGGTCGTAACCGAGCACGGCCCGGACAAAACGGGCCGCGTCGCGGAACAGCTTGCTGGTCTGGTCGATCTCGCGCAGTTGGGCGATCAGGGTACGGGCCAGTTCGATGGGTTCGGCGATGCTGGCGCCAGCGGGTTCGAACTCCAGAATCGCCGTGCCTTTGAACAAGTGCGCGGCGATATCGACGGCTTGGCCGTTGGGCAATATCACGCCAAAGCTGAGCGCCGGGCGCGAGGCTTCGCGGGTACGGGCCAATGCGTTGCGCAAGGTATGGGCTACCTCGTCCCCCAGCACCGTATGCAGCTTCTGGTTGTTGATGTCGCCGGTTACACCCAGTAGTTCCCGCACGTTGACCGAGTGGCGCAGGACCACGGTGGCCGATGCATCACAGGCCAGCAGGTAGCCATGGGGCTGGATGCTGCCGGGGATCTGAATGGGTTCGCGGTCGCAGTTGGTCAGGTTGACTTGGGGGTCGGAGGTCATTGGCCCGTGCCTGAGAAGGAATGAAAGGTTGCCCGACAAGGCCGCAGCACTGTGGCGCAATCTTCGTCAGCCTAGCAGGCATCACCATTTAGGTATATTCGGCAGAAGAGGGCAGATGAGCCTTCTTACCTCACTACTCAGGCTATCTCATTACCCTGCAGGAGCAGCCTTGTGCTGCGAAGAGGCCTGTAGGGCAAAAGATCCTCTATGGCTGTAATGGCCTCTTCGCAGCACAAGGCTGCTGCTACAGGTCCCATGCTTCCCTTGAAGTTGATGCCGGCCAGGCGGGCTGTGACAAATGCTCCAGGAAGAACTCTGCCAAGGCCTGAACCTTTCTAGGCCGGCTACGCGCCGAAGGCGTGACGAAATACAGCCCTCCCTGGGTCATGCTCCATTCAGGCAAGAGCTGCTCAAGGCGGCCATCGGCCAGGTACTCGGCAGCGATGAACTCAGGCAACTCGGCAATCGCCAGGCCTGCCAGCAAGGGGGCGACAAGGGCATCGGCGTTGGTGACCCGCAGCGGCCCACGCGGCACCACATCCTGTTCACTGCCATCGGCATGGGTAAAGCGCCAGACCTGGCTGCGGGCGCGGTAGGCATAACTCATGCAGGCATGGTCGGCCAGTTGGCGCGGGTGCAAGGGGCGGCCATGCTCGGCAAGGTAGCCAGGCGCCGCCACCAGATACTGGGTAACCGGGCAGATGCGCCGTGCCACCAGGGAAGAGTCGGGCAGGGCAGCAATACGTAGCGCGGCGTCGAAGCCGTCGGCGACCAGGTCTACCGTGGAGTCGGACAAATGAAGATCGACCTCCAGCTCTGGATAGCGGGCCAACAGCTCAGGTAACAACGGCGCGACCCAGCGCAAACCGAATGACATCGGCACGGCCAGGCGCACCAGCCCCCGTGGCTGCACAGCCATCTCCTGCGCGGCACTCTCCATTTCCTCCGCCTGGCGGTACAGCGCGCTGGCCTGGTCGACCATGCGCTGGCCGAACTCGGTCAGTGAAAGCTGGCGCGAGGTCCGGTTGAACAGGCGCCCGCCCAGGCGTTCCTCCAAACGTGCCACTGCCCGCGACACGGTCGGTACCGACACCGCCATGGCGCGTGCGGCGGCTGCATAAGAGCCTTCTTCAGCCACCTTGGCAAACATCGCCAGGCCTTCGAAATCCGGGATTCTTGCCATTTCAAATCTGCAATGATGTGTTGCCAATGATTCTATTTTGAAATTAAGCCGGGGTCGATACGCTTCTTCTCACACCCACTCACCCACTCAACGGGAGCAACACCATGAGCAAGAAACTCGCAGGCAAAATCGCCCTGGTCACCGGCGGCACCACCGGCATCGGGCTTGCCACTGCAAAACGCTTTGCAGAGGAGGGCGCCCACGTCTATATCACCGGCCGCCGCCAGGCCGAACTGGACAAGGCTGTGGAACTGGTTGGCAACGCCACAGGTGTTGCCGTGGACTCCACCCAGCTCGATCAGCTGGATGCGCTGTACGCCCGGATTGGCCAGCAGCATGGGCGCCTGGACGTACTGTTTGCCAACGCTGGCGGTGGTTCCATGCTGCCATTGGGCGACATCACCGAGGCTCACTATGACGATACCTTCGACCGCAACGTCAAAGGCGTGCTGTTTACTGTGCAAAAGGCACTGCCGCTGCTGGCGCGCAACGCTTCGATCATTCTCACCGGCTCTACGGCGGGCAGCTCCGGCACTGCGGCGTTCAGCGTGTACTCGGCCTCCAAGGCCGCCGTACGTGCCTTTGCCCGCAGCTGGATTCTGGACCTCAAGGACCGTGGTGTAAGGGTCAACACCCTGAGCCCAGGTGCAACGCGTACGCCTGGCCTGGTCGACCTCGCGGGGCCGGATGCAGCGCAACAGCAAGGCCTGCTGGATTACCTGGCGGCGCAGGTGCCGCTGGGCCGGGTAGGGGAGCCGGTTGAAATCGCCAATGCCGCGGTGTTCCTGGCCAGTGACGATGCCAGCTTTGTCAACGGTGCGGAGTTGTTCGTCGATGGCGGGCAGGCACAGATCTGACGGGCGTTGGAGCGAGGGCAAAGGCGGTATGTTACCCATATCGCCTGTGGAGTACAGATGTTCTCCTGTCGACTAACCCTTGAAGGCAGGCTGTGATCAATGGTCTTATCGCGCGCCTAGCCCAACTGGTACTGAAGCATGAACCGCCCGCTGTTTGTTTCCATGGATGGGCCCAAGGGCACCGGCAAGACCACACTGCTGGAAGCCGTTACCCAAGCCCTGAGGGCGGACAACATGAAGGTGATCCGCCTTTGCGAGAAAAAGAGCGACCCCTTCAGGGGGGTAACCATGGCCCTCGTCAACCAGCTCGTCAGGCACCCCTCGCGGGAGCTGGAGTGGCAGGTGTGCGAGCGCTTTGCCGATAGCCGTGCCTGGATTTCCCAACACGTGCTGCCTCGCCAGCCCCAGGGCAGCATCATCCTGATCGATCGCTGGTACCCGTCCGATGCCGCGTTTCGCCGCACCGTGCCGTTTGCCGAGATCTTGCGCTTGAACATCGAGCGCGGTGTGCAAGTGCCAGATTTGCATGTGGGGGTTGTCACCAGCCCTGAAACCTCTTGGTCAAGGGCTGCGGCACGTACACGGGGGCTGGGGAGTACGGTGCTCCTCAGGCTGGAGGAGCAGGTTGCCTGTACCGATGCGTTCGAGCGTGCGGTTGCCGAACAGGGTTGGATGCTGTGCCGTAACGAAGGCAGCATCGAGGCCGCAACGCAGCAGGTGGTCAGCGAGATAAAGCGTGTGCTTGGGGAGGCCAAGGAACGCCAGCAGCATCAACACCTGCGGGAAGGCTGAGGCGCTCAGGCTCACCTAAGTTTTCATCAGTAACCTCGCGCTCAGATACCCCGGTGGGACCTGAGGAGGTCACTCGATGGATGCCCCGAACAGAGGATGGCTGAATAAAGTACCGGAAGTGACGTTGTCCTTCTGGATCATCAAGGTCATGTCCACCACGGTGGGAGAGACGTTCGCCGATTTTCTCGCCGTCGACATAGGGTGGGGGCTTGCCATCACCAGTGCAGTGATGGCCGTGCTATTGGCTGGCGCGTTGGCGCTGCAGTTGCGTAAACGCCACTGTGAGCCCTGGATCTATTGGCTTTGCGTGGTGCTGGTGAGCATTCTGGGTACCCAGATCACCGACATCCTGACGGACGAACTGGACGTCAGCCTGTACGCCAGTACGGCGTTCTTCTCGGTGCTGCTGGCGGCCAACTTTACGGTCTGGTATGCGCTGGAGCGCAACCTGTCCATACGTGAAATCGTCACAGCCAGGCGTGAGTGGTTCTACTGGAGCACCGTGCTGTGCACCTTCGCGCTGGGCACTGCCGGCGGTGACCTTGCCACCGAGGCACTGGGGCTTGGCTTTGATATCGGTGTTGTGATCTTTGCCGCAATGATCGCCGTTTGCCTGCTTGCCTGGCGCCTGGGGGCCAACACGGTCCTGGTGTTCTGGGTTGCCTACATCCTGACTCGGCCGCTCGGGGCTTCCCTGGGGGACCTGCTGACCCAATCGCATGACTATGGCGGCCTCGGCATGGGGGCCACCTGGACCAGTGCAATCTTCCTTTGCGTGATCTTCATCCTGGTTGGCGTTGCCCAGTTCAGTGCCGAACAAACCAAGCGGCTCGCCCGTTGATAATGAGGTAGTAACCCATGATTTCGATCCGTTCCTGCAAAATGACGGCGGCTATTGCCTGCACTGTCGGTGTACTGCTGCTAGCCCAAGGTTGCTCCAAGCCAGAGCAGGCGCAACAGCCGGCTGCAGGCGCCCACGCAGCGACCAAGCTGGGTGACCTGAGCACATTCCGCGCCATTGCCGAGGATGTCGCGGCCAAGGTCGATGCCCAGGACCTGCCCGCTGCCAAGGCGCGCATCAAGGACCTGGAAAAAACCTGGGACGATGCCGAAGCCGGGATCAAACCCCGTGCCGCGAGTGACTGGCATGTGCTGGACAAGGCGATCGATCGGGCACTGGATGCCTTGCGCGCTAGCCAACCAAAGCAAAGCGACTGCAAAGCCGCCATGGATAACCTGCTGAAAGCCTTTGACAGCTTGCAAGGGCCGCGACAAGGCTGAGCGAGGTGCAGGCAACACCTTTGCACTCGGCTATCGTTCCTTCACGCGCTGAAAATGGGGAAGGCAATGCGGGTTTTACTGGTCGAGGATGACAGCATGATCGCCCAGGCACTGCAGGACGCGCTGTCAGCGGCAGGTTATGCCGTGGATTGGGTGGGTGATGGCCTGGCGGCCGAGGCAGCCTTGCGCGCGCAAGCCTACGACCAGGTGCTGCTCGACCTGGGCTTGCCCGGGCAAGATGGCCTGCAGTTGCTGCAACATCTGCGCGCGGCCGAAAACCCGGTACCCCTGCTGATCATTACCGCGCGCTCGGGGCTGGATGACCGTGTGCGCGGGCTGGATGGCGGGGCAGATGACTTTTTGCAAAAACCCTTCGAAATGGCCGAGTTGCTCGCCAGGATGCGTGCCGTCATGCGGCGCAGGGGCGGGCGCGCGGCACCTGAACTGGGCAATGGTACGGTCAGCCTGGACCCGGTCAGCAAATGCGCTCGCGTGCTGGCTCAGCAGCCTGTCCAGCTTTCCAACCGAGAATTTGCCTTGCTTCAGGCCTTGCTGATTCGCCCGGGGGCGATCTTGTCTCGGGCTGAACTCGAAGACCGGCTTTACGGGTGGGGCAATGAGGTTGAAAGCAACGCGGTCGAATTCATCATCCATGCCTTGCGCCGCAAGCTGGGCAAGGATGTGATTCGCAATATCAGGGGGTTGGGATGGATGGTCGCAAAAGACACCTGAACCAGTCCCTCCAGCTACGCCTGTCGGTAGGGTTGTCTGTGGCGATCCTGCTGGTAGCGACGTTGAGTGGGGTATTCAGTTACCTCTCGGCCTACGATGAGGCGCTAGACCTGCAGGACAACAGCCTGCACCAGGTTGCGGCCTTGTACATGCGCCAAGGCCTGGCATTCAGTTACCCGGCCAGCGTACAGCCAGCCGTGGGCGACGATGAAGAAACCCGTATCGTCATCCAGTATCTGGCCGATGGCCAAGCCGTCAGCCATGCCGATGACAGCCGGCTGCCGTTGCCCATTGCGGGCTCTGTGGCCAACGGTTTATCTACGGTTACCGTTGGTAGTGAACCCTTCCGCGTGCTGGTGAGCACGGACACGGCTGGCAAGCGCTTTGCCGTGGCGCAGGAAATCGACAGCCGTAATCGCGCCGCCCGCAACAGCGCTTGGCGCGCATTGCTGCCATTTGCCATCCTCTTCCCCATTTTGCTCCTGGTGGTGGCCAACCTGATCCGCGAGCTGTTCAGGCCAGTCGGAACCTTGGCGGCAATGCTGGATACCCGCGATGATCAGGACCTACGGCCGATTGATGAGCGCCTGCTGGCCAGCGAGATACGCCCTTTTGTTCAGGCGATAAACCGCTTGCTGGCGCGTGTTGCGCGCACCCTGGAAAGCCAGAAGCGTTTTGTCGCCGATGCGGCCCACGAGCTGCGCACCCCCCTTACAGCACTCTCGCTGCAGGCAGAAGGCCTTGCCCCCGAAGTGCTGTCGACCCGCGCCCAGTTACAACTCGCCCAACTGCGCCGTGGTATCGCCAGAAGCCGCAAGCTCATCGAGCAGCTGTTGGCGCTGGCTGACGCGCAGCTTGGCGATATGCCACCCGGCGCGGTGTCCCTGCATGAGGCCTGCCGCCTGGTGCTGGAAGACCTGATGCCATTGGCGGAACAGAAGCAGCTCGACATTGGCCTGGAGGGTGGCGATGCGTTGTTGCCCATGCGGGAAATCGAATTGACCACCATCATCCGGAACCTGGTTGAAAACGCCATTCGCCATGCCCCTATTGCAGGCCATGTGGATCTGCAGGTCAAACAGGGCGCTGGCCTGGTCATGCTCTGTGTCAGTGACGATGGTCCGGGCATTGACGCGCAAGAGTGGGCGCGTGTGTTCGAGCCCTTTTATCGTGGCACCGACCCTGTCGGCGAGGGTGCCGGCCTGGGCTTGTCGATTGTGCGAACCATCGTCCAACGCTCCGGCGGGGAGGTGGATGTGGGGTACACAGATGAAGCGGGCAAGCAGGGCTGGCGTGTTTGTTTACGTTGGGTGATCAATAACGACTGACGATGTCGGTTGTGGGCCTATCCAGTCCTGTAGAAACTGCTATAGTCGGCGATCTACCCGAGGACGAGTTTGCACAAGGAGTGCCTGCTCTTGAATGCCCGCGACATTTCAAAACCTTCCGCTTCTGTTTCTCATTCTCCCAAGCACAACTGCACCCGGGCCCTTGCTCCGTTCACGCCCGTTGTGACTAACCGCGTGCTGCCAATACCGCCGATGTTCAAGACGTCTTGAGCATGTTTTTTTCACGCGTTTTTTATACCTGAACCGATAAAACAATAACCAGTGCGCTTGAGCGCACGGAGACAAGGGCATGCATGACACCATGTTCAGCTACCGTTTGATCTTTCTTTTGTTGTTCATGGCCTCGATCGTTACATGGGTGTTTCTGTGGTTGGCCGGTTACTTTCCAGGTCGCCACTCAACACAACTGCATGGCGTAAAGGCCGACACCATGACGGCGCTGGCATTGGCGCTGGTGTTGGCATGCGCGGTGCTGGACTACGCGCGCTTGCTGGAACGCAACCTGTTGCTGGCGCTACTGCTATGCGTGGGTCTGTTATTCCCTTGGGGCGCATTCTTTATCCACAAAGTGTGTACGTCCGTGCGCAGGCGCCTGCTGTCGTCGCATCACTAGTATCGGCGCTCACGTTATTTGCAACAGTAAACCCTATGGACAAGGAATCGCCATTGTGGAACAAGCTTCCAAACTAAAAATGCGCATCAATCCCATTTCGCTACTATTGTTGTGTGCGTTATGGATGACACTGGTGGTCAACTCGGTATTCTGGACAACTGTCTGGCGGGCTATTGACGGGTTTGACAATGGCAACCCTTTCTTTTTACTTAGCCTGCCACTTTTTGTAATTGCCTGGCACTTCATCATTCTCTGGGCGCTGTGCTGGGGGCGATTGCTGCGGCCCATGCTGGCGCTGCTGATAGGCATTGCTTCTGCCGCGAGTTATTTCATTTCCCACTATGGCATCGTCATCGACGCCGCCATGTTGATGAACCTTTTCCAGACCGACGTGGCGGAAGCGCGTGACTTGCTCAGCCCCGGGCTGGCGCTGTGGTTGTTGGCGACAGCGGTTCTGCCGATCATCATCCTCTACCGTGTGCCGCTCGCGCGCCCCAGCTGGCGCCGACAGACCGTCTGGCGCCTGGGGAGCCTGGGCCTGGTGATCGCAATGGTGGGTGTCATTCTGGCTACGCAGTACCAGTCCTACGCATCGCTGTTGCGCAATAACCGGGAAGTTCGGCTGATACTGGTCCCTTCGAACGTACTGGGGGCTGTGCATAGCTATGGGAAACACGCCTTCGCCAAACCTCAGGCATTCGTGCAGGTCGGGACTGACGCGCAGCAGCGTGTCGAGGCAAACAGTGCAGGGCGTAACAAATTACTGGTTCTGGTGGTTGGCGAGACGGCCAGGGCAATGAACTTTTCCCTTAATGGCTATGAGCGCGCAACCAACCCTGAGCTGGCGACACGGCAGGTCTTGAGCTTCCGTGATGTCAGTTCCTGTGGCACGGCCACTGCCATTTCTGTGCCTTGCATGTTCCAGGACCTGGGCCGCGACGACTGGAAAAACCAATACGCTGACCACCGGGAAGGGCTACTGGACGTGCTGCAGCGCGCCGGTATCGCAGTGCTCTGGCGCGACAACAACTCCGGTTGCAAAGGTGCTTGCGATCGTGTGCCAAACGAGGATCTTTCCCGTGCTGGCATCGCGCAACATTGTGTAAAGGGCGAGTGTTTCGATGAGGTACTGCTCGCGGGCCTCCAGGGCTACCTGGACCAGCGCACCGGTAATTCGGTGGTGGTGTTGCACATGAAGGGCAGCCATGGGCCCGCTTACTACAAGCGTTATCCGCAAGCGTTCGAGCGTTTTACGCCGGTATGCAGCGACGCCCAGCTTGACCAATGCGAGGACCAGGCGATACGCAATGCTTATGACAACACGCTGCTGTATTCCGACCACGTGCTGGCGCAGGTGATCGATGTGCTCAAGCGCAATGCCACGCGCTTCGACAGCGCCATGCTGTATGTGTCAGACCACGGCGAGTCGCTTGGGGAAAAGGGCGTGTACCTGCATGGGCTGCCTTACGCCATGGCCCCGCAAGAGCAGACCCATGTGCCCATGGTGGTGTGGCTGTCGCCGCAGCTGGCAGTACGCCGCGGGATTTCTCAAACGTGCCTGGCGCAGCGCACGAACGTAACGCTGTCCCACGACAACCTGTTCCATTCCGTGCTGGGGCTGATGGATGTACAAACGCAGGCATATCGCGCGCAACTCGACATGTTCCAGCCTTGCCAGGCAGCCCATTTGACTGGCCAGCTTCCGCCACTGGACCCAGTGGCCGAGCAGTGATTTGTCGGGGGCAAGGTTATAGGCGGGTAATACAAGCCTGTCCGCGCCCCAGCAGTGTGTCAGGCGCCCTGGCGGTCGATGTCGCGGCGCAGCACGACCGACGTGGTAATGTCATCCACTGACTCGTGACGTGCCACGTTGTCGCGCACCTGGTTGAGGTCGTCGATTGTGCGGGTCTCGACTTCCACTACCAGGTCAAGCTGGCCGCTTACCGAGGAAACGCGGCGTACGCGCGCGTCTGTTGCCAGTTGGTCCAGCAGCCCCATGGCAGGCGTGCGTTGCAATGTCACCAGCAAGATCGCGCGTATGACGTTGGCGTCTATTTCGCCGATGTCGGCACGATAACCGCGAATGATCCCGCTGCGTTCCAGGTTGGCCACGCGCTCGGTCGTGGCGCTTCTGGAAAGGCCGATGCGGCTGGCCAATGCCTTCAGCGCAATGCGCGCGTCCTTCGAAAGTACTTCAAGAATCTCACGATCTTTTGCGTCCAGGTCACGCATTGCACCACCCAATAAGCTCGCCGTCTTTATGCCGGTCGGAACCGGCATAATGCCTGTTGATCCCGACCGTATGCAGGGTGTCGGTTTCGGCAGTGCGTGACAAGCTATTGAAAAACTATTTGCTCGCTCGGAACGTGATGATATGACAGACCTTTCCCACCCGGCACCTCGGTTTTCGGCAAGCGATGCAGAGGGCCTCGCAAAAGATTTCTTCAATGTCACCGGCACGGCAACGCCCCTGGACGGGGAGCGTGACCGCAATTACCGGCTGGACACTGGCGTAGATGCAGGCTGGATCCTGAAAATCGTCAACGCCACCGAGCCCAGGGTTGAAAGTGAGTTTCAAGCCGCGCTGCTCGATCACCTGGCGGTGCATGGCGCGCACTTGGGCGTACCGCACTTGCGGGCCAGTGTGGCGGGCGACTTCTTGCCGAGCGTGGCCAGTGCCACGGGCGAACAGCACGCTTTGCGCCTGGTCAGCTGGTTGCCGGGTACGCCGCTGGCCGAGGCCAAGCGCAGCTTTGCGTTGATGAGCAACTTCGGCCGGGCGCTCGGTGAACTTGACCGCGCCCTGCAGGGCTTCATGCACCCGGGTGCTGTGCGCGACCTGGACTGGGACCTGCGCCATGCCGCGCGCTCACGTTCACGCCTGCACTTCATCAGCAGCCCTGAGCGCCGGGCAATTGCAGAGCGTTTCATCACCCGCTTTGAACAGACCGTACAGCCTAAGCTGGCCTCACTGCGGGCGCAGGTGATCCACAACGACGCCAACGACTGGAACATACTGGTCGACGCCGAAACTGCCGGTAACGTGACTGGCTTCATCGACTTCGGCGATGCGGTGCACAGCGTGTTGATTGCCGAGGTTGCTATCGCCAGTGCGTACGCCATTCTCGACATGGACGACCCGATCGGTGCCGCTGCTGCGTTGGTGACCGGCTTCCATGAAAAGTACCCGCTGCAAGCACAAGAGCTTGATGTACTGTTCAACCTGATCGCCATGCGCCTGGTCATCAGCGTCACGTTCTCCGCTTCTCGGCACGATCAGACCGGTGACAACCCCTACCTGGCAATCAGTGAAGCGCCTGCCTGGCGCCTGCTGGAGCAGCTTGATTCCATGAACCCGCGGCTGGCCACCGGTATCCTGCGCAAGGCATGTGGTTTCGATGCCATCGAAGGTGCGGGCGAAGTGCGCCGCTGGATCGCCGCCAACCACAAATCGTTTGCCGACCTGGTGCGCCCATCGGCTGCCATCCTGAACAAGGTGATTGCCCCGTTTGGCGACGCTAACCACGAGATGACCATCGCTTCAGCCGAGCAGCGCCCAGCCGATGCGACCCGTTGGTGGGATGCGTTTTCTGCCGCGCACAAGGTGCCGCTGGCCATCGGGCCGTGGGGTGAGTTGCGCACCATCTACACCGACAGCGCCTTCGAGTCGCGTTTCATCAAGGGGCAACGGCGCACATTGCATGTGGGGGTCGACCTGGTGATGCCCGCAGGTACGCCGCTTTACGCGCCCGTCGCCGGCACCGTCAAGAGCGTTGAGGTTGAACCCGACCCGCTGGTTTATGGTGGCCTGGTGATGATCGAGCACACGCCGCCAGGTTGCCCGCCATTCATGACCCTGTGGGGGCACATGGCCCATGAGGCGCTAAGCCGCTTGCAAGCCGGTGACAAGCTCGAAGCCGGCGACCTGGTCGGTTACATGGGCACGGATCAGGAAAACGGCGGGTGGATTCCCCACCTGCACCTGCAGATGACCACCGATACCCAGCTGAGCGCGAGCGAGATCATTGGCGTAGGTGAGCCAGAGTACCGTGAAGTCTGGGCCGACCTGTTCCCTGACGCATCGGCGCTGGCCGGTATCCCAGCCGAAACCTACAGCCAGCAGGGGTTGAGCAAGGCCGAGATCATCGCCAAGCGCAAGGCGTCGCTGCTGCCGAACCTGTCGATTTCGTACAGCGACCCGATCAAGTTCGTGCGCGGCGATGGCGTGTGGCTGATCGACAACTTCGGCCGGGCCTACCTGGACTGCTTCAACAACGTTTGCCACCTGGGCCATAGCCACCCCGACGTGGTCGAAGCGCTGACGCATCAGGCTGCGCTGCTCAACACCAATACCCGCTACCTGCACGACAACATCGTCGAATATGCCGAGCGCCTGACCGCTACGCTGCCAGAGGGCCTTTGCGTAGCGTCGTTCGGCTGTTCGGGCAGTGAAGCCAACAGCCTGATGCTGCGCATGGCGCGCAACTATACCGGCAGTGACCAGGCGATCGTGCTGGACTGGGCCTACCACGGCACCACGCAGGAGCTCATCGACCTGAGCCCCTACAAGTACAAGCGCAAGGCCGGCAAGGGCAGGGCGGCGCACGTTTACGAGGCTATGGTCCCGGAGAGCTACTACGCCCCCGAGGACTGGCCAGTGGAAGAGCACGGCAAGCGCTTTGCCGAGTCGGTGGCAGAGCAACTGCAGGCCATGCGCAAGGCCGGCAAGCGCCCCGGGTTCTTCCTCGCAGAGTCGATCCCCAGCGTGGCGGGGCAGGTGTTCCTGCCCGAGCACTACCTCAAGGAGGTGTACGCCATGGTGCGTGCCGAAGGCGGGCTGTGCCTGGCCGATGAGGTACAGGTCGGCTTTGGCCGCGTCGGTAGCCACTGGTGGGCCTTCGAGACCCAGGGCGTGGTGCCGGATGCCGTATCCATGGGCAAGCCGATTGGCAACGGCCACCCGATGTCGGCGGTAGTGACTACGCGTGAGGTTGCCGACGCATTCAACAATGGCATGGAGTATTTCAATACCTTCGCGGGCAACCCGGTGTCGTGCGCGGTTGGCCTGGCGGTGCTCAATGCAATCGAGCGCGACCAGTTGAAAGAGAACGCCTTGGACGTTGGCAATTACCTGCTCGATGGTTTCCGCAAGCTTCAGCAGCAATTTGACGTGATTGGTGATGTGCGCGGGTTGGGCCTGTTCCTCGGTATCGTGCTGGTCACTGACCGCAAGTCGAAGGCACCGGCCACCGCCTTGGCCAGGAAAGTGGCTGATGGCGCAAGGGAGCGCGGCGTGTTGATCGGTACCGAAGGCCCGCATGACAACGTGCTGAAAATGCGGCCATCGATGATTTTCAGCCGGGCCAATGCCGACTTCCTGCTTGAAGTACTGAAGGACAGCTTTGCGGCAGCGCTGAAGTAACAACTGTTGTTGGCAGGCGCTCCGCGTACCCTGTGGGAGCGGGCGCGCCCGCGAAGAATCCAGCGCGGTGCATGGCACCGGCTGCGCCGGTGTTCGCGGGCACGCCCGCTCCCACAGGCGCCCCGCTAAATCAATGAGTTATGTGCAGAGCAGACCATTGTGCAAACAGGCATCAGGCGGTCTGCCGGTCGATATCGCGCCGCAAGACCACCGCGGTGGTGATGTCGTCTACCGAATCGTGGCAGGCAACGGCGTCGCGTACCCGGTTCAAGTCATCAATCGTCCGTGCCTCAACTTCGATCACCAGGTCGAGTTGCCCGCTGACTGATGAAACCCGCTTCACCTGGGCATTCTGTGCCAGCAGGTCCAGCAGCCCCAACGCCGGGGTGCGTTTCAGCCCTACCAGGATGATCGCCCGTATGACATTGGCATCGATTTCACCAATGTCTGCGCGATATCCTCGAATCACCCCGCTGCGCTCCAGGTGCAAGACCCGCTCGCTGGTGGCACTTCTTGACAGGCCAATTCTTGCAGCCAGTGCCTTGAGCGCCACGCGTGCTTCCTTGGAAAGTATTTCGAGGATTTCCCGATCTTTGACGTCTAATTCGCGCAATGCTGAGACTCCCGCCTGATCACCGGTAAATGGTCGGCCGCGCCTGCAAAGTGCAGGTGCAAACCCACCCGATACTTGCTGCCTTTTAGTGCATTGCAAGACACTACTTCAGTTTGTTCCGGGCTCGAAGTAGCGCCGACATAATGTCGGTCGATTCCGGCAATGTGCCAGTCGAACACGCACATTGCAGGGTGATTTCACGGTTTCACTGTGCAAAGCTTTCGGTGAAGGTTGGGGCCTCGGCGCCCAAGACAATAAGAATACAAACTTCCAAGGAGTGCCTCGATGCTGGCAAGAAAAACCAGAATGCTACTGGCTTCCACCGCTGTTGCGGCGGCTACATTGTTCTCTCACGCCATAGCACAAGCCGATGACTTGCAGGCTATCCAGGAATCGAAAGTACTGCGTGTGGCCATGAGCGGCCAGTACTCACCGTTCAGTTTTGCTAATGAAAAAAATGAAATTGTCGGTTTCGACGCCTCCATTGGTGAAGCACTCGCCCAGCGCCTGGGCGTTAAAATAAAAATTATCACCACACCGTTCGACGGCATTATCGCCGGCTTGTTGGCCAAGAAGTACGACGCGGTGATCGCTTCGATGACCATTACGCCCGAGCGCCTGAAGGCTGTTGACTTTGTGGGCCCTTATTACCACGCCGGTCGTACCATCGGGGTCAAGGAAGGCTCGCCAATCAAGGGGGTTGATGATCTCAAGGATGTCACCGTTGGCGTTACGCTGGGCGACTCGCATGACAAATGGGCGCGTGCGCGCGGTAACTTGAAAGTGCGTACCTATAAAGGCTTGCCGGTAATGCTGGTGGATCTGGATGCCGGTCGTATCGACGCGGTGGTAATGGACAGCATTCCGGTGATGGTTGCAGTGAAAGAGACAGGCCAGAAAGTTCGGATCATCAGCTTGCCGGACGAACAGGGCGGTCGCGAAGGCCTGGGCATTGCCATCCGTAGAAACAACCCTGAACTCAAAGCCGAGCTGCAGAAGGCCCTGGACGACATCCTGGCCGATGGCACTTACAAAGAAATCTCCATGAAATGGGTGGGTAGCGACATTCGCTGACGCACACCAGGAATGGCCTGGCCGACAGGTTGGGCCGGGCTAGCTGATTTTTGTGAGTGCTTCTTATGGATCTATCATTAATCCATCGCACCTACCCGTTTTTCATGGAAGCCGCTTGGGTAACTGTGCAGATCTCGTTGCTTTCATTATTGCTGGGTTTGTGCCTGGCGATCATTCTGGTTGCTTGCAGGTTATCGCCGTTACTGATCTTGAGGTGCGTGGCTAAAATTTACGTCAGTGTGTTTCGCGGCACACCCTGCCTGGTGCAGTTGTTCATTATCTATTTTGGTGGGCCACAGATTGGTATTGAACTGGAACCGTTCTCTGCGGCGGTAATTGGCTTGGGCATGAACATCGCGGCCTACATGTCTGAATCCATTCGAGGCGCTATCGATAATGTCGACCCTGGCCAGGAAGAGGGTGCAAGGTCGATTGGCTTCAGCCGCAGGCAAACGCTGTTGTACATCATCATTCCGCAGGCAATGAAACTCATGATCAGGCCACTTGGCGTCAATGCCATCGGCCTGATCAAGGGGTCTGCCCTGGTGTCGGCCATTTCGGTGGTTGAACTGACCTACACCGCGCAGCGTTTTATCAGTTCAACCTACAAGCCGTTCGAGATATTCATGGTGTCGGCGTTGCTTTATATCGTCATGGTCTACTCGGTCAAGTACCTGGTAGAAGTGCTGGACAGGCGATACGCGATCAAGTGAGGGGTTGCCAGTGGAAGGATTAAACCTGAGTGTCATCACACCGTATTATGAAATGTTGGCGACCGGCCTGTGGTGGACGGTGGTCATGTTTCTCTGCTCCAGTGTCATCAGCCTGGTCGTGGGCGTGCTGTTTGCCTTGATCGACCTGTATGCGCCCAAGGCCATGGCACTGCCCGTGCGTTTCGTGACCTGGTTGCTGATGGGCACGCCCTTGTTGTTGCAACTGTATCTGATCTATTACGGGCTGGTTCAGGTGGGTATCGATATTCCGGCGCTGGCGGCGGGCATTATCGGGCTGAGCCTGCATGTTGCGGTGTACAACGCCGACGTGATCAAGTCCGGGATCGAGGCGGTTGACCCAGGGCAGATAGAAGGCGCGCGCTCGATTGGCCTGAGCAGGGCAATGACCCAGCGCTACATCATTGTTCCGCAGGCGCTCAGAAAGACCATTGCGCCCCTGGGCAACAACCTCATCGTGTTGCTGAAGGACACCTCGCTGGTCTCGATCATTGGTATTGCCGAACTCGTCTACAGCGCCCAACTGGCGGTCAGTGAAACCTATAGCCCGTTCGAGTTCTACATTGCCGTCGCGGTGATCTACTACGTAGCCAACCTGGTGCTTGAGGCGGGGCTGCATATTGTTCAGGCAAAGGTCGAGATGTCACGATGAATAACAACGCTATGGTAGAAGTGAAGGGTGCTCGTAAAGCCTATGGCGAGCTCGAAGTGCTCAAGGGCATAGACCTGTCGGTGTCGCGTGGGCAAATCTTCGCCATCATCGGCCCGAGCGGTTCGGGCAAAAGTACCTTGCTGCGCTCCATCAACCATCTAGAAGTGCTTAATGGCGGTGAAATCTGGCTTGACGGCAACCAGGTCAACCGGCCGTTGAAAGGCCGAGCTTTCGAGCAGCACATCAACCAGGTGCGCCAGCAGATGGGCATGGTGTTTCAGCATTTCAACCTGTTCCCGCACCTCACTGTCTGTGAAAACATCGCGATAGGGCCGGTGAAGCTCAAAGGCTATTCGAAAAGTGCGGCCAGGGAACTGGCCCTGGAGTACCTGCAGAAGGTCGGGCTGGGTAACAAGATCGACGAGTACCCGTCGCGTTTGTCTGGCGGGCAGAAGCAGCGCGTGGCCATTGCCCGGGCATTGGCCATGCAGCCCAAGGTCATGTTGTTCGATGAAGCGACCTCGGCGCTGGACCCCGAGCTTGTGGAAGAGGTGAACCTGGTCATGAAGCAGCTGGCGGCTGAACACATGACCATGCTGATCGTCACCCATGAGATGCGCTTTGCCGGCGAGGTGGCCGACCAGATCGTGTTCATGGATGGCGGTGTGGTCGTGGAGCAGGGGGCACCGGGTGAAATCCTGAGCAATCCATTGCAGGACCGCACCCGGGCTTTTCTGAAGAAGCATCTGCACGACCGCTACCCTGCAAATTCAACCGTTGGCATGCAAGGGCGAACGGTGGCCTGCCTCAGGCGGTTACATCGTCGTTGTTCATCGCGCTTTCAGGCTGCGCCCGCTGCAAGCGAACCCCTTCCCAGCGAGCGATCACCAGCGGCGCGATAGCGTTGCCGAGCACGTTCAGCGTGGTCGTTCCGCTTTCGATCACGCGGAAGATGCCCGCCACCAGTGCCACAGCTTCCAGCGGTAGCCCGGCAGAGGCCAGCGTGGCCGAAAGGATGATGATTGCAAAACCCGGAACACCGGCCGCCCCTTTGGACGTCAGGACCATGGTGACCACCAGTAGTATCTGCTGGGACAGACTCAGGTCGATACCATAAAGCTGGGCAATGAAGATCGTCGCGACACCCAGGAAAATCGATGCGCCGTCCAGGTTGAAGGCATAACCGACCGGCACCACGAAACTGACGATCCGCCTCGGTACGCCATAGCGTTCAAGCTTCTCCATCAGCTGGGGCATGACTGCCGCCGATGCCGCACTTGAGCACGCCAGGATCAGCTCGTCCTTGAAGTAGCGCACAAGCTTCATCAGGTTCTCCCCGATCAACCAGCAGATGCCGCCGAGTACGATCAGGGCAAACAGGGCCAATGCCAGGTAAACCACGCCGATCAGCTTCATCAGCGGCAGTAGCGAGGCGAAACCGAAGGTGGCTACGGTAGAACCGATCATGCCGAACACACCAACAGGGGCGTATGCCATCACATAGTTGACCAGCTTGAACATTGCATCGGCAGTGCCTTGCAAGGTCGCCACGACAGCAGCACTCTTTTCCCGTGGCAATGCGTTCAGGGCCATGCCGAACAGGACCGCGAAGAACAGGATGGACAGCAGCTTGCCTTCGGACAGCGCCTGGAACAGGTTGTCCGGAACGATGTTTTGCAGGATCAGCAGCGCACCTTTGCTCGGTTCCGACTTCAGGGTTGCCTCGGCATGCCCCAGGCCAGTGATCAGCGTGCCCGAGCCAGGCTGCAGCAGGTTGGCGAGCACAAGCCCGAAAATGATGGCCAAGGTGGTAATTGCAAAGAAGTAGCCCAGGGACCTGGCGCCCATGCGGCCGAACGACTTGTTGTCACCGCCGCCAGCAATGCCAAGTACCATGCAGCAGAATACGATGGGTACAACAATCATCTTCATCAACTTGATGAAGATATCGCCCAGTGGCTTGAGGATTTCAGTACTGACCCAGGCTTGATATTCCGGGTGTGTATTCAAGTAGCTGCCGACCAGGATGCCGAGCAGCAAACCGGCAACGATCTGCCAGACCAGTGGAATTCTTTTCATAACGCCAGCCTTTTATATTTATATGGGGAGTGCTGTGCTGTCGGCAGTAACGCATTGCGTGAGTGAAGTACTCACGCAATGGGCACGCATGTACGGGGGCTTGGAAAGTTACTTGGCGAAGATCTGCCCCGGGTCCTTGAAGGCTTTGAACTCAAGGGCGTTGCCGCAAGGGTCGAAGAGGAACATAGTGGCCTGTTCACCCACCTGGCCCTTGAAGCGCACGTAGGGCTCGATGACAAACTCGGTGCCCAGGTCGGTCAGGCGCTGGGCAAGCGCTTCCCATTCATCCCACTGCAGAATCACGCCAAAGTGCGGGGCCGGAACATTGTGGCCGTCTACCTGGTTGCTCAGCGCCTGCGCCTGGTAGGACATTTTGGGATGTTCGTGGATTACCAGTTGGTGGCCGTAGAAGTTGAAGTCCACCCACTGCGCCGCCGAGCGGCCTTCTTCCAGGTTGAATACTTCGCCGTAGAACTTGCGTGACGCTGGAATATCGTAAACGGGAATGGCCAGGTGGAAAGGGGACAGGCTCATCAGAAACTCCTACAGGGCGATATGGACAGCAGTTGCAACAACGTGCCGTCACGGTTTGGGTTTGTACTTGTGGTGTGGGTCGATTCTAGGAGTAGTCAAAGCATAAAAAAATCAATATATTTTTCTTAAAAGCACAAAAGGAATTTATGAATGATCCGTGAGCTCAAGACCTTGATCGCCGTGGCCCGGGAAGGCACGTTCGCTGCGGCCGGGCTCAAGGTGAACCTGACCCAGGCAGCTGTCAGCGCACAGATGCAGCGGCTAGAGGCTGAACTCGGCTATGAGATTTTCGAGCGCAAAGGGCGTAACGCCCAGCTGAACCGGCGCGGGCAGCAGATTCTGAATCAGGCACAGGAAGTGATCAGGCTGTACAACAGCCTGGGCTCCGGCGCCGAGGGGGTGGCGCCTGCCGTGCAAGTAGACGTCGGTGCCATCGCTTCCGTGCAGCGGTCCTTGCTGCCACAAGCGCTGGCGCAGTTTCATGCAGCCCGGCCAGAATGCCGGACGCGGATCATTCCGGGTTTGTCCTTGGAGCTTTTGAGCGCTGTCGACGCTCGGGAAATCGACATTGCCGTGATTATCAGGCCACCGTTTGAACTACAGAGTGACCTGCACTGGACCACGCTGGCGAGCGAGCCTTACCGGTTGATCGTGCCTGCCGGGCTTGCCGCTGGTGAATGGAGCGAGATCATTTCCAGCCAGCCGTTCATTCGCTACGATCGGTCCTCGTTTGGCGGGCGCCAGGTCGATCGCTTCCTGCGCCAGTTGCATTTCAATACCCGGGATGTCTGCGAACTGGATGAACTGGATGCCATCACCGCACTGGTGGCGAAGGGGGTAGGGGTGGCGTTGGTGCCACAAACGGTGGCCCGGGATGCCTGGCCGGATAGCGTGCGCGCCTATGACCTCGGCGAGCACACGTTTCATCGCGACATCGGCCTGGTTCACCACGCGAACATTGCACTGAGCATGCAGGTGATGCACTTGATTCAGCTTGTCCTAGAGGCGGCAGTTGAAGCGGCGGGATGAAGGGCAGTTGCAGGTAAAAGAGAACCCGCGAAGCAGGCGGCGCGATGCATGGCACCGGCTTTGCCGGTGTTCGCGGGGCAAGCCCGCTCCCACAAAGTTACCGCTAATTCACTATTGAGCTTTTTTGCCCTGCGCACGCTGGAAGCGTGCGACTGCAATCTGCACCACGAATGCCACCAGGCAGAGCAAGCCGATTTTCCAGCTGCCCTCGAGACCGAAGTGTTCGGCTATCTTGCCGGTGACGATGACGCTTACGAAAATGGCTACGGGTAGGATCAGCTTGTTCATCGGGTTTTCCAGTGGCGAACGATCAGGGCACTGCAGTTGGGCCACAGGGTACCCGACCAAACGCAAAACGCCGCAGCCTTTTGTTGAAAAGACTGCGGCTTTGTTTTTCAGGCGACCAGGCTATCAGCCCTGTACGGCCACCACGGACATTTCCACTAGCAGGCTCGGCTTGAACATGGCCGCTTCGACGCAGGCGCGAGCTGGTGCATGACCTTCTGCCACCCAGGCTTCCCAGACTTCGTTGAGCCCGGCGAAGTCGTTGATGATGTCCTTGAGGTAGATGGTTACCGAAAGGATCTTCGACTTGTCGCTGCCGGCTTCAGCCAGCAGCGCATCGATGTTGGCCAGGGTTTCGGCGGTTTGCGTGCGGATATCGGCTTCATGGTTGTTGGCCAACTGGCCGGCCAGATATACGACACCGTTGTGGATCACGGTGTTGCTCAGGCGCTTGTTGCTGTGCAGACGCTGGATTGCCATGGTGGCGGGTTACCTTGTGGTTGTTGTCGTGATAAATGCGAAGCGCGAAAGTGTATCGAGAGGCGACCAGTTGAATTAGCTGAATGAAGAGACGATTTTGGCTATTAATGGCGGCAAAACAACGTGTTGCGTGAGGCTTCAAGTTCTGTAGCAATGCTGGACCACTTGCTCTGTAGGACATGATTGGCTGAACGGGCAGAGACCCTGTGGGAGCGGCTTCAGCCGCGAACACCGGCGCAGCCGGTGCCATCACCGCGTTGGATTCTTCGCGGCTAAAGCCGCTCCCACAAAGGCCGCGTCAAATCACAACCGTCTCATCGGCTGACCGCGAAGCGCAAACTCAGTGGTAGGACCAGGGCCCAGATTGGTGCCAGGACCAGTGCGGTGGCGAGCTGCCCCAGGGGCAATTCGACACCGGCCAATCGTGCGCCGGCCAAGTAGGCGGACGGGCCGCCGAGCAGGCCCGCCAGCACCGCGCGCCACAGGGGCTGGCCAAGCCATGCCAGGCTGTGGCGCATGCCACTGGCCAATACCAGCCACATCAGTGCCAGCCACGGCGGCAGCGGCCATTGCTCGAAGCGGAACACGCCCAGTGTGCCGAGGATGCTGTCCAGCAGGCAGCCGGCAACGGCGATGATCAGCAGCACACGCCATTCGCCACGGGCACTCAGGCGCAGGTGCAGCGCCAGGCCTGCCACCACGACCAGCAGCAGCCAGGGCCAGTGTGCGCCCAACACGCATAACCACCAGCCGGCCTGTAGCCACAACGCATTGCCGAGCAGCCAGCCACGGCGGCCCATGTTCAGGCGCCCGGCAGCGGCGCCCGGCGTGCCTGGGGCGCAGCCCAGAGCATTTGCGCCACACCGATGGTGCGTTCCTCGAAGCCACCCTGGCAGTAACACAGGTAGAACTCCCACAGGCGCTGGAAGGTGTCGTCGTAGCCCAGCGTGGTCAGCTCGCTGCGTGCCTGGCGCAGGTTGTCGCGCCAGTGGCCCAGCGTGCGTGCGTAGTCCTGGCCGAAGTCTTCCAGGTGCACCAGGTTCAGCCCGGTCTGGCGGCTGGCGGTGTCGAGCAGCACGTTCAGCGAGGGCAGGGCGCCGCCGGGGAAGATGTAGCGCTGAATGAAGTCCACTGAATGCCGGGCCTGGGCATAGCGCTGGTCGCGGATGGTAATGGCCTGCAGCAGCATCAGGCCGTCGTCCTTGAGCAGCGCGGCGCACTGGCGGAAGTAAGTGGGCAGGTAGCGGTGGCCGACGGCCTCGATCATCTCGATCGACACCAGCTTGTCGAAGCGTCCACGTAAATCGCGGTAGTCCTCGTGCAACACAGTGATGCGCTGCTCCAGGCCCAGCGCCTTGACCCGCTGCAGGGTATGGGCGTGCTGAGCAGCGGAGAGTGTGGTGGTGGTGACCCGGCAACCATGCTGCAGGGCAGCGTGAATGGCCAGGCTGCCCCAGCCGCTGCCGATTTCCAGCAGGTGTTCGTGGGGCTTGAGTTCGAGTTTGTGGCAGATGCGCTGCAGTTTGTTCCGCTGGGCCTGCTCCAGGGTCTGCCCGGCGCTGTCGAACTGGGCGGCGGAGTACATCATGGTCGGGTCGAGCAGCCGTTCGAATAATGTATTGCCCAGGTCGTAATGGGCCAGGATATTGCGTCGGGCGCCGCGCCGGTTGTTGCGGTTCAGGCGGTGCAGCAGGTGCAGGGCAGGGCGCGCCAGGCGTGCGAGCCCGCCTTCCATGGCGTCGAGGACGTCGAGGTTGGCGACGAACAGCCGGGTCACCGCGGCCAGGTCCGGGCTGCGCCAGTAACCATGGATGTAGCCCTCGCCGGCACCGATCGAACCGTTGCCGGCGACCAGGCCCCAGGCCGCGTCGTCGAGCACTTCCACTTCGGCGTACAGCGGGCTGGCGACATCGCCGAAGGACCATTGCTGGTCCTGGCGGATCAGGCGCAGGTGACCGTGTTTCAGCCGGCGCAATTGCGCCAGCACCGCACGCCTGGCCAGGCCGCCGAGCAGCGGGGCGATGCCGGCCGATTTGCTAATGCTCAAGGTCGGTTCGGACATGGTCGGGCTCCTCACGGGCGGGTTGGCCGAGTGCCAGGTCATGCTGGCTGGCGCTATGGTCGTGCACAGGTGTGCGCTTGAGCAGCAGGCGCATGGCCTGCCAGTAGATGCCGGTGACAGTGCGCAGGCTCATCCACGGGAAGGCCAGGATGTGCCGGTGCAGCGCTGTGCGGTCGAGCGGCTGGCGTCGCAGGGCCAGGTCCGCTTCGAATACCTTGCTCCCGGCGCGCCAGTTCTCCATGTGTACGCGCACGCAGCTGGCATTCACGGCGAAGCGCAGTCGATAGTCCATGTCCATGGGCATGAAGGGCGAAACGTGGAACGCTTTGGCCACGGCAAACGGCCGGGCCAGGTCGCCCTGCACCGGCAGTACGTAATGAAAGCGCTCGCGCCACGGGGTGTTGCGCACTTCCAGCAGCACGGCACTGACCTGGCCCAGGCGGTCGTGGCAGAAATACACGCTCACCGGGTTGAACGACAGCCCCCAGCAGCGAGGCTGGGTCAGCAGGTGCACGGCGCCTTCGGGCACCTGGCCGGTGGCCTGGCCGACCAGTAGCCGCGCCGCGTGGACCAGCGGCATGCCTTGGCGGGTCAGGGCCGGCAGGTAGTCGGTCTCGCGCCAGCACAGCGGTGCCAGGCGCGAGCGGCCGAGCCAGCGGGACAGGCCGAGCAGCGTGGGTTGCTCGTCGAGGTCGAGGTAGAACATGCCGATGCGGTAGCGGAACTCATGCGGCCCTGGCGTCAGCCGCCGGTGGCCGACCCAGCCGTGGCACAGGCTGCTGTTCACAGCGCTTCTCCAAAGTGACTGGCGACGGTCAGTGCGCTGACCACGCCGTCTTCGTGAAAACCGTTGGCCCAGTAGGCGCCGCAGTAATAGCTATGCTGCTGGCCCTGCAGTTCACCCTGGCGCGCCTGGGCTGCCACGGCCGCGAGGCTGTATTGCGGGTGCGCATAGGTAAAGCGGGCGAGGATTTGCGCCGGGTCCACCATAGCGGTCTGGTTGAGGCTGACGCAGAAGGTAACCGGCGCCTCGATGCCCTGGAGGATGTTCATGTTGTAGGTGAGGGCGGCGGGGGCCTGCGCGCTGTTGCCCAGGCGGTAGTTCCAGCTGGCCCAGGCCCGGCGCCGGCGTGGCAGCAGGCGGGAATCGGTGTGCAGCACCACCTCGTTGCTGGCGTAGCGGATGGCACCAAGGATCGCTGATTCCTGTCCACTGGGCGCTGCCAGCAACGCCAGGGCCTGGTCGCTGTGGCAGGCAAACACCACCTTGTCGAAGCGCTCGCGGCCCTCTGCCCAACTGATGTCCACGCCGCCCTCGTCGCGACTGACCCGCTGCACCGGGCAGTTCAGGCGGATGCGCCCGGCAAAGGGCTGACACAGCGGCGCCAGGTAACTGCGCGAGCCGCCCTCGATCACCCGCCACTGCGGGCGATGGCTGACCGACAGCAGCCCGTGGTTGCAGCAGAACCGCACGAAGAACTGCAAGGGGAAATCCAGCATGTCGGCCAGCGGCATCGACCAGATCGCCGAGCCCATCGGCACGATGTAATGGTGAATGAAGCGCTGCCCGTAGCCTTGCTTGCGCAGGTACTGGCCCAAGGTGATTTCGCTGCCGATGCGCTGGTTGTCCAGGTCGGCCAGGGCCTGACGGTTGAAACGCAGCACATCGCGCAGCATGCCCCAGAAGCCGGGCGACAGCAGGTTGCGGCGCTGGGCAAACAGGCTGTCGAGGTCGTGTCCGTTGTACTCGAAGCCGCTGCGCGGATCGTGCACCGAGAAGCTCATCTCGGTTGGCCGCGAAGGCACGCGCAGGTGCTCGAGCAGGCGGATGAAATGCGGATAGGTCCAGTCGTTGAAGACGATGAAGCCGGTGTCTACTGCGTATGGCTGGTCGCGCCAGCGCACATCGACGGTATGGGTGTGGCCGCCGACCCGGTCCGCCGCCTCGAACACGGCCAGTTCGTGGCGGCGCGACAGCAGGTGGGCGCAGGTCAGGCCGGCGATGCCGGTGCCAATGATGGCGATTCGCATGGGCTAGCCCTGTGGTTGCCGGGCAAGGCGCCGGCCCAGTTTCAGGCGCCAGCGTGCCGGCATTGCGCCGAGCATGCGCAGCACCAGGGTGAAGGTGGCCGGGAAAGTGATCTCCAGCGGGCGCCGTGGCAGGCGCGCGACGATATGGTTGGCGGCGCGCTCGGCGCTCCACAGCTGGGGCATGGGGAAGTCGTTGCGACGGGTCAGCGGCGTGTCGACGAAGCCGGGGCTGACCAGGGTGACCGCGATGTCCTCGTGTGCCAGGTCGATGCGCAGCGATTCGATCAGGTAGCGCAGCGCCGCTTTCGACGCGCCGTAGGCCCCGGCGCGGGGCAGCGCCAGCCAGCCGACCGAGCTGCCCATGACCACCAGATGCGGCTGCTTGCCGCGCCGCAGCAGGGGCAGGGCAGCGGCCAGGCATTGGCTGGTACCCAGTACGTTGGTGCGAATCACCCGCTCGACCAGCGCCGGGTCGAACTGCCCCGGTTCCAGGTACTCGCAGGTGCCGGCGTTGAGAATCGCCAGGTCGAGCGCGCCCCAGGTCTGCTCGATCTGCTCGACCATGTGCGCCACCTGTTCAGGCTGGCTGACATCGCCGACCGCCAGCAGCACTTGGCCTGGATAGCGCGCGGCCAGCGCCGCCAGGCTCTCTGCCCGGCGCGCCCCGAGCGCCACCTGGTGGCCCTGTTCCAGCAAGCGTTGCGCCAGCACTGCACCGATGCCGCTGCTAGCACCGGTCAGCCAGCACCGGCTCATGCCAGCCGGCCCTTGAGCCAGCGAATGGCACTGCCCATGACCGGTACGTGTTCGTACAGCAAGGCGCCGGCGTCGAAGTAGTCCTGGTGAAAGTGCACCCGGCCGCGCCAGCGCAGGTGGCTGCAGCCTTGCAGGCTGATCGGCCGGCCACCGGCCAGGCGCGGGTGGCGGTAGTACAGGGTCCAGCGGATATAGCCATAGCCCGGTTGCGGTTCGTCGAGGCCTTCGAAGGTGTAGCGGACCTCGGCAACGTTCGCGTACAGCTGGGCGAAATAGGCACGCAGGGCCGGCAGGCCACTGATCTGATGCAGTGGGTCGCGAAAGGTGATGTCCTCGCTGTACAAGTCACCCAGCAGGTCGAGGTGGTCTGAATCCAGCGCGGCAAAGCGTTCGGTGAAATGTTGCAGGTAGGTGGACATGCACAATACCTGTACAAAATCTGTTTGATGTACAAGGTATAGTGCAGGTGTTGGGAGAAATCTATACAGCGGGATTTTTTTGTACAGTTTTCCCGCTGCGGGGCATCGGATTGTTCGCCGGTGAACCTGCTGCTGCATGGGATGTAGTGGCGCGCTTGGCTCCAAAAAAATCAGAATTTTTCGCTTTCTTGTAGGGCATTTCCCAAAGATACTGTTGCCGCCTATTTTCCGTTGCGGGTGCCCGATAGGGGCTCTAGTCTGGGCTTGTCGCTGATTTCAGTGACACGGCTTTGACAGGCCGTAACGGTATATAGGGAATGCCGCACCTTTACGGCGGCTGCGTGTGGGGCACGCTTGCGTGCGCCGGAACTTCCTATATCCGCCGGTCTGTCAACCCACACACAGCTGCCACCCAACCCGTTTGACAGCGGGATCGGTGCAGTCCATTTGGAGATATAGGAATGTTAAAGATGGTCCCCGATCCACCCCACACCCTCCACTCCCTCGAAGACACCATCGTCCAAGCCGCAGAATATGCCGTCTGCGCGCTAGCTATCTCGCAACAAGCGATGCTAATGCAGCCCAAATCACCTGCAGCGATTCTGATGATGGCAACGACACATGAACTTGAGTCCCTGCGCTTGTTGCTTGAATCCGCATTGATTCAGGCACAGATGCCGAACGAGCCGCGAACGCTGCACTAAGCCGCAAGCCAAGTGTTACCTGGGCTGGACCTGTTGCCAGCGAAGGTGCTCGCCCAGGTTTTAGACGATCAGGGAGATGGACCAATGACTACCGATGAATCGAACGAGAAAACCACTGTAGGCAAGTCCACGTTCTACCAAGGGGAGAACCAGACCCATCCGCTGTTTCGTATCGAAGCTGGCATACCTTGCAGAAGCGCGCGGGAGCAGTCTTCGGAGTTGATGGGGTATGTGCGGGAGCTGACGATTATCGGGTTGATGGAAGAGAGGCCGATGATGATCTGGGCTGCGCATTATCTGAGTGCGCTGGCCAAGGCGCTGATGGATGACGCGGAGTTGGGCATGATGCACTGAATTTCATTCTCGCGCTGGCCCTTGTGGGAGCGGCCTCGTGTCGCGAAAGGGCTGCGAAGCAGCCCCAGGGTTTCAGCGAAGATGCACAAATTGCTGGGGCTGCTTTGCAGCCCTTTCGCGGCACAAGGCCGCTCCTACATCTGTTTCGGGCCAGTCAATCCTGTGAGGTCACCTCTGCCCGCCTTGTATGTTCCCTTCGATATCGGCTGCGCCGCTGCCCTTCATCAATCTCCAACCATGCACCCAGGGTGCGAGTGCGCAGGTGGCAGGAGTAACTGGCCCGAAACAGATGTGGGCCTTGTGCCGCGAAGCGCCGCGCGGGCGGCGCTCGATCGAATAGACGCTGCTAAAGGCACCGCTCCGTTGTTCTAAATTTTGATGATGTAGCTCAGGATCAGCCGGTTCTCGTCAGCGCTATCGGTGTAGGTCGATCGGTAGGTCGAGTTCCTCCAGCGGATCGAAAAGTCCTTTAATGGCCCCGACTGGACAACATAGGTGATGTCCATTGATCGCTCCCATTCGGAACCGTCGTCGTTCTCTCGGCGTAGCTTGACCGACTTACTGCCTGTGATCTGCCCGGGGTCGACCTGATCGCCTCGCACGTACCTTCCAGTGAAGCTGAGCCCTGGTACTCCATACGCTGCAAGATCGATGTCATACCTGGCGTGCCAGACCCGCTCATTTTCCATGGCGAAGGTGCTCACCAGCATTTCGCTGAACAGGTAGGTGTCACTGCCAGCGAGGTAGGGGTATGCCGACTGACCATGACTCTTCTGATAGCCGCCGCTGAAGGTGTGAGGGCCGATCTTGTATCCAATATTGGTGCTCAGGGTTCGGTTATCCACGCTCCCCGCGATGGCGTTGCCATCATCTGCAGCATCGAAGTAGCGGAGTTCGGTAAATGCCTTGCCAGGCCCGATTGGCAGGTTGTACTGCAGCCCCAGGTAACTTTTGCGGTAGATGTCATCGAGTGTGGTGTGATGGGCGCTGAGAACCAGGCTTGAGTCCAGTTTGTAATCAAGCCCCAGGTAGCTCATGCCGTCGCTGATGGCTGCGCTGGAAAACGCTCCCGACATGGGGGTAATGGTCATGTGCTCAAAGTTCGACGAGTCGCGGGCTTTTACCTGCTCGATTCGTCCGGCGCTAATGATGAGGTTGTCGATCTCATTCGAGGTCGCTAGCGCACCGTTGAACACCTGGGGGACGAGCCGGCTGTAATTGGACGCCAGCAGCGGCAAGGTAGGGGTCAGAGCCCCGACTCGCAGTTCGGTGGTCGAGACCTTCACTTTTGCGGCTGGAGCCAGGGTCGAGAACTCATCCGCTGCGCGCCCATCGCCATGCTTGGGCAGCAGGCCGGTGCCGGTGCGATCCGGGCTTGAATCGAGTTTGATACCCAGCATGGCAATGGCATCCAGCCCAAATCCCACAGAGCCTTCTGTGTAGCCGCTCTGGGCGCGCAGGATGAAACCCTGGGCCCATTCTTCGCGCTTGGATTGGGTGGAGCTGTCGCTGCGAAAGTCCCTGCTGAAATAGAAGTTCCTGGCCTCAAGCGTAGCCTTGCTGTCGCTGAGGAATTCGGCTTGTGAAATGGCGGGAACAGTGAAGCCCAGAAAGGTAGCGAGCAGCGCGCCAGAGCATGTTCTTGTCATTGTTGTCTCCAGTTGCACACACGGCAGGGCGCAGCACGCGGCGCTAGGGCGCGCGTGCCGGGCAGTTTGGGCAGGCTGATGTGTGCCCTGTCGGGCACCGAGGGATCAAGCGACCTTACGGTCGTTCGGAATGCCCCAGAGGATCAGGGCTACACAGATGAAGCAGAAGGGTGCCAACGCCAGCATGCCCATGTAGGTGTTGCCGGTGAGGTCGTTGATGTAGCCGACCAGCAGCGGCGCTACCATGCCGCTCAACTGGCCGACGGTGTTGATGGCGGCAATGCCCCCGGCAATGGCCAGCCCGGCAAACGCTGTCTGGGGAATGGTCCAGAAGATGGGGATGGCGATGAATACACCTGCTGTAGCGAGCACCAGGAAGGCGGTGAGGAGATAGTGATTGTCATTGAAATAACAAGCAGCGAAATAGCCGATACCGCCCACTACCATGCACTGCCACAGATACCGCTTGCGTTCGCCATTTGCGTCCGAGCGGCGGGTGACGAAGATCATGCCGACGGCTGCTACCAGGTAGGGCAAAGCCGTGAGCAAGCCGACCGCCATCTGGTTCTTCACCCCGGATGAGCCGATCAGGTGCGGCATCCAGAAATTGAGGCCATAGCCAGTCAGCTTCACCATGAAGTAGATGGCAGACAGAATTGCCACTTCTCGGGTCAGGATTACCCTGAGCAGGGAGGCATGGATAGGTTTCGAATCTTTCCTGTCGTTGTCCAGGTTACGCTGCAGCAGGTCTTTTTCCGGCTGGGTAAGCCACTTTGCCGACTGGATGTCCCGATCGAGCTTGAACAGCACGATCACGCCCAGCACAGCGCATGGCAGGCCCGACAGTACGAACAACCAATGCCACCCGGCCAGTCCCAGGAAACCGTTCATGTATTCCAGGATGACCCCGGAAACCGGCGCCCCGAGTACACCGGAGAGCGGGATGGAAAGGAACCAGATGCCGTTCATGCTGGCCAGGTTCTTCTTGGGGAACCAGCATGCCAGGTAGAACAGCAGTGCTGGGCCGAAGCCGGCTTCCATCACGCCTATCAAAAAGCGCAGGAAGTACAGTGTGTACTCGTTGTAGGCAAATACCAGGCAGGCGGTTGCGAGCCCCCACGACACCATGATCCGGCAGATCCAGCTAGGCGCCCCATATTTCTTCAGCCCGTAGCTGCTGGGCACCTCGAACATCACGTAGCCAAAGAAGAAGATGCTCGCGGCAAAGCCATAGGCGGCATCACTCAAGCCTAGCTCGGCCTGCATTTGGGTTTTGGCGAAGCTGATGTTGATGCGGTCGAAATAGGAGAAGAGGAAGCAGACGATCGTCAACGGCAAGATGCGCCAGGCAATGCGACGATAAAGCAACAACTCTTGCATATCCGAAGCAACCTGAGTTGCTCCCTGGGTAAGGGTAGCCATACGTATTCTCCATAGTTGTATTTGTCGGAGAGGTAGTTGGCTGATGAAGCTATCATCAGCCGCCAATCAGGTGTTCATACTCACGATCACAGCGGCAGCACCAAGCGCTTTAGCCCGCCTTCAGTTCATGCTTGCTTACCACGACGCCATCCTCGTCGGCATAAATCCACTCGCCGCTAGAAAGGTATGCGCCTCCGACAGCCAGGCACACGTCGACACATCCACTGCATTCGTTCCTTGATCGTTGCGGCCAGGCGCCGAGAGCGAGCACGGGTAGGGCGATGGCAGCCAACGCCGTGCAGTCGCGTACATTGCCGTTGATGAATACGCCGCCCCAGCCGTTGCGCATTGCCTGATTGGCCAGGTTCTCACCCAGCAGCGCTCCTGAATCGCTACCGGCATCAATGACCAGGACTCTCGCATCACCTGGTTGTGCCAGCAGATCGCGAAGCTCTGCATTACAGCCACGAGCCTCCAAAGTGATGATTCGCCCGCTGAGTGAGCGCATTTCACTGAACCAGCGCCAGGCGCCGTGCAGGATTCGCACGTCGCCCGAGGCGACAAGCACCGCATGTTCATCGCACAGATCGGCAGTAGAAATCATGCGCCAGCTACTTCAGAGGCCACCACCTCTTGCAATGTCTCGAAGCTGGCAAGCTTGCCGAGCAGCGCGCTCGCCACCACGGTGTAGGGGCTGGCAAGCCAGACTTGGCCTGGGCCGGAGCGGCCAGGGAAGTTGCGGTTGATAGCACTGACGGTGACCTGGTCGGCACGCGTCGACGAACCAGGGCCGCAGTTGGCGCAGGCACCGCAACCCGGCATGATCAGCTCGACCCCGGCTTTATCAAAGGTTTCGAGATAACCCTTCTCCTTGCAGTAATCGCGAACTGCAAGGGTGCCGAACTGCAGATAAAGCTTGGTGTGCTCAGGGATTCGCAAGCCACGCTCGATACCCCAGGCAAGCACCTCATGGTAGTAATCGAAATCTTCCCGCTTACCTGCGGTACACGAACCGCCATAGGCGATGTCGATAGCCACTTCGCCATCCAGGTCGCTGATCGCCATGCCGTTGCCTGGGTCACCTGGTGCAGCCACGAGTGGGGCGAGCAAGTTACAATCGATGTTGATATGTTCTTTGTATTCAGCATCCGGATCGCTGAACAGCCAATCCTCCAGCTCGATGTCCACTCCGCGACGCTCACGGATGAACTCCACGGTTTTCTGATCGGGCATCACGATGCCGGTAAAGCCCCCCAGTTCCGCGACCATGTTGGTCAGCGTGGCACGTTCGTCGATAGACAGTGCAGCAACGGCTTCTCCAGAGTATTCGAACACCGCGCCGATGGCCTGGCCCTGGCGAATGGGTTCGCTGCGCAGCAACTCCAGAACGATATCCTTGGCCGCTACACCTGGCCGGAGTTTGCCCCGCAACTCAACTTTGATGACCTCTGGCATGCGGCAACGAATGAAACCAGTCGCCCAGCTGTTGGCGATATCCGTTGCGCCAGCGCCGAACGCGAGGCAGCCCAAGGCGCCCGAATGCGGCGTATGGGAGTCAGTGCCGACTACAACCTGGCCTGGCAGCGCATACTGCTCGGTGAGCAGGGCGTGGCAGATACCCTCGGAACCACTTTGCCCTGCCAGCGCACCATGGGCACGAACCGGGTAGCGGCGGACGAATTCGTCGTGGGCTGAAGCGAGCCCGCCGACGGCCGCCAGCAGATTGTCGCGGACATGCGGGAAGCTCTGGTTGGCCAGGATCAGGTGATCCTGGAACGCAATGATTTCGTTCGGTCGTGCCAGTTCGAGCGCCTGGCCGAAAGCACCGTGCATCAAGTGGGCGCACATGCCCGTGAAGTAGTCATGGCTAAAACGCCAGTCGGCCGACAGGAACACGCCATCGCCACGTGCAACCTCACCTTGAGGGGCGACACGGCGACGCTCGATGATCTTCTCCACGAGCGTCAAGGGGCGACGGTTGGCAGCGAGCGGCTTGAAAACTTTCTCGGGCTCGCGTGGCAGATGCTGCTTGCTGTAGGGCAGTAGCCCGCCGGCGCGAATGACTGCCTGAGTAACCTCGTCACGACCAGCCAGGAACTCTTGCAAGTCAATGTCTTCGCCAGCTCGAATGCGGTCAATCAGCGAGAAATCGGTCGAGGTGTAGATGCCGATGTTGTCGCAATTCTGTCGATAGATTCGCTCGAAGCTCTCGGCGATGATCAGGCGAATCCCTGCGGACTTTTCGGCCAACGGGCTGGACTCGCGAGACGACCCTTTGCCGTAACGCTTGCCGGCAACGGTAACCTCGAAACCGCCATTTTTCACTGCGTCGTTGCCGATTGGCAGTTTGCCTTCGGTCTTGAAGCCGACGTAGGGGTAAGTGCCAAGTCGCTCGTCGTAAGTCATCATGATGACGACGGGGGTGATTTCATCGGTGGAAATGTTGTCGCGAAGTGGCAGTGTTGCCTGCAGTGCCAGGTTTTCGCCTTCAATTTGGCGTTTCACTGCATCGCTATCGCAGGATAAAAACAGGAACCGGCCAGCAAAGCGTATTTTTTTTGTCATGATCATCTCCTCAACGAGGGTCATGATAGGAAGCTATGCCGTAGGCTTGCCGCGATAATTCTTCTTGCCTGTCACGATAAAAATTCCGGTTACCTATGCACACCACTTGGCGTTACGACCCGACCACGCTCAGACTCTTCATCGCAACCTGCGAGGAGGGCAGCTTCGCCAAGGCAGCTGAACGTGAATGTATGGGGGCCTCTGCGGTGAGCAAGCGTATCGCCGAGCTCGAGGAAGCCGTAGGCTCACCGCTTTTGTACCGTTTCAATAAAGGCGTTCAACCTACGCCGGCCGGTATATGCCTGCTCGAGCATGCTCAGCGACTGCTGGCGGAATTGCTCAAATTGAGCGCCGATCTTTCGCGTTTCACCAGTGGTGAAAGGGGGCATGTGAGGATTCATGCCAATCGCTCGAGCATCATCCAGTTTCTGCCCGATGACCTGAGCAGCTTTCAGTCCGCGCACCCCAACGTTGATGTTGAGCTTGAAGAGCATACCAGCGAGCAAGTGGTCGAGAACATTCTGGGCAATCAGTGTGATCTGGGTATCGGGGCGGGCCTGGAGTCCGCCATCGAGCTTGGGCTGACTGTGCAGAACTACCACGTCGATCGGCTCGCGCTGGTTGTGCGGGAGGATCATGAGTTGGCCACGCGGGGGAGAATCGACTTCGCTGAAAGCCTCGCCTATCGGCATATTGCGCTGCACCGGGACAGCCCGCTGTACCAGACCTTGGACAAAGCGGCCCGGGCCGCCCAGAAGGCGATCAACTATGGTGTGCATCTGCAAAGCTTCGATGCAGTATGCAGGATGATTCAGGGAGGGCTAGGTATCGCCGTCATTCCTGATCGGGCCGTCTGCGAGTCGCCAGAAGGTCCTGCACTTGTCAGTATCCCGCTGAATGATGCATGGGCGAGCCGACAGTTTCATATCATCGCCCAACCTGCGGAAATGCGCACCGCTACTACCCAGAGTTTCCTGGAGTTCTTGCAGACGGTGGTGTGACGGTGGTTAAGCAGCTCTGGCGCAAAGCTAGAGCTCGTTAGCTGAAATCAGAAATTGCTGGAAGGCCGACGCAACTGCACTCAATTGACCGTTCCGCCAGATCAGGCCCAATTCCATGGGCGGGATTACGTCGGTGATCGGCCGTGCCTCGATCTTTCGCCCTTCAAGCGACCAGGGACGGTACAGCATGTCTGACAGGATGGTGACGCCAAACCCGTGCGCTACCAACCCGCGCAAGGCTTCCATCGACGACGTGCGAAACGCCACCCTGGGCTCCAGTCCAACTGACCGCCAGTAGCGCATGGCCGAGGTCTCACCTTCGTCGACCGTGGCGAGGATGTAGGCGTGGTCTGCAATGTCGGAAAGCGAGATGGCTTGCGCGCTCATCAACGGATGCTCGGTGGCCAGCCACAACTGCCGGCGGGAGCGCATCAGTACATGCCGCTCGAATGGCTTGGCGTTGCTGGCATTGGAGATGATGGTCAGGCCCAGGTCCAGGGACGTATCGATGATGCCCTGCTCGATGGTCGAGCGGTCCATATCAACCAGGTCGATTTCGACCTGGGGGTAGCTGCGCTTGAAGCGCGCCAGCAGGGCGGGCAGGTAATAGCCCAGGACCGTATAAGACGCGCCGATGCGAACGGTACCGTGCAAGGTGTGGCTGAGGAACGATGGCTGGCTCACCGCATCTTGCAAGGTATCGAGGATGTGCCGCGCATGCTGATGAAACTTGTGCCCCTCAGCAGTCAATTTCACACCATGGGGTTGGCGTTCGAACAGTTGAACACCCAGCAGCGTTTCCAGTTGACTGACAGCTGTGGTGATCGCTGACTGGGAGACGTGAACCTTCATCGCAGCTTGCGAGAATTGCCCGTGTTCCGCCGCTGCCACGAAATAGCGCAACTGACGCATGGAGATGTCGATTCTCGGTGGCATTGGATTTTCAGATACCTGATCGCTGTTTTTATAAATTTACGATACCCGACACGCTTCATAGACTCCAGCCAAAACCGGGCAGCGCCTCCTCGCCACGACTGCATCGGATAACAAGACTGGAGGATTCACCGTGAGCGCACCTGTTCCCTCGCTGGACGACAAGTACACCCTGGAGACCGGCAAAGTGTTGATGTCCGGCATCCAGGCGTTGGTCCGATTGCCAATGATGCAGCGCCAGAAAGACCAGGCTGCCGGGCTGAACACGGCTGGCTTTGTCACGGGCTACCGTGGCTCGCCACTCGGTGGTTTCGACCAGGCGCTGTGGAAGGCTCGGGACCATCTGAAATCCCGGCACATCAAGTTTCATCCTGGGCTGAACGAAGACCTGGCCGCGACATCGGTGTGGGGCACGCAGCAGGTCAATATGTTCGAGGGCGCGACCTACGATGGCGTCTTTGGCATCTGGTACGGCAAGGGCCCCGGGGTCGATCGGTGCGGTGACGTGTTCCGCCACGCCAATGCAGCCGGAACCTCGCGCTTTGGTGGCGTGCTTGCCATCGCCGGTGACGATCATGGCGCTCGCTCCTCTTCGCTTCCCCACCAGACCGAGCACATTTTCAAAGCGGTGATGATGCCGGTACTGGCGCCGTCGGGTGTCCAGGAGTATCTGGACTACGGTCTGCATGGATTTGCCATGTCGAGGTACTCAGGATGCTGGGTTGCCATGAAGGCTGTCGCTGATACCGTGGAAAGTGGCGCCATTGTCGATATCGGCATGGAGCGGGTAAACCCGGTCATACCCGATTTCCCGGTACCTGAAGGCGGGCTGAACATCCGATGGCCTGACCCGCCTTTGGCTCAGGAAAAGCGTTTGCTCGAACACAAGCTCTATGCAGCCGCCGCCTACGCACGTGCCAATGGTCTGGACAGGGTGGTAATGGATGCGAAGGACGCGCGGATCGGCATCGTCACCTCAGGAAAATCCTACCTCGACGTTTGCCAGGCCCTGAAGATTTTGGGCATCGATGAGGTCCGGGCCGCCCAGGTTGGCTTACGGGTGTACAAGGTAGGCATGGTCTGGCCACTTGATGCGGAAGGCGTAAGGCAATTCGCTGAAGGGCTCGATGAGATCATTGTGGTCGAAGAAAAGCGGCACATGCTCGAGTACCAACTCAAGGAAGAGCTCTACAACTGGCGCGAAGACGTGCGACCCCGCATCGTTGGCAAGTTCGACGACAAAGGAGAATGGGCGCGACCGCATACAGACTGGCTGTTGCCAGCAACCAGCGACCTCACCCCCGCGCAGATTGCTCGGGCAATCGCCAAACGCATCGTTCAGTACAAGCCCCTGGGCGAACTGCAGGTAGCGCTGGCGGTACTGGAGGCGCAACTTTCGGCCCAACACAACGTTGCGACATTGATGGATCGGGTCCCGCACTATTGCTCCGGATGTCCGCATAACAGTTCCACCAAGGTGCCTGAAGGGAGCAGGGCGCTGGCTGGTATCGGCTGCCACTACATGGCCGCCTGGATTTATCCTGAAACCAAAACCTTTAGCCAGATGGGTGGTGAAGGCGTGGCCTGGATTGGTCAGGCGCCGTTTACTGACACCCAGCATGTCTTCGCTAACCTGGGTGATGGCACTTACTTCCATTCCGGGCTTCTGGCTATCCGGGCTGCCGTTGCGGCGAATGTGCCGATTACCTACAAGATCCTCTACAACGATGCCGTGGCGATGACCGGCGGGCAGCCGGTTGATGGTGTCATCACCGTGCCGCAGATATCTCGCCAGCTTGCAGCTGAGGGCGTAGGCAAAATTGTCGTGGTGACCGAAGATACTCAGCGTTATGCGGGTGTTGTTGATCTTGCAGCGGGAGTACCTGTCCTTCGTCGGGAAAAAATGGATGAAGTTCAGCGTGAATTACGGGAGTACAAGGGCGTATCTGCGATTATCTACGACCAGACCTGTGCGGCAGAGAAGCGCCGCAGGCGCAAGCGTGGAAAATTCGCCGATCCTGCCCGCCGCGTATTCATCAACGAGGCGGTTTGTGAGGGCTGCGGTGACTGCAGCAGCAAATCCAACTGCATGTCGGTCACGAATGTCGACACCGAGTTTGGCAGCAAGCGCCAAATCGATCAGTCTTCCTGCAACAAGGACTTCACCTGCCTTGATGGCTTCTGTCCCAGCTTCGTGACGATCGAAGGCGGTTCAATCAAGAAGCCCAAAGCATTGGGGCGTGACACAGATGAGCAATGGATGCTTCCTGAGCCCATCGTTGCGTCTGTCATTCAGCCATACAGCATTTTGATAACCGGGGTAGGGGGGACGGGTGTCGTTACCATTGGCGCACTGCTCAGCATGGCGGCCTTCCTGGAAGGTAAAGGTGCGCTCAGCCTGGACATGGCGGGCATGGCTCAAAAAGGTGGAGCGGTCTGGTCGCATGTTCGAATCGCACGCACGCAAGAAGACCTCCATGCGCCGCGCATTGCTGAGGGTGAAACCAGCCTGCTGCTGGGTTGTGATCTGGTGGTGAGCGCGAACGCGGAAACCCTGTCCAAATTGCGCCATGGGGTCACCCAGGTAATCATCAACAGTGAGGAAAGCCTCACGAGCGCCTTTGTGCGCCGCTACGCAGCTCAAGCTGAAAGCGGTGACCTGACCAGCAACCCTGACCTTTCGTTCCGGACAGAAGAAATGACCGCCCAGATTCTGGAGGCCGTAGGTCAGGAAAATGCATCGATCCTGGCGGGGTCGAAGATGGCCACCGCCTTGATGGGGGATTCGATTGCAACCAATACCTTCATGCTTGGCTATGCCTGCCAGAAAGGCTTGTTGCCGGTCAGCGAAGCCTCACTTCTGCAAGCCATCGAGCTGAATGGCACAGCGGTTGCGTTCAACAAAGAGGCCTTCCTCTGGGGGCGGCGCGCCGCAGTCGACATCAGCCGAGTAGAAGCCAAACTCAGCAGTAAAGCGACGCGCAAAGCACACAGTTCAACGCTGAACGAAGTGATTCGTCACCGGGTAGAACAATTGTCCCGATACCAGAACAGTGCACTTGCCCGTCGGTATGAGATGCGGGTGAACACCTTTGCTCAGGCAGAGACCAAGCTGTATGGCCAAGCTGGAGCGCTGACCGAGGCGGTCGCACGCTTCTACTTCAAGGTACTGGCGATCAAGGATGAATACGAAGTTGCGAGGCTCTTCAGCGATCAGACGTTTATGACGCAATTGACCGAGAATTTTGAAGGCGATTACAAGGTTCGATTTCACCTCGCGCCGCCTGTGCTCAACAGACGAGGCGCCGGCGACACGATCCGCAAGTCGTGCTACGGCCCCTGGATGCTCAAAGGATTCCGACTGCTCGCACGGATGAAATTCGTCAGAAATACCTGGCTTGATCCCTTTGCGTACACACATGAACGAAAGGTTGAATTGGGCTGGCTGCGCGAGTACGAGCTGTTGATGGATGAGTTGTTGACTGGGCTTGACGTCAATAACCGTGAGTTGGCGGTGGCCATGGCGTCCATTCCGGATGCTGTGCGAGGCTATGGCGCTGTCAAAGATCGTTACCTTGCCAGTGCCAGGCACAACCTCGGCCACCTGCTGCAGCAATGGCGAGCGAAAGACGATCAGTTCTATAACGCCAGCCCCCAAAGCAGACGGATTCCAACCGTTCTGCTTTAAGCACCGGAGCGGAAACTTCGGGCTACACGCCGAAATCCGTTATGAACGCGATGAGACCAGAGCCTTCTTGCGAAGGCTCCGTTGGGACGACACCTTAGTGCGCGACCTGCAATTGGCCGCGAAGCGGCCCTGGCACCCTAGCGCGAAGCCGCCTGGAATCGGCGGGTGCTGTCGTGGCAGCCCAGCGACGCCACCGTGAAGCGCACCTCATACCGGGAATATTCACTCGTCGGGATATTCGCCGGCCGCCGCCCTTTATCGAGGGCCTTGCTGTACGCGAGTACGCCATCACATACGATCGACTGCCCGACCTCTGTCTTGTCCTGGGCTGCGCGATTGCGCATGCCGAAGGCGAACGTGGCGTCATCCATGGTCACCGGCGTCCGCGCGGGCGTGGTCGCCAGCGCCACCGGCTGCCCCAGGCCAACTCCCAGGAAGCGCACATTGATGCTGATATTTCCACTGCCATCGACACGCGGCAACCCCTCGAACCTGCCAGGGTCACGGCCGCCAACAAGGGCAGAAGGAGTTTGGTGTTGGTCATGCTCGTGTCCTTACATTTGAAATCTACTTGAGCGCACTCACGGCGATGAAGCGCGCCGCTTATCTCTGCCTTGGAAGGGATACCGCGTGACGACAATTACTCATCCGCACTTCGGCGCAGAGCCGGTCGAGGTGTTCGCAATCAACGTAAAGCTGAAGAACATAGGCCGCGAGCGCGAGCTTCAAGTACCACATGCAGACACGACGATCAACACGAAACAGGAACGGGGCGCATCCGACGCCGAACGGCAAGGCACCCGCGAGTACCCACAAACCGTTGTTCCTATGGGCAGATGCGGTTAACTAGCTTGATCTCTTCAAGCTAACGAGTCTCCGGTTAAGGCTGAGCTCCTTGAACAGTAGCTTCGCGCGGGCTTTTCACCGCGCCCCCGAGCTCAACCTCTCGCCACCCAAGCGTTGAAGCGCGCCTCCAGCTCTTCGCCATGGTCAATCCAGAACTCATTGTCGAAGGCCAGCGACTGCTTGATGTTCTGAGGGGCCATGTTCAGCTGAGCAGCGATGCCTTTGTCGAGCAACTCCGCAGTGTGCAGGTTAACTGACCCATACCCGAGTTTCGTAGAGTGGAGCTTTTGAGCCTCTGGCGTGAGGGTCGAGGCAATGAATTCCTCCGCAAGCTCCTTGTTCTTGCTGCCGCGAGGGATCGCCCAGTAATCAATCGCATGAATGCTCCCGCCCCAGACCGGTTTGATGTGAGCGCCAGACTGCTCTGCGGCGAAGATGCGGCCATTGAACGCAGTGGTCATGACAACATCTTTCGCGGCCAGGTATTGCATCGGCTGCGCTCCGGCTTCCCACCACTGGATATTGGGTTTGAGTTCATCCAGCTTGCTGAACGCCCGGTCAACGCCTTCCGGCGTAGCCAGTACTTTGTATACCTGCTCTTGAGGTACGCCATCGGCAAGCAGTGCTGCTTCAAGGGTGAATTTAGCTCCACGCTGCAGGGCGCGCTTCCCTGGATACTTGGTCACGTTCCAGAAGTCCGCCCATCCTTGAGGTGCGTCCGTGAGCGCGTCGGCGTTGTAGGCCATGGTCATCGACCAGACCAACAATCCGGCACCGCATTCCGAGAGTGTCCCAGGGACGAAATCAGCAACCTTGCCGATCCGCTGCGTATCCAGCGGTTCGAACAGCCCTTCATCACACCCACGAACAAGCTTGTCCGATTCGACCTGGACGACATCCCAGTTGACGCTGTTGGTGTCGACCATCGCCTTGATCCGGGCCATTTCGCCGTTGTATTCACCCGCGATGAGTTTGGCTTGGTGAGCGGCTTCAAATGGCTGGTAGAACACCTCGGTCTGGACGGTCTTGCTGACCCCGCCATACGAGATGACGGTCAGCTCGGTGGCGTTGGCTGTCGAGCTGAGCGCCAAGGCGAGGGCGAGAGCAGTCAGTTGCTTTTCCATACGCGTTCTTCCTTGTTATTGATTGTGAATGCGGTAGGTGGAGAAGGCCGTCAGGCGAGGTTGCCCTCGATGATCAGAAGCTGCCGGCGGGATGCGCGTACAGCGTAAGCCAGGGCTTCTGCGTAGGCTGGATCGTTGTAGCAGGCATGCGCTGTGGCGAGTGAGTCGAACTCGACTGCGAGTAGGCGGCGAGCGTTACCGGCCTCTTTCAGCGCGGAAACATCCAGTGGTTTCAGGACTGCCCTGTATTGTTCGGCGATAGGTCGCCACAGACGTGCGTATTGCTCTTGAGCCTCAGTGCTCGTGATCTCTTCACCCAAGATCAACCAATAACCCTTCATGTATAGCGCTCCCCGAATTGTACGCCCTCAACCGAAGAGGGCTGCGGTAGATTGTTCGCTTGGTACTCAAGCGATCTCTATAACGTGAAGGACGTTTTTCAGAATGCTGGGGAACGCATCATTGCGGGAGATTATGTTCCGAGAGATTGGCGCCTTGGATAAACCCATGATTGGATCTTTCCTGCTCTTGTCGCAGATGTAGACTCAGGCTACCAATCAGCGATGCGAGTGCGCATAGACCATGGCGAAAGCCTTCGGCACCTACTGTGGTGGCTGATGTGTTTGCCTGAAGATTTTCAGCGCCTATTCGATCGAGCGCCGCCCGCGCGGCGCTTCGCGGCACAAGGCCGCTCCCACATCTGTTTCGGGCCAGTTACTCCTGCCACCCAATATCCCTGGCCATTCACCGGCGCAACCGCCACCGCATTCGCGGCTGTTCGACGCCTCGATGAACCCGCTCCTACATTGATTTTTGGCGCATGCACATCGGTGGTTCGGTACAGGCCGGTGGTGCACACACATCGGTGGTCCGGCACAGGCCGTTGTAGGAGCGGGTTTACCCGCGAAGAGGCCGGGCCTGCCGTAATCTATGCCCGCGCCGGGTACCTGCCGTGACCTGTCCGGTAAGTATCACCGTTTCTTCGCCGAAGCCGGGTTACAGGCCGCGCTGGTGCGTCCGTACTTCTACCTCTACGGCGGGGTGAGCGAACTGGGTGAACTGCCGCAGCACATCAAGGTGAAAACGCTTGGTGCGGTCCTGGCCGCCCTGGCGATTGTCGAATGCCATGCCGCTGCGCTTCGTCAACATCGGCGCGATTGCTGGAGCGACCTTGCCTATGAACCCGGAGGTATTGCGTAGCACCGGCCTGGAAATGACTGGCAGCGGACTGGGCAGTATCGCCACTGAGGAACTGGTCAAAGTGGTGGGGCGACTGTTGGAAGCTGTCAGACCTGGCAACATGAAGGTGGAGGCAAACGCCATACCCCTGAAGCAGGCCGAGGCTGCTTGGCTAACCCATTCTTCGAGCCGGATTGTGTTCGTCTTGTAGCGGGAGGCGCTATCGCCGAGCACCCGGCCTGATGGGGTACTTTTTGTAATTGAGGTGGGGAGGCGACCCTGGATGGATGATCGTACCTGGATCAAGGTGTTGCCACGTACCAAGCCTCATCCAACCCGTCATACATCCAGCTCATACATGGCATTGAAACGCTCGGCCTTGATGCAGTAGCCATCGAGCCCTTTTTCGTCGTTGAATACCACGTAGTCGCCGGCCTGGTAATGCGATTGGCCTTCCTTTGTCTGTACGCTGCCGCCTTCGCGGGCGATTTCGGCCCACACCGGCGTGCTCTTGATGTACATGCCAGGCGCCAATTGGCGGTAGGTCCTGGGGAACACTTCGGCGTCGACGGTATAGGTTTCACCGGCGTTGTTCACCAGCCAGTCGCCGGGTTTACAGAATTGTTCGGCGCCCCATTTGCGGTAGGCAAAGCCCGGGGTGTCAAGGTCCAGGCGCACGGCGGTGATGTATTGATCGGGTTTGTGCCGGTAGCGTTGGCGTAGGCTCATTCTACTTTAGTCCTGTCGTTATTGCGTTGAAATTGCAGTTTTTCCTTGATTTCTTGAAGTGGCTTTTCGAGGGTTGGGTTTTTTTTCAAAGCACTTTCAAAGGTGAGATCGATGTTGTTATAGGTAGCGTTCAATTTTTCGTCGGAAGTTTCCAACTGTTTGGTTGTCGTTTCAAGCTGCTGGGTGCTTGCTTCAAGTGCTACGTTAGCCGTTGAGAGTTCTTTCATGAAATAGAAGGCATATCCACCTGCCATTATTGCGACAATGGCAGCGGCTGAACTGTATTTGATAGTTTTAGATCGCACCTTTTGACGGTCCTGAGCGGCTTTCTGTTCCCTGAGGCGATCGCGTGCCTCGGCGCTGGCATCTAACAAACGCTTTACCCGATCCCATCCCTTGCCGTAGCGTTCTGCCCAAATCTTGTTATGGCGCGGTAACCAAAGAACACGTTCATCGGTAATGTCGGATGCGATGACATTGCCTGGATTTCGCTCAAAACTATCAGCTTCCACTAATAAGGTGCGCCATATCAATCCATCCATGAATTCCTTGAACAGCCATCCCTGTACAGGGTCTGCTATTTTGTGCCAGCAGCGGATCAATGCTTCATGACTGATATCTATCAGTTCATCATCGTCCAAAGGGGAGGGGTCATGGGGCGTTAAAAAGGATACGCCATCGGCACGAAATGCATCCAGAGTTGTTCGCATTTTTTGCTCATCTGTGCCTGTCACGGCTACTAGCTGTCTGAGTGTCTGCGGCCTGCGAATGGCCTGCCCTTCGGCATTAATGTCGGTGAGTGCTCTGAACAGGTCTTCTACGATATGGCTGCCAAGATCTCTCTGAGTATGGGCAAACACTTCATCCGCATGGCCGGACAACAGCCCGGCGAGTCGATGCTCTTGGTTATAATGCTCCAGACCCAAGTACCAACTCGGAAATTCCAGAGGGGGTTTTCCGGCATCAGGCACATTCAATCTATGCAGCAGCATCAAGCCGTGCTGGATAAGTGGTAGTTGGTCCTGGCTACCGCCTGAATCAATGATCAAGCGTTCAGCCAATTCACGACTGGTCGTACCGTTGTACAACTTCGCGGGCTCGCAAATGGCCCGAATCAAATCGCAATGCTCCATGCGTGGTAATAAGTACTGGGTGGAATTCACCACTTCGGCGAAGCCGCTGTAATGAGCGCAAGCCCCCAAGAACTCCGAGCGCATGGTCAACACTATGTATAACCCCGGTTGAGGCTGCAAATGCGCTGCAATTAAAAATTGGGTTAGAAGTTTTGCTTCCTCCGGACCATGGCGGCGGGCGTGGCTGAAAAGCTCTTCAAACTGGTCGATGAGGATGCATATATTATTGCTGGGGTCAGCCCCGAGGATCCGGGCAATTGCGGCGGGTGCGTCTTGACCAAAGTTAAGTGCACGTCTTAATTCGATGGTCCGTTGAGCATTCGGGTCTGTTCCATCCAGGTCCGCCAATGCCTCGGCGATGTTGAGCAGGGGTGTTTCACGGGGGAGTGCGGTGCAAGTTCGCCAACGCAGGCCGGCTCTTGCATTTTCCTGTTCCAGCCTTGGTAATACCGCCGCCCGGACTATCGAGCTTTTACCACAGCCAGAATCCCCATGGACAACCAGCACGTGTTTATCAACGAGCACCTTGACGATGGCATCGGCCATGCGTTCACGACCAAAAAAAATTGGCCATTCTTTCTTCTCGAAGGGGCGCAACCCGGGGTAAGGGCGAGGTGGCAGACCGACGTTGAATATTTCCTCCAGGGGCATCTCAATGTCTGCGTTCATGGCCGAGGTTCCAGCTGTGCACTTTTTTCTTTCAGCCATTGACCTACGCGTGGCGTCCAATTTTCCTCTGTCCCGTCAATCCAATCCGCTTGAAAAATTCGAGCCGTTGCGTTGCGAACCGGCGTCGCAATTGTGCTGCCCACGGTATTGAGCAAGCCGCACGGCAATAGACGATTCGAGCGCGCGCGCGCTGACTGGCGGTCATGCTTACCCACGACAACCAGGTCGGCATCGAGCGCACGACCGTCGGCAGTGCCCAAGAGCAGCAGTGCATCGCAGGTACTCAAGAGCTCCACACGTTGTTCACGTACTTTGTTTATGTCTTGCGGATCGCATTTGATTGCATCAGGTTCACCCGGCACTACGCTATACCCGCTATCGGTTAAAGCGAGTCCGGCTTTATCCCATATTTTGATCTGGTCGGCTCGGCCGTGAAGATAGAGGGTCCTGTTACTCGGGGCGGTTAATCGCGTGGCATCCTCCTTCGTGCTTTCACGCTCTTTCAACAGCGCTTTGAGTTCATTGAGCCTTGGGATGAGTTGGCTGACAATGCTCAATAACTCTAATGGGGACTGGGATTTAAAGCCTTCACCAGGTCCAATCCAACCAATGGGACGATCGGTGTCAGCGATTTTTTGATGGAAGGTAAAACCTGGTAATCGGTTATTACCTTTGTCCAAGAATTCTGCGGGCCAGGGTTCCCGGGTAGGAAGGATGTTCACTACTGCGATTCTGCCATCAACTGGCAGACCGTGTTTCTCCTGCTGGGTGTACCACCATTCGCGCTCTTTAGTGCACCAACTCGAAGCCAAGTAGTCTTCGGACATCAGAACCATCAACAGCGCGGAATCGCGGATATTATCCTCCAATTGATCGGTCAATGCAGACATTGGATCAACACCCAGGCCGGGGCGATGATCGGTGTCGAGAAAGACATCCAGTGTATCGCGCAGTTTACGATCTATTTTCAGCTCATCTTTGAGGGCCTCTACAAAACCGGCCGACCACGATTGGAAATAGGTTTTACCGGCTCGATCGCTTCCGTGGCTATAGCTGACAAATAGATCATGTGCGAACGGAAATCCAACATGGGCCATACCATTCCCCTCCCGGTAAGGGTCGAGCGGCGGGGAGGCAGTCCCCGACTGTCGGCATGCAACTGGAAAAAGCGCATCTTAAGTCTAGTACAGCTATCCTGAACTGCTGCACTAGGCGAGGCCCTTGAAATACCGGTTTGCATCAACTTAAATTGTTGGAGCATGTTTGTCTTTGAGGCGCCCACCATGAAACTCTCTGGGGATGTGCTCGGCAAACTCGGCGTCAGCAGCGCCGACGTAGACAGGTACCTGGAGCCGCTCAGTGCGGCCATGGCCAGGTACGGCATCGAATCCCGGTTACGCATCGCCCATTTTCTTGCCCAGGTGGTCCACGAGTCCGGGCACTTCAAGCATGTAGAAGAGAACATGAACTACTCGGTCGACGGCTTGCTCAACGTGTTCGGCAAGTACTTCCCATCCCGAACCATGGCCCAGACCTACGCGCGCAAGCCGATGATGATCGGCAACCACGTCTATGCCTCGCGCATGGGCAACGGCAACGAGGCCAGCGGCGATGGCTACCGCTACCGCGGTCGGGGGCTGATGCAACTTACGGGCAAGTCCAACTACAAGGCGTTTTCAAGCTGGCTTGAGGAAGATGTGGTGGTCGCGCCCGAGCGCGTCGCCCAGCAATTCGCCGCGCAATCGGCGGTGTATTTCTGGGACACCCACCACCTGAACAGGTTGGCCGATACCGACGATATCCGGCGCATCACCGAAGCCATCAATGGCGGGCTCAAAGGCTTCGACGAACGCCGCCTACTGCTGGAAAAGGCCAAGGCAGCCTTGCGCGACGAGCCCGAGGGGCTGAGCACCCCGGCCGTTATGGAAAGCTCGGATTTCAAGCCGGGCCACCAGGTGGTGCCTTTGCAATTGAACTTGCGTTCGGCCCCACGTGTGGCACCGACTACCTGGATGGCCACACTTCACCAAGGTTGCAAGGTCCAGATCGTCAGCCAATTCGCCGATGGCTGGGTGCAGGTGCGAGTGCCGATCAGCCAGACGGTGCGCGAAGGGTTTGTGGCCGAACGGTATCTGGCGCCACTGGCGATTTCCCGGGGCGCGTTCGACCCGGTAGAAGCGCCACTGCCAGAGCTGACATTGCCGGCAGTGCATTTGCAGCAGAACCTCAAGGCCATCACCCGGGCAGCTGAAACGGGCAGGGCCTATCCATTGGGCGAAGGCCGCCGCCCACACCGTACGGCGAGCAAACCCGCGGCCCGGGCGGCTCAATTGCTGAAAATCATCGATTATCTGGACTGTGCCGCAGCCGCCCATCGCCGTTACAAAGCCACTGCTGGCAGCACCTGTTGTGACATCTATGCCTACGACTATTGCAACCTGGCTGGCGCCTACCTGCCACGGGTATGGTGGACCGAGCGCGCCTTGCTGGGCATCGCCCGTGGTGACCTCGTGCCGGTAGCTTTTAGCCAGAGCGTGCGCGAACTCAACGCGAACGCTCTACACGATTGGCTGGAAGACCATGGGCCTCAGTTCGGCTGGTATCGCGAGGTTGACCTGACCACCTTGCAGGCCGCCGCCGACGCCGGAGAAGTCTGCCTGCTCGTGGCCAGGCGCAACGACCCAAACCTGGCCGGCCAGATCGCTCTGGTGGTACCGCAGCAGGACGAGTTCCAGGCCCGGCATGACGCTGCCGGTCGGGTGACGCGGCCGGTGCAGTCCATGGCCAGTGGCAAGAACCGCAAGTACACCGTGAGCCGCTCGGCCTGGTGGCTGGACGATCATTACCAGGCTTTTGCCTTTTGGCGCCATCCCTGACACTTGGCGTCCCAGGAGTTCCCCATGGACAAGCTCGCGCTGTGCATCGGCATCAATGACTACCCGGGCACCGAGAATGATCTCCAGGGCTGTGTCAACGATGCCCATGACTGGGCGCAGGCCCTGGACAGTCGCGGCTTTGTCGTCAAGACATTGATCGATGCCGCCGCCACCAAACTGGCCATGGTCACCAACATGGCGCAAACCATTGCCGAGGCTGAGGAGGGTGGCTTGGTGGTGTTCACCTACTCGGGGCATGGCACTTGGGTTCCTGACCTTAGCGGGGACGAGCCCGACGGGCGCGATGAAGCCTTGTGCCCCTGGGACATCGGCCAGGCGCAGGCTCTGCTCGATGACGAAATCGAGGCGATCTTCAACCAGCGTGCGCGGGGCGTGCGCATCCTGTTGATTAGCGACAGTTGTCATTCCGGGTCGGTGACCCGTGGCGACAACAGCGAGTTGGACCCCGGTCTGCCCCGTGCGCGCTTTTTACCACCCCAGGTATGGATGCCCGCCGACCAATTGGGTAACGTCGTGCAGCGACCCAAACACCTGTTGGGCGGCCTGGTGCTCAGCGGTGGCGACCTGTTGCTGGCCGGTTGCACTGACAGCCAGTTGAGCTGGGACACTCGTTTCAACAACCGCGCCAACGGCGCCTTCACCTTTTACGCCTTGAAAACCCTGGCCACTCTCGATGCCACGGCCAGCTATCAGGACTGGATCAACGCGATCAGTCCGGCTTACCTGCCCACTAACCAATTGCCGCAAGATCCACAGCTGTTCGGCAGCCGCACGGCGCGTCACTGGCAAATCCTGACCTGAAGCCGCGTGCCGAACCCATTGCCGTGGAGGATGCGGGAATGAAACCTATCGATGAGCAAAGCCCGCCGACACCGGCGTTGAAACTGCCGCTGTTGCATGCCGCGACTGCTGGCGGGCCCATCCCCCAGGCTTTGACCGTGCCCGGCAGTCGCGGGCCGGGTGGGGCCGGCGTCGGCTTGCTGGACAATGTGCAAGTGAAGCGCACCTGGCAGTTGGCGCCGGCCAGCCGCAGCGGCGATGCTCCCCATGCCGAAGTGCTGGCAAGCAATAAGAGCCTGCTGGCGCTGGAGGCGACCGACGGGACCACGATTTTCATCCGCACCGACACTCTGATTGAGCAACTGCGGCGCACCCGCCCGGAGCTGATCGACACCGCTGGTGCGGTGGATTTTGCCGGCTTGCGCGACAGGGCGGATGTCAATCGCGGCGCCCTGGGCTGGGTCTGGCAGCAGATCAGCGAACTGGCGCTGAGCGACGATGCAATCACCGCCGAGGCCCGCGAGCAGATCACCGGGGTGATTGGCACCCCGATCATCGATTGGGCTGCACGCAGAAGCGCCAAGACCCTGATGGCGGTGATCGAGCGTAGCCTGGCCGGCGAGCCCGGGCTGTATCGCTGGGATGGCGGGCTGCTCAAGGACCAGGACCTGCATGCAGCGCAAGACCCACGCCTGGCCGAAGCCGCTCAGGCCGGGCCGCTGCTGGTGTTCATTCACGGTACCGGTTCGCACACCCTGGGCAGCTTTGGCGACTTGCCCGGTACCGGCGCCTGGCGTGCCCTGCAAAATACCTTTGGCCAGCGCATATTCGGTTTCGAGCACCGGACCTTTTCTGAAAGCCCGATCGACAACGCCCTAGCCCTGGTTACCAGCCTGGCGCCCGGCACTCGTCTCAACGTAGTGACCCACTCGCGTGGCGGGCTGGTGGGTGACCTGCTGTGCCTGGACCCGACCGACAAAGGGTTGGGTGAGCTGATCGAACGCTACCGCAGCTACCCCAGGCCCGATGAGGCCGAGCGCGAGCGCAAAAACCCAGCCTTGGCCGTCGAGCGCGAGCAGTTCGCCGCTCAGGAGCAGCTCAAGTTGCGCCAGCTGGTCGATTTGCTCAAGCAGAAAAACCTCCAAGTAGGGCGCTATGTGCGGGTGGCGGCACCGGCCCGTGGGACTTCTCTGCTTTCGGATAACCTGGATGTGTTTCTGTCCTGCCTGCTGGGGTTGGTGCGTAAGTTTGGCGCCTGGAGCATTGGTGCCGCCGCCGGCCTGGTGGCAACTCCGGTGGCCGGGGCCAAGGCCAAGGAGCTGGCCGACAGCGGGCTGAAGTTTCTCAGCCGTATCGTCCTGGAAATCGCCGAAAAACGCCTGGAGCCCCAAACGGTGCCCGGCATCGAGGCCATGCTGCCCGAAGCGCCGATGAGCATGTTGCTCGGCAAGGCGCGGGTGTCACCTTCGGTGAAGATGGCGGTGATCGCCGGCGACATCGAAGCCAGTGGCGCCGGTGTTTTGCAGCGGGTCGGGGTCATGTTCGTGGACTGGGCGTTTTTCGACCGGGCGCGTAACGACCTGGTGGTGGATACTGAATCCATGTACGGCGGCATCCTCACCCGGGTCGAGCAGTCCCGGGCGATTTTCGTGCACAGCAGCCAGGTCAACCATTTCCGCTACTTCCGTGATGACGTGAAGTACCAGAACCTGCCGCTGCCCAGTGCCCTGGGAACCTGGCTGCTCGACCCTGTGCCGCAGGGACGTGCGCCCTGGCAGGAAGACCTGACGCTGCCGGAACAGGACCGGGGCGCGGATGTAGAACCCGAGCGTGGCGAGCCGCCAACCGCAGCCAATGCCCGGCCGGTACTGATTTTCCTGCCGGGCATCCTCGGCAGCCATCTGGCGGCCGACGGCAACCGCGTCTGGCTCGACCCGCTGGGCCTTTCCACCGGCAGCTTGCCACGGATTGCCATCGACAGCCGCCGTACCGTGCGCAAGGACGGCCTGGTCGAGTTGACCTATGGCAAGTTGGTGGGATTTCTGCAGATCAGCCATCAAGTCATGGTCCACGACTATGACTGGCGTCAGCCTATCGCGGCACTGGGCAAGGAACTTGCCGAGGTCATCCGCAAAGCGCTGACCACTAATCCAGATCAGCCGATCCGGCTCCTGGCCCACAGCATGGGTGGCTTGTTGGTGCGAGCGGCATTTGCCGCCGACAAGACCCTTTGGCCGGAATTGGTGGCGCGACCCGGTGGTCGGTTGCTGATGCTCGGCACCCCGAACCAGGGTTCCTATGCCTTCGTCGAAAACCTGCTGGGGCAATCCGATACCGTGCGCATGCTGGCACGGGTGGATTTCACCCACAACCTGCAGGAAATACTCGATGTCGTCGCCGGCTTCCCCGGGGCATTGCACCTGTTGCCTGCCCCCGGTTTCGAAGACACAGCCGGCCCTGCCGAAGTGGATTTTTACCAGGGAAGCAGTTGGCAAAAACTTGCTCGGCTCAACGACGACTTCTGGTTCGGCGATAACCTGGGTGGGCAGCCCAACCAGGCCGCGCTGGATCAGGCGCGGGCATTCTGGAAGGACATGCTCGACACCCGTTGGGTCGACCTGGATCAAACACGTATCGCCTATGTATTCGGCAAGGCCGACAACACCCCCTGTGGCCTGCAGATCATCGACCAGGGCAGCAAGCCGGCACGGTTGATGATCCGCGGCACCAGCAGTGGCGATGGCTCGGTGACCTGGCGTTCCGGCCGCTTACCGAACCTGCCCGAGGAGCGCTACTGGTTCATGCCGGTCGACCATGGCGGCCTGACCGGCACGCCTGAGTACTTCAGTGAGATCCAGGCGCTGTTGAGCAAAGGCGTGCCCAACAGACTGGGGCGTCTACCGATCAGCCGCAGTGAGGAACAGCGCGCCCCCTTGGTCAGCTACCGGGGCGGGCCACCCATGTATCCCACCGACCAGGAACTGATCAGCCGCATGCTCGGCAGCCGCAGCAGCATCCTGCGCAGTCGCAAGCGCAGCGTGTTGCAGGTCGTGGTCAAGGCCATGGACCTGAGCTTTGTCCAGGTCCCGGTGATGTGCGGGCATTATCGTGGCGATCCGATTTCCGGCGCCGAAGCGGTCATCGATCAGACCCTGGTCAACGGTGCGCTGAACCATCGCCAGCGCCTGGGCCTGCATTCCGGGGAACTGGGCAATGCCACCGTGGTATTGATGCCGCGTTCGAGCGAGGAACACTTGCGCCAGACCGGCCGTGGTGCTTTGGTGGTGGGGTTGGGTGAAATGGGTACGCTATCCAGCGAAGGCGTGACCCAGGCCGTGCGCGCGGGTGTGTTGCGCTATCTGCTGCATGCCTCGGATTTCTACGGCAAGGACGCGGGGGAGCTCGCACCCGCCAGCCAAGGCGCGCCGCTCACGCTGCGCCTGGCCAGCCTGTTGATCGGCACCAATTCCACCGCGCAGTTGAGCGTCGGCGACTCGGTAAAGGCGGTGGTGCTCGGAGTGTTGCTGGCCAATCGCGATTTCGCCGCCGGGGCGGCCGAACGTAGCGCAACCCTGGCGTTCATCTCGCGCCTGGAATTGGTCGAGGTTTTCCGTGACACGGCGATTTCGGCAGCCTATGCCGTCAGCGAACTGGACAAGGACCTGACCACTGAACTGATGCAGCTGGACACCAAGCTGGACCTGGCTGATGAGTTGCTGTACGGCGAAGGGGTGCGCCAGCGATTGAGCGTCAGCCCCTTCAGCGATTACTGGCCGCGCCTGTCGGTCAGCAGCGACGACCCTGTCGAATACACCGGCAAGCCTGGCGGTGATCCGGCCGGGACCACCGCGTTGCGCGTCAAAAGTTTTCGCTTCTCGTACATGGGCGACAAGGCCCGGGTCGAAGCTCTGGTCGAGCAGCGCCAGCCAGGGCTGGTGGAGAAGCTGGTCGACAGTTCGCTCAAGGGCCAGGCCTGCACGCTTTACCGCAAGAACTCGTTCTTTGGCAATACTCTGTTCCAGCTGTTGCTGCCCATCGAGTTCAAGTCATCGGTGCGCAAATCGCGCAACCTGATCCTGATGGTCGATCAAAGCAGCGCCAACTTGCCATGGGAAATGCTGGAAACCAACGGTGAGCCGCTGATTCGGCGCACCCGCATGATCCGGCAGTTCATTACCGAGCGCTTTCGCCGGGAAGTGCTGCGCACCGACAGCATGAGCGCATGCATCATTGCAAACCCAAGTACCGAGGGCTATTACACCCAGTTCGGGGGCCCGGGCTGGAGTCAGAAGGTGACCCTCGACGGTACGCCGCCCCAGGATTGCCTGCCTGATCTGGAGGGCGCGGCGAAGGAGGGCGAGGTGGTGACCCAAGTGCTGGACGGCGCCGGCTACACCACTTACCCGGTACTGCCGGGTGCCAACGCCGGGGAGGTATTCACCCACATGTTCGCCCGGCCTTATCGCGTGTTGGTGGTGGCGGCCCACGGGATATTCGCCAAGACGGGTTCCGACGGCGTCCTGCGCAGCGGCGTGGTGCTCTCCGATGGGCTATTGCTCACGGCGGCCGAGGTCGACCGCATGGAGACCGTGCCTGACTTGGTGTTTCTCAGTTGCTGTCACCTGGCCAAGATGGAGGAGTTTGCCAAGAGTGATAACCGACTGGCCGCAAGCCTTGCTCGCGAGTTGATCAACATGGGCGTGCGTTGTGTGGTCGCGGCCGGTTGGGAAGTGCGTGACGATGCCGCCAAGACCTTTGCCGAAACCTTTTTCACGCGCATGGCCGTACATGGCGACAGTTTTGGTGCGGCAATTTCCACCGCTCGCCTGAGCGTGCTCGACGGCTACCCCGACTGCAACACCTGGGGCGCTTACCAGGCCTATGGCGATCCATCCTTCCAGCTCAAGCTGATGCCCGGCGATATCAATAACGAGGTGCCCTTGCGCGCGCCCGAGGAACTGCTGGACTGGATCGAACGCATTCGCCTGGCCGCCTTGGCGCCATGCGCAACTGCTGTGCGGTTCGATTTCGAAAACCTATCGCGGCGCATTGCTCAGCGCCTGCGCAGCCTGCCGCTACCCTGGGCGCAGATGCCCGAAATCCAATACGCGTTGGGTCTTTTGTACAGCGAATGTGGGGCATCTGGCTACGAGGCGGCTTGTGGGGCCTTGCTACAGTCCATCGCCGCCGATTTCGCCCGAGCGGTGGTGCCCCTGCGTGCGGTTGAGCAACTGGTCAATCTGGAATCTCGACGCGCCCATGACCTGGCCGACCAGGCCCTGGGGCTGCGCGAGGGTGGTCAGGCGGAGCACGCCATGGAGCTGGAAAAAGCGGCGCTTTCACTTATCGATGATGCCATCACCCGAGCCACGGCGCTGATCACGCTGGCCAGCCAGCATCCCAATAGCGCATCCAAGGCCCAAGTCATTGGCGCGGGTCATCCGGAACGCCAGGCGATCCTGGGCAGTGCGCACAAGCGCAAGGCCGTGATCCTGGCAATGTCAGGCACGCCCTGGAATGCCGTGCGGCCATCCTTGATCCTGGCCCGTGATGCCTACGCGCTGGGCGAGGGCGACCCCAATTTGCCCGAATGGAACCCCTATGGACGGATCAACCGCCTGCAACTGGATGCACTTTTGGGCGTTGTGCATATCGATCTGGGCGAAGTGTTGCGCTGCCAAGCCGCGGCGCGGACCCGTTTTCAAAAGGGCTTCGACTTCTTCGATGCGGTGATGTCGGCCGATGCGGCGGTGGCCGGATGGCTGTTGACCGGCAGCCTGCCGCAGCATCCGGGCGCAGTCGCGACAGAACCGGCCGAGGCACTCCGTGACCTGTACTGGGATGCCTTGCAGGGCCAGCGGGCTTCGGTGCGGCAGTTCGATTCGGTGGTGCGCCAGCTGCGCTTGCTGGCCAGCTTCCTGGTACTGCGCGGGGCCAAGGGCAACAGCCAACAAGCCAGGACTCTACGCACCGTGGCCGATCACTTGCACAAGGAAAAGCGGTGAAGCTGTTCTCGTAGCTTAACCGCCAGCGCACACAAACGCCCCCGGCAGTTCCGGCAGCTCGGTGTTAAATAGGGAGTGGGAGGTTGTTGCTCTGCACCACGCGGGTTCGCAGACGTGCCCGCGCGTATCGGGCGCTGAATTCTATGAAGCGAATGAAGGCATCACGCTGCAATCGATCCGCTTGCACTGGAAAGGGGGTAATACCTGAGATCTGAACGGGAGGGGATCAGTTTTCGACCCATGGAGGGTAGGGCCGAAACTTACCTAGCTTTGCAGCCCACTCTTTCTCGAGTTTCGAATACGTCCCCGCCAAGGCGTAGCGCTCGGAATGCACACCCCATACGATTCGGGCGCGCTCGATTGCCATCGTGATGTGCCCGTCGAGCGCAACGGCCGCGACGTGCTCGTCGCGTTCAGCGAGCCGACGCGGCAATGACCAGCGGTCCCAGAAAACGGCGCGCTGGTTATTCAGCAACCGCGCGGCAAGTTCAAATGCTGTCCGTGAGCCATCGACCCTTCTGTAACTGATGAAATCAGGCGCTATTTCTTCCACGCACGCGGCATGCTTGAACAAAGGGGCGGGGTTGGCGATTTCGCGAAAAAACCGCAGCGCCTGGCCAATCGCGGTGCGGGGTGTGTTCAACAATTGGCGTAAATTGCCCTGAGCATCAATGGCATTCAGTTCGCTCGCCAACTCGATTGCGCTGAACAACGGATACCACTTCGAATTGCTGCTTGCGCCGAATCGATACCGACCGGCCTTCCCCTGGCTCTTGGCGACTTCCTCCACCACAATCTTGCCGTCCAGCGCAGGAGGCAAGGAACCCCAGGGGCTACTGAGCTGGGAAAACAACCAGATCGTATCACCAACCCCAACCCGTGAAGCGACACCAGAGTTAATGGGTACCGAATGATAGGTCGGCGAACTGAAACCCTGGCTTTCAGACTGAAGTTCTGCAAAGGGGAGGTCATGGGCTCGGCTGCTCACTTCCGCAGTTATTACCGTACGCTTAATGTAGTGCGCAAAGTGCTTCATTCGCACGACCTGATTATTTGGAAAATGAAGGTGTTGGGTCAGCATAGTCTAGTTCGAAGTTATATGGCCTGCACGACGCATTTTTTACCCTGTATGTTGCTCGTGAATTCAGCTGTTAGCAATAGAATGAGCTGCCCTACGTTCCGCACTCACAGGTGTCTACGAAACTCGGTACGATTCCGTCCGGTCATGAGGCTCACTTCTGCTCCCCAACTAAAAGCAGCTGAACCAGCGCGTGATTAATGATCGAGTCGACATTTCCTGGGTGGAAGGCTACGGCTTCGGCCACTGTACGATAGATGGGTACAAACGCGCGCTCGGGCGTGCGATTCAGTTGATCACAAATATCGTAATACGCAATTAAGGCTCGCCTCCTAGTAGAGTCGCTAATTATAGGAAGAAGCAAAGGTACTAGTATAAGGTCGTATAACCATTCAGCTGTAGCTACGGAGTCGTCGCACGTCAGAGGGAGCTTAAAAGATATAACGACGAGCTCTGCAATGGTAACAAGATGTTTGAGCGTTGCTTCGGAGTGATCTTCGGTCGGCACAAAGTTAATAGTGCTCCTGAGAACGCACCGTTGTACATCCCGGAGAATACTCTCCAGCTCCGTGAATTGTGATCCCATCAAGTTCATGACGTCTCGGGTTCTTTGATCAAGTTCGGTTGCGCTCTGCGGGATACCGCCAACTTCGATCCAGTACTCAAGACGCTGCTGCAGAATATTCATCTGCTCAGGGAGTTTTAGAAGACTTGTGTCTAGACCAAGGAGACGTTTCGACGATTCACACGCATTCAACAACATTGGATCGCACGTGCTTCTCAAATTTTCGGCAATGACGTACGCGGCGAGATTCGCCATCCCTTTATCGTCTGCAGTGAACATCAGGTGTGACGTTAATGTAATAGGGATATTGCATGTGGCGCGGGCACTTTCTAATACGAGAAGGACACGTGAACAGCTGAATCGCTTTTCGAACTGAATCGCGCTTAGATACTCTGCCTTGCACCAAAGAGAGTCGGAATACTGGTCGGAGACATATAGAAGAATGTACCGGGATGACTTCATTGCCTGTGAAACCGCGTGAATAATTCGCCTATCACGCAGGTCAAAATCGTTGTCCCAAGATACTCTCACGCCTAGCTCTGATATCGTCTGAACAAACAGGGTCGGGAGGTCAAATCGGCGATGGCTTATAAAAACCTCGTAGTGAAAGATCCGATCGCCTTCGGGCACAGGCTCCTCCATCGTGAGCAGCTTGTCGATATCAAAAATCATTGGAGCTCTCCAAGAAGCACAGGCGCGGCAACGCTGCTGGCGGGTATCTTTGTCATCATGCGCCGGCCGGGGCGCAGGTGTACGTTGCTGCATTCGCACTCACCGTTGTCTGCGCGCTGGCGGATGTCGGCCTGAATTTGAGGCCGCATTTGCGTCTACCTTCGTGCCGCATCCGACCGTGGTCGCCAGTGGCACCGCCCCAGTCCTCACCCGGGTGGACTCTCCACACTCGCAGAAGGACTGGGCAGCCTACGGTAATACTGAAGGCGGCTGTCGCTTCGCGGCTCTGGACCAGATCAACTGAGGCAACGTCGACAAACTACAGGTGGCCTGGACCTACCACCGGGGAGGTCGCCGAGAGCACCAATATGGCTAACCAGGCACGTGAAAAAATCGGTGCCGAGGCGCTGACGGTGGTTGCTGATCGAGGCTATTACAAAGGCCCGGAAATCCTTGCTTGCGAGCAAGCTGGCATCACCACCTTTGTACCGAAACCAATGACATCGAGCAGCAAAGTGGAAGGCCGATTCGGCAAGCAGGACTTCATTTACATGCCTGCATTGGACGAATATCGATGCCCTGCGGGCCAGTTGCTGACGCGCCGGCATTCCTCGATGGAAGACGGCATGTTACTGCAATGCTATTGGTTTTCAGGATGCCAGAGCTGCTCCATGCAGAAGCAGTGTACGACCGGTAAAGAGCGTCGACTCAAGCGCTGGGAGCATGAAGCAGTAGTCGAGAGAGTGCAGATCCGATTGGAGCAAGATCCAGGGAAGATGAAGGTTCGCCGGCAGACGGTGGAGCATCCCTTTGGCACGCTCAAATTCTGGATGGGAAGTACCCACTTCCTGACCAAAACCCTGCCGAGGGTAAGCACCGAGATGAGCCTTCACGTGCTCGCCTACAACCTCAAACGGATGATGAACATCTTTGGCATAGCAGGACTACCTGAGGCGATCAGGGCGTAAACCCCGTCGCTTACTGGCCCGCAAACAGCGATATGGGCCGCTGACGCGGCCCCCCCTCTGGAGATGATCGCTGGGCTGTCTGTGACCGTGGCGCATGAGGTGCTGAACTTATAACCCCCGTTTAGTTCACGTGGGCCTCTACATCCGCATTGCGAATGCTTGCCGCCCGACAAGTGCTCCTACATCGAGCCTACTTAAGGGGACCATTATCGGAAACCTGCACGCTTCAGGATTTGGACGTGAAATATCACTAAGTGTAGATTTGTAGAAGCCGCCAGCGTCACAGGTATCCTGTCCTGTGACATAACCGGATAGCGGGCTAATGAGAAAATCGACACGCACAATAACTTTAGATTCGCAAATTCCCCAAGTTGAATGATTTATTCTCGATTATCCACGCTTGCCGAACTCCGCCACCTGCGCCGTCCACCCCTGCACGCGCTCGCTAAGCGACAAGCCAAGCCCCGGGCGGGTGGGCACCAGCATGCGGCCGTTACAGGTTTCCAGGCGTTCGTTGAACAGCGGCTCCAACCATTCGAAATGCTCAACCCATGGCTCAGTAGGGTAGGTCGCCGCCAGGTGCACATGCAGCTCCATGGCGAAATGCGGGGCGAGCATGATGCCTGCGGACTCGGCCATGGCGGCGACTTTGAGGAACGGAGTGATGCCGCCTACCCGCGGTGCGTCCGGCATTAGGTAGTCGGCGCCGCGCAGTTTGATGAACTCGGCGTGCTCGGCGACGCTGGTGAGCATCTCGCCGGTGGCGATTGGCGTGTCGAATTGCTGGGCGAGCGCCGCATGGCCTTCGGCATCGTAGCAGTCCAGCGGCTCTTCGATCCAAACCAGGTTGAATTCCTCGAAGCGCCGGCACATGCGCTGGGCCGTCGGGCGGTCCCATTGCTGGTTGGCATCTACCATCAATGGGAAGCTTTCCCCCAGGTGTTGGCGCACGGTGCTGACGCGGTGCAGGTCGATCGTGCAGTCCGGCTGGCCGACCTTGAGCTTGATACCGCCGATGCCTTTCTCGCGCGACAGGTCGGTATTTTTTAGCAGCTGCTCGAGGGGTGTATGAAGGAAACCGCCCGAGGTGTTGTAGCAGCGCACAGAATCACGCTGGGCGCCCAGCAGGCGTGCCAGCGACAGGTTGGCCCGCTTGGCTTTCAAGTCCCACAGAGCCACGTCGAAAGCGCCGATCGCCTGGGTTGATAATCCGCTGCGGCCCACCGAAGCACCCGCCCAGCACAGTTTGGTCCAGAGCTTGGCGATGTCACTGGGGTTCTCGCCTAGCAACGCCGGGGCGATTTCGCTGGCGTGTGCGAACTGCCCGGGGCCACCGGCACGCTTGGAGTAGCTGAAGCCCAGGCCGCGATGGCCGTCCGCAGTCTCGATCTCGGTGAACAACATGGCAATTTCGGTCATCGGCTTCTGTCGGCCGGTGAGTACCTTGGCGTCACTGATCGGGTTGGCCAGCGGCAGAAACACCGAAGACACCTTTACATGGACAATGCGGTCGCCGTCGGCGGAGGGGCGTTGTTGTTCTTGTGTGAGCATAGGGCTCTCCTGAGGGTCAAGTGGGTGAACGAAGGTTCAGCGAACCTGGGTGGAAGCGGGGGAGGTTTGTTCTGCTGCAGGCGCCGTAGGTTCGCCAGCATCGAGCTCTAGGCGTTTTAGCGGCCCGACGATAACCAAATAGGCGAACGCACCCAGCAGCCCCATGGCGGCGACGTAGACCAGCGCCGCGTCGAACGAAGCCTGCGCGACCAGTACGCCGATGGCGATGGGGGTGATGATGCTGGCGATGTTGCCGCAGAAGTTGAACATCGCACCGCTGGTGCCCATGGCGTGCTTGGGCGAAATGTCGCCGACGATGCACCAGCCTAGGTTACCTACACCCTTGGCGAAGAAGGCGATGGACATCACCAAGATCACCAGGGCGATCGACTGTGTGTAGTTGGCTACCACGATGCTGCTCGACAGCAACAGCCCGCAGATGATCGGAGTCTTGCGGGCGGCGGTGAGGCTAAAGCCCTTCTTCAGCATCCAGTCCGACCACAGCCCGCCGAGCATGCCGCCCAAGCAGCCGGCAACCGGCGGGATGGCCGCCACGAGGCCGACCTTGAGCAGGGTCATGCCCTTGGCCTCGATCAGGTAGGTGGGGAACCAGGTGAGGAAGAACCAGGTGATCGACGTCAGGCAGAACTGGCCCAGGTAGATACCAACCATCATGCGATTGCCGGCAATAGCGCGCAGGCGTGACCAGCTGAACGGCGTCTTGATCTCACCCATGTCAGGCAGGCCGCCACCCGCTTCGATGTAGGCCAGTTCGGCCTGATTGACGCGTTTATCACGGCGTGGCTCATGCACGCACTTGAACCATAGCAGGCCGATCAGGATGCCCGCGCCGCCGGTCCAGAAAAATACATGCTGCCAACCGAAGCTGTTGAGCAGCAATACCATCAGCGGGGTGAAGGCAGCCAGGGCGAAGTACTGCGCCGACTGGAAGATCGCCGTGGCCAGGCCCCGCTCGTGCCGCGGGAACCACATCACCGTCAGCCGGTTGTTGGCCGGGAAGGCGGGGGATTCGGCCACGCCCATCATGAAGCGCAGTATGAACAGTGCCAGAAAGGCCGAGCTGAACAGGTCGACGAAGCCCTGGAGGAAGGTGAAGGTCGACCAGATGATCAGGCTCAAGCCCAACACCAGCCGTGAACCGTAGCGGTCCAGTATAATTCCGCCCGGCAATTGCATGCTGGTATAGGCCCAGCCGAACGCGGAGAAGGCGATGCCCATGGTCACCGAGTCAAAGCCAAGGTCTGCACGCATGGCCGGTGCGGCAATCGACAGGGTGGCGCGGTCGACATAGTTGAATACGGTGACGATGAAGATTATCGCCAGGATCAGGTAGCGGACGTTGGTCCGCGCTGTCTCGTTGGTTACTTTGATCACTGTTATTTTCCTTGTTGTGATAGATGCTGCTGGATAGGAGCCAAGAATGGTTGCGCAATCATTCTGCGATCAAAAGAACAGCCATCAGCGATATGCCATCAGTGGCTGTGTTGTCTATCTTACAATGATTGCGCAACCATTCAAGGGCGCACTCGTCGGCTTTGCAAAAATTGCTCAGGTACTTTGACGGTCGATCAGCGTGAAACCGGTGTCGATCCTTATCGACTCGGTGCTCCCCACAGGATTGCGGAAGCGCTCCAGCAGCGCATGGGCGATGTGTTCTCCAATGCGAGCGCCGTCGACGCGCACGGTTGACAGCGGGGGGTGCACTTGCGCCGCGCTGCTGAGGTCGCCGAAACCCATCACCGCGAGATCTCCCGGCACGCGCAGGCCGCGGCTTGCGGCTTCAGCCAATACACCCTGGGCAATGGTGTCGGAGCTGCACACCACGACTTGCGGTCGGTGGCCCTGTTCGAGCAACTGACGCAGGCCGATGCGCCCCACTTCGAGTGTGGCGGGCGGAGTGAGAACCTCAATGGGAATGTCGCGCCGGCCGTGCCTGGCCAGTTCCGATATCAGGCTGTCGCTGCGGCGCAGGCCACGCGGGTCGCCAAGGCTGAGCACGGCGAAACGCTCGTAGCCCTTGCTCAGCAGGTGGCAGGCGACGGCCTGACCGACCGCTTCGTGGGAGAAGCCCACTAGCATGTCCAGCGGAGCATCGCTCAGGTCCCACGACTCCACCACCGGGATACCCGACTGAGCTAGGCGCTGGCGGCTGGCTTCGGTGTGCAGGGTTCCGGTCAGGACGATGCCGTCGGGACGTCGGCCGAGGAGGGCTTCGATCAGCTGTTCTTCCCGCTCGACGCTGTAGCCGGTGAGGCCCAACAGCGTCTGGTAGCCAGCGGTGGTGAGGCGGTCCATCAATGCCTGCACGGTATCGGCGAAAATCGAGTTGGCGATGGTCGGCAGCAAAATCGCCACCAGCCGGCTCTTGTTGCTGGCAAGGCTTCCAGCCAGCATGTTGGACACATAGCCCACCTCACGCACTGCGGCCATCACCTTCTCGCGCGTAGTCTTGCTCACCACTTCCGGGCGGTGCAGGGCGCGGGAAACGGTAATCGGTGATACTCCGGCGACCTTGGCGACATCGATCAGGGTGGGAGAGGGCTTCGCTGAAGCGCCGCCGTGCTGCCGGGGTGAGGGGGCTACAGGGTTGTTTGCCATGCCGGTTCCGCGATTGATGGAGACTTGCTGCCGCCTGAGAGCGTGAATCTATCAGACCGCGGAGGCGGGCGCACGCTGTTGGTGTGAAAGCGAGAGTGTAGGTCCCTTGACCTTCGCCGTCATCAGCGCATCGTCGGCGGCCGACTACAGCAGGTGTCCAGCCGCCGGTGGCGTCGGGCCTCGCCAAGTGATCCACGCTGAATCTCTACGGCAACCTCGGGCGGTAGCGCGCCTCGCTAAGCAACTGGCGATCGCAGAGCTACAGCCAGGCCGACCAGTAGGCGAGGCCGCTCTGGTAGCTGCACTCGGTGTTGGCTAGGGTGCCTGCCGCGATGAATCCTTCGACAGCGGCGCGAGTGTTATGAATCCGCACTGCCAGTACCAACAGCTGGGAGGAGAGTGTATGCACCGGCTAAGTCAATTTCTATCTCCCTTACCGCTGCAACAGGTTTAGATAATTTGTGCCTTATAACGTAAGGCGTGTGCTTAACAGTGGTAAGGCGGACGCGCCGGCGTCTCGACTGGATTTCGAGCCGTCAATTAAACCCCGCCCACGATGGTCATTGATTGAAACCAGCCCATGACATATGGTGCGGATGCATTCATTCTGCAAAATCATAATTCGCTATGCGGATTACTGCTAGGTCAATCATGTGAAATGCACGTATTCAACGGTCGGAGAATAACAACGATGGGTAGCACGAATCTTCGTTTTGACGGTGAGGTGGCAATTATTTCAGGGGCTGGTCGCGGGTTGGGGCGTGCTATCGCGTTGAACCTCGCCGCTCGGGGGGCTGCGGTAGTCGTCAATGACTTTGGTTGCGCTTTGACAGGCGATCAGGGCGGTGACCGAGGTCCCGCCGAGGCTGTGGTTCAGGAAATTCGGGCGGGGGGTGGGATTGCAGTGCCCGTGGTTGCTGACATCGGCAGTGCGCAGGGCGTAGCAGAAGTGGTGAAAACGGCGGTGAAACTCGGCGGGGTCCATATCGTCGTGCACAACGCAAGTCCTGTCATGCCCATGACTTCCCTTGAAGAAGCAACCGAGGATGGCTTCAGCACAAGCCTACGGGTGAATGCCGTCGGCAGCTGGGAACTGGCGCGTCAGTGCTGGCCTATTTTTCGTGCACAGGGCCACGCACGAGTCGTACTGATCAACTCCGCTGCAGGATTGTGGGGAAGAAAGGGCATGCCCGCTTACTCGCTGTCCAAGTCGTCGATGTCCGGATTCGCCAAATACCTGGCCAGCGAAGGTGAAGAATATGATATCCGCGTCAATTGTGTTGCCCCAGTAGCGGCAACGCGCGCTTGGGAAGGGCAAAATGTTCCTGAGGGTCTAGCTGACCTGATGGCGGTGGACTACGTTGCCGAATCTATTGCGCTTTTCGCTCATCGGTGTTGCCCGGTGAATGGAGAACTTTTTCACAGCGTGGGTCAGCATCTTTCGAGAGTGGTCGTGGGCCAGACTCAGGGGAGGGCTTTCGACTCCGCTGAAGCCCTGCTCGAGGGTTTCGATGAGGTCATGAATATTAGGGATATGGACCTGCCTCGGGAATCCAACGAGTCTGGAGCAGTGATAGCTGCCCGGCTCTTTGAGCGCGCCGCTGGTCCTCGATAAGGGCCCGCATGAGTCAGCCCGACTGTGGCCGGTTCAGGACCACAGTCGGCCGCTGATCAGCTTGACCATCACGACCTATCGTTTATATTATCGACCATCGTTCACAAAGACGCATGGAGATAATATGAATAAGCACCTCCGTAGCACTGAATACCTACTGTTCAGCGTTGAGAACCGAATTGCCCGAATCACCCTGAATCGTCCCGACAAACGCAACGCTTTGCATCCAGCGATGCTCACTGAGCTGCGCGACGCTCTGCTTGAGGCGGACGATCGCAATGACGTTAATGTGGTAATCCTCGAAGGTGCGGGCAAAGATTTCTGCGCCGGCTATGACCTGGCAGGCGCCTATGCAGGTTTCGAAGGCGGTACGCCGCCATGGGACCAAACTCGTTACCGCACCACTAACAAGACCATCGACGACGATTGCTGGAACCTTGAGCAGACCCAGAAGCTGAACATGGTGTTGTTCGACATGCACAAGCCGGTCATCGCCAAAGTCCAAGGTAACTGCTTGGCAGGTGGTACCGATCTGGCACTTATGTGCGACTTCGTGATTTGTGCGGAAAACGCCAAGATTGGCTTCCCGGCAGCTCGTGCCAACGGCACGCCGCCTGTGCAAATGTGGGTTTACCACGTGGGTCCGCAGTGGGCAAAGCGTATGTTGATGACCGGCGACAACCTGTGGGGGCGTGAGGCTGCTCGCATTGGCCTGGTGCTGGATGCCGTACCGGTGGAGGAACTGGACAGCGCTGTCGATGAGCTAGCGCGGCGTATCAGTTTCGTCGATGCCGAACTGCTTTCCGCGCACAAGCGTATCGTCAACACTGCGCTTGAACTGCAGGGTGCGAGAACATTGCAACGTTTCGCGGCAGAAATGGATGCCCGAGCCCACCTGACCCAAGGCCCCCGCCGTACGCAGTTCAAGGCGGACATGGCAGACCTGGGCCTGAAAGACGCGCTGAAAAAGCGTGACGAGCCATACGGCGATGGCATGGTAAAAGCACATTGGTTGAATGGCGAGAAGGGAGCAGAATAATGAGTGATAACTTCCTGATTGACGAGCCGATCGAAGGCGTCAAACGCATCACCATCAACCGGCCTGATGCCACCAATGCCTTCCAGTTCGAGATGTATACCGAGCTTGCGGACCTTTTCAAGCAGATCAAATACGACCCGACAGTCCGGGTAGTGATTCTGACCGCAGCGGGTAGCCGCCATTTCTGTACTGGGCATGATCTGAAAAACCCAGGCAAGGCGGACTGGGTACCGGAGGGCGTGGGTAAGCCGTTCTATTCCCGCTATACGATCGATGTGATTGCTTCGCTGCCGGTGTTGATGCGTAACTTGCCGCAACCGGTCATATGTGGCGTCAACGGCACCGTGGCAGGCATGGCACTGGCATTCCCACTGGCGGCCGACATCACCGTGGCGGCTAAATCTGCCAAGTTTGTCAATGCCATCCACAACGCAGGGTCGGGTGCGGAGCTGGGCATCAGCTACCTGCTACCTCGTGCGGTTGGCGCACAGCGTGCTGCGGAGATTCTGTTGACCGCGCGGCCAGTACTGGCCGAAGAGGCCGAGCGTATTGGCATGGTGCTCAGGGCAGTACCCGATGAAGAGCTTCAGGATGCCTGCCTGGAAATCGCCAAGAACATCGTGGTCAACGTGCCGATGGGCATCTGGGTGACCAAGCAATCGCTATGGCACAACATGAACGCGGGCAGCCTGGAGCAGGCCATCGAGTTCGAGAGCCGAGGCGTTTACGTAGCACAGTCCACCGAAGACAAAGTAGAGAAGCAGAAGGCGTTCTTCGAGAAGCGCTCGCCGAACTTCTCTTACAAGTAACCGCGCCCTGAGGGTGCGGCTTTCCTTTGGCACTGCAGGCTGGCGGTCGTGATAGGCCGCCAATGAGGAGATGGAACTGTGACTTACGAAACTATCCGCTACCAGGTCGAAAACGGTATCGCCACGGTGACGCTTAACCGTCCCGAGGTTTTCAACGCAATGAATTCGCTGATGATGAACGAGCTCATTGCGCTGTTTGATGAGACTGACCGAGATGATGCTGTGCGCGTCGTCGTGGTGACGGGGGAGGGCAAAGGTTTTTGCGGTGGCGCTGATCTTTCGAAAGGCGCTGATATCTTCGACAAGGACAAGAACGGCAGCGCTGAAAAAGACACACCGATTCGCGCCGACGGCTCGTTCGACTACAGCAAAGAGTCGGCGCGAGATGGCGGTGGCAGGCTTGCGCTGCGCATTTTTGACAGCCTCAAACCGGTGATCGGCGCCATCAACGGTGCTGGTGTGGGCATTGGGGCGTCCATGCTGCTGCCAATGGACATCCGCATTGCAAGCGAGAAAGCGCGACTGGGCTTCGTCTATGCCCGTCGGGGCATCGTGTTCGAATGCTGCTCGTCCTGGTTCCTGCCCCGTATCGTGGGCATTACCAAGGCGCTTGAGTGGAGCTACAGCGGGCGCGTCATGCCAGCCGATGAACTCAAGGCCGGCGGCCTGGTGAGTGAGGTTGTCGCGCATGAACAACTACTGCCGCGGGCCTACGAAATTGCCCGGGAGATTGCCGACAACACCGCCCCGGTCTCGGTCGCACTCATGCGGCAGATGGCCTGGCGCAGCCTCGGCATGTCACACCCCATGGAGGCCCACCGTATCGAAAGTCGGGGCATCTGCACCCGTGGCCGCAGCCCGGATGCCAAGGAAGGGGTGCAGTCATTCATGGAGAAACGCCTGCCGGAGTTCGCCTGCAAAGTCTCTGAAGACATGCCGGATTACTTCCCATGGTGGGACGAGCCCACTTACTCCTAATCCTTGAAAACCCAACAATAACGCTCGGTCCACACCAGCGTCCAAGGACTCAGAATATGAAAACTGCGATTACCGAACTGTTCGGCATCCAATACCCGTTACTTAACGCGGGGATGGGCAGGGTCGCGTTTCCGAACATGGTTGCGGCTGTCTCGAATGCTGGCGGCCTTGGGGTATACGGTGCTGGCTCCAATCCCCCCGAAGTGACGCGCGCCGCCATTCGGGAAATTCGCGCCTTGACTGACAAACCCTTTGGCGCCAACGCGCCACTGGCGTTGCCTAACGGCATGGCTAACGCGAAGGTCATGCTCGAAGAAGGTGTGCCCGTCATCAATTACTCGATGGGCAAGGGCGACTGGATCGTCAAGGCCGCGCATGCCTACGGCGGTAAGGTCATGGCGTCGGTCAGTGATGTCAGGCTGGCGCAGCGGGCAGAAGCCCACGGCTGCGATGCGGTGATTGCTGCAGGCTATGAGGCCGCCGGGCATGCGGGGGAAATCGGCAGCTTCGTGCTGATCCCACGCTTGGCTGAACTTCTGGGTATCCCTATTATTGCTGCGGGTGGCGTGGCCAACGGAGCCGGTCTGGTGGGGGCCCTAGCGCTGGGCGCTTCAGGGGTGTCCATGGGGACTCGGTTCTGGGTCACCCAAGAGGGCCCAATGCATGCCAACTTCAAGAACAAAGCCTTGGAGCTTGATGTGCAGGACACCATCTTCTCGGACCGGTTCGATGGCATCCCCTGCCGCCAGATGAAAACGGCAGCCGCCGAGCGTATGGTCAATGCGAAGATGTTGAATATCTGGGAGATTTTTCTCAACTCATTCACCATCGCCAAAGAGCTGAACACGCCTTGGCTTAAGCTCGTGAAGCACACGCTGTCGCTGGGGCCGCGCCAGATCGAGTCAATGATGCGCATGTCCAAGATGCTGCAGATGCATGGTTTGACCATGTCTACCGGCGACCTGGATAAAGGCATGACCGCTTCAGGCCAGTCGGTTGGCTTGGTTCACGACTTGCCCACCATCGACGATTTGATCAAGACCATCATTGCCGAAGCCGAAGCCGTGCAGCGCCGGCTTGCGCTGCAGATACCCGTCGATGGGGTAACCTCGCAACCCGAAATGCGCTTGGTTACCCCGCGCACCTAGGTCCGCCGGTTTACGAAAACGCCCCCGGAGCCAAACTCCGGGGGCGTTTTATTTGCAGCGCAGGTTATTGGCTTTAACTCTGCTTGCGTTTTTGTTGCTCGATGAACTGGGTAGCGATGGCGTGGTGTTCAGGGCTGACGGTGGCAGCCAACTGGCGGCCAAGTGTGGCGTCGAGCACTTGTGCTGCGCTGTTGTGCAGGTGCAGGTTCATCAGCTTTTTGGTCTCGCGCAGCGCTTGGGTCGGTTGCTTGAGCAGCTTTGCGGCCAATGCCCGCGCTTCATCAAGCAGTTTGTCCGGTGCTACCACGCGATTGGCCAGGCCGAATTCCACGGCCTGCTGTGGGGTGATCCGGTCACCCGTGAAAATCAGCTCCTTGGCGCGTAGCAGGCTGGTGTAAAGCGGCCACGATACCGAGATACCGTCACCCACCACCAGCCCGATATTGATGTGGGGCTCGGCTATGAATGCAGTTTCAGAGATCAGCACAATGTCGCACAAGGTGGCCATCGTCGCCCCCCAGCCAACGGCCGGCCCATTGACGGCGGCGATGATCGGTATCGGCAGGTCAATGAAGCTGTGGATGGTACGGCGTGAGTTCTCCTGCACGCTGCGGGCGAAGTCGGTATCGTCCAGCGTCTTGACGAAATGGTTCATGTCGCCGCCTGCGCTGAATGCGCGCCCTGCGCCAGTCAGGATGGCGACCTTGGCCTCGGGGTCTTCTGCCAGGGCACGAAAAAGCTTGGGGTAAGAGAACAGCATCTCGGTAGTTGATGCGTTCAGATGGTCGGGCCGGTTGAGCGTAATGATGCGCAGGCCGCCCTCGGCGGTGACCTGGATGTCTTCGGGAAGGTCGTAGAGATTGGTCATGGTTGTACTCTTGTTGTTGGTGAACCACGAGCGATTTCGGTCAGGCGTCGATCTGGATCTCTGCAGCGTGGCGCTCAATCCAGGTAGCGAAAGGCGTCAGCACGATGCCGCGATCGCCCAGTGCTTGAGTGAGCGCCGGGATATCTGCGCGATAGCCCACTTCGTTGGTCCACTCCTGGGAACGCACCCAGCCGGCGAACAACCCGGACTCGACTGCCTGCTCAGGGCTCACGGACTGGGCTGACACAGGTTTGCCCAGCGCCTGAGACAGCGCGCTTGCCACCTCTTCCATGGTGAGCGCTTCGACCGCCAGGTCGATGTTTTTACCTGCAAAATGCTGCGGATCCTTGAAGGCGGCATGAGCAAGCTTGCCGACATCGTCTGCTGCGACAAGCTGCATGCGTGTAGCGGGGGCCAGGGCCGTGATGATCTGACCTTGCTGCAAATGCGGGAACATGTAGCGGGCTTTGGGCTGAGCGAAGTTGTCCATCATGAAAGCTGGCTTCAATACCGTCCAATGGTTGAAGCCGGCGCTGCGTACGGCCTCTTCCACGTCCCATTTGTCAGTCCAGTACTTTTGCCACCAGTAATCACTGCCCCAGCGTGGAAATGCGGTGTGCTTGCCCGCTTCGCAGACCGAGGTGTGAACGAAATGGGTCACTCCTGCGACTTTGGCCGCTTCAATCAACGCATACCCATGACGGCGCTCTGAGTCTGTTTCGGCAGCGTCGGGTACCTGGACCGAAAATACGCCCGATGCACCCGTCACAGCGCTGGCTAACGAGGCTGCATCCTCCATGTCGCCCGTTACCGCTTCAGCACCAGCGGCGACCAGGGCTACAGCCGCTGGCGAGTCAGGATTGCGCGTTAGAAAGCGCACGCGAAAATGCTCTGCAAGCAGCGCTCGGGCAGTGGCGCCGCCTTGTGCACCAGTGGCCCCGGTAACGAGGATCAGGGGTTTGATCGCTGACATTGATAACTCCATAGGTGATGGACAAAAGGGTGTTTCAGTCGGCCGCGACTGCAAGTTGTCTGGCCAACTCAACCAGCTGACGGCCCTCGGCCATGAGTCTTTCTTCTGGCCACTCTGCAGCAAGGCCTGATGCGGAAAGCGCGTAGACAGTGCCGCTGCGCAATGAGCGGATGGGTACTGCCACCGCATTGAGGTGCTCGTGGATCACGCCAATGCTGGTGATGAACCCATGCTGCGCATACTGCGTACACGCTTGGTCGAGCAGGGCGCGCACGCTGGGCATTGCCTTGGGGTCATGGTGCTCGAGGGCCTCGAGAACCTCGTTACGCTCATCCGTATCGTAAGCGGCAAAGCATGCCCAGCCGGTCGGCGCGGTGGCGAAAGGGCGCCGGGCGCCCACGGGGTCGTTCATGTACACGAAGTCGCCATGTGTGCGCTGGATGTACAGCATCGACAGGCCGTCGCGAACGGCCAGTGACGTACCCAAACGCAGGTTGTCGGTCAGCGCCTGCATATGTGGCAGGGCAACTTTCGGCAACGACTGCCGCACGAGGGCTGCATAACCCAGCGCCAGCGCAGGCAAACCGAGCGCCATGCGGTTGTTTTCGCCCGCGCATACGATGAAGCCCTCTTTGCTGAGGGTATGGCAGAGCCGCCAGACCGTAGGCTGCGGGAGACCTGTCATGCGCACGATTTCCTGGGGTGTCAGCTCGGGCTGTTCGTGGCTGAAGCATCGCAATATCTGGAGCCCGCGGGCCAAGGCGGTGACGTACTGGCGATCTTTCTCGCCCTCGGGTATCGGTTTTTTCGAAGATTCTGAACTCATTAACTTGCGCTCGACTGAGGTGATCGGAGTATAGTCTAAATTCACGATGTGGATACAACATTTGCACAGCGAATAAAAATAGAAGGGAACAGAATGACCGTATCTTCCTTGTTTGACCTGCGCGGCAAAGTGGCAATCATCACCGGATCCAGCCGCGGCTTGGGGCTGGCCAGTGCCAAAGGTATGGCAGAGCATGGCGCCCGGGTAGTGATCTCCGGCCGCAAAGCCGAAGCCTGTGAAACTGCTGCGGCCGAGATTCGGGCCGCAGGCGGTGAAGCGATCGCGGTGCCTTGTAACATTGGCAGCAAGGAAGAGTTACAGCGTTTGGTCGACACTGCCATGGCCCAGTGGGGGCGCGTGGATATTGTCATGGCCAATGCTGCGATCCACCCCTGGATTGGTTCGGTGCTGGACTTGCCGGAGGCAACCTTCAACAAATTCATGCAAGTGAATGTGCAGAGCAGTATCTGGCTGGCACAAATGACCATGCCGGGCATGCTGGAGCGCGGTTATGGGCGTTTCATCGTCGTGGCCTCCGTTGTCGGCCTGTTGGGCGACCCGGTCACCGGGACCTATGGCTTGACCAAGGCGGCTGATATGCAGCTGGTGCGCAATATGGCCAATGAATTCGCCAGCAAAGGGGTCACCGCCAACTGCATTGCCCCGGGCACCTTCAAGACTGAAATGGCGCGGTCGCAGTGGGAAGACGAGGCGATGGTGCAATGGTACCGCGGGCGCAACCCGTCCCAGCGCTTTGGCGAGGTCGAAGAATTGGCGGGCCTGGCCGTATTGCTGGCATCGCCCTCCGGTGGCTACATCAATGGCCAGACCATTGCGGTCGACGGCGGCCATACGATTTCCTTCCGCTGAGCGAGGCTACCCATGAATTTTGAACCCAACGCAAACAGCGAAGCTTTCCGAGAGGAAGTCCGCGCCTTCTTGCGCGAGCACCTGCCTGCCGACATGGCGTGGCGCGGCCAGCAAGGCTACTTGCCGGGCGATGATGACTCGCTGAAGTGGACAAAAATCCTGCATGAGGCCCGCGGTTGGTCAGTGCCGTTCTGGCCGAAGGAGCACGGCGGCACCGACTGGACTGCAGAACAGCGGTACATCTTTGAAGAGGAGTGCTACCTCGCCGGTGCGCCATCGCCCAACCAACAAGGCGTGACACTGGTTGGCCCGGTGATCTGCGAGTTTGGCAGTGACGAGCAGAAGCGCCGATTCCTGCCGGCAATACAAAAAGGTGAAGTGTATTGGGTGCAAGGGTTTTCGGAGCCTGAAGCGGGGTCGGACCTTGCGTCGTTGCGCACCACTGCAGTTCGCGACGGCGACCATTACATCGTCAATGGCCAGAAGATCTGGACCAGTAATGCAATTTGGGGGCAGTGGTGCTTTCTGCTCGTGCGCACCGACACTGAAGCCAAACCGCAAAAAGGCATCTCCTTTTTGCTCGTCGACCTTGCCACGCCTGGGGTGACGGTGCGGCCGATCACCAGCCTGGACGGTTGCAACCACTTGGCCGAGGTGTTCTACGACAACGTTCGGGTGCCTGTAGAGAATCTGGTGGGCGAGGAAAACAAAGGGTGGGGCTACACCAAGTTCCTGCTGTTCAACGAGCGTGCGTTTCTCGGTGCCGAAGCGCCGGCGCTCAAGCGCTACCTGGCCAAGATTCGCCGCTATGCCTCGCAGGAGCGCGCTGGCGCGCTGCCGCTGATACAGGACCCGACGTTCGCCAACCGCTTGGCCGAATACGAGCTGGAGGTACTGGCAATTGACATGGCCGTCAAGCGGGTGCTGCACCTGGGGGTTAGTGAGCAGACCGGAGGCATGGCGATCGGCTCGATGCTGAAGGTCCGCGGGTCCGAGCTGCACCAGAAACTGACCGAGATGCTGGTTGAGGTGCTGGGTGACTACGGGGCTGTCTACTACCCAGACCCGAACGAGGACCGCGCGCTGCGCGATCAGCGATTCACGGGCCCAGTATTCGCGCCGGGCATGGCTGCTGAACTGTTCTATCGCCGGGCTTGTTCGATCTACGGTGGGGCTGCCGAGATACAACGCAACATCATCGCCAAGGCAATGTTCAATCTTTGAGGGGGAGTAGCATGGATTTCAATCTGAGCGATGAGCAACGCATGCTCCAGGAAAACGCCCGGCGCTTCATGGAGAGGGATTACGCCTTCAGCAGGCGCCGGGCCATTGCCACCAGCGGCGGTTTCGAACCGCAGGTCTGGCGGGAGTTTGCCGACATGGGCTGGTTGGCCGCAGGCATCCCCGAAGCGTTTGGCGGTGTAGGCTTCGGTCCGGTGGAAACGGCAATCCTTGCAGAAGAGATGGGGCGGGGTTTGCTGCTTGAGCCGTACTTGCATGGTTGCCTGCTGCCCGCAGCGGTGCTGCGGCATTGCGCCGATGAGGCGCAGCAAGCCGAACTACTGCCCGCCATCGGTTCGGGTGAAATATTGATGGCAGTGGCTTGCAGCGAGCCTGAATCCCGGGGAGACGTGGCGTGGGTAACGACGACAGCGCAGCGACGGGGTGACGGCTACATCTTGAATGGTCACAAGAGCGCAGTGGTCTGCGCCGCGCAAAGCGATCGGCTGCTCGTAGTCGCCCGCACAGCCGGGGAGCCAGCGAGCATCGAAGGCCTGTCACTTTTTGTTCTGGAGCGGGATACCCCTGGCATGTCACTGGAAACGGTGCGCTTGCTTGACGGAACACCGGCTGCGGATTTGCGCCTCGACAATGCAGTCGTCCCGGCTGATGCCCTGCTGGGTAGGGAAGGCCACGCTTATGTCGGATTGCAACGGGCCATTGATGAGCTGATCGTGCACCAGTGTGCAGAAATCGTAGGTGGGATGGAGGATGTGCTTGCTCTATGCGCCGACTACCTCAAGATCCGAAAGCAGTTTGGGGTGCCGATTGGCAGCTTCCAGGCGCTTCAGCACCGTATGGCCGACATGGCTATCGAAACCATGCAGGCGCGCGCTAGCCTACATCGGGGCTTGGCTATGCTGGCGGGCGAGGCTCCAGTGCACGAGCGCAGCGCCCAGATATCAGGTTGCAAGGCACAGGTCATGCGCGGCGCAAAATTCGTCACCGCGCAGGGTATACAGCTGCATGGCGGCTACGGGTTGACGGAAGAGTTCAGGGTGGGTCATCACTACCGCCGCCTTGTGCTGAGCAATGCGTGGTGGGGCGGGTTGGAGTATCACCTGGCGCGCTACACGCGCTCAATCCAGGGTATCGGTGCTGCTGCATAGCAAGGGTGCAATCGGGGCCTGCCGGTATGCCGGCGGGCCCTTGGCAAGTGGACGAGCGAATCAGTGCTTCAACTGGCCCGATGCCTCAGCGGCGGTTTCCAGTAGCAATGGCCGCAAGTCATTGAGCTTATGCTGCATCCGTTCAGCAGGCGCTGCGATCACCAATGCTGCGGCGACGGTGCCATCAGTGTCAAAGACGGGGGCGGCAATACCAGCTGCGCCCTCGCTGAGCTCGCTGATACTGATGGAAATACCACTCTCGCGGATTTCCTTGAGCTGCTTCTTGAGTGTGCTGCGATCTGTGACGGTTCTCCAGGTCATCGCCTTGAGCTTGGCAGTGCGCAGGTAGCGCTCTTGCGTTTTTTCGTCTTGGTAAGCCAGGAGCAATCTGCCAGGTGCCGTGCAGTGCAGTGGCCGAGGTGCGCCCAATGGCGATACGTAACGCACGGGGTTTTGCGAGTCGATGCCATCGATATGGGTGACCATTTGGGTCTCCATGTCGATCACGGACAGGTAGATGCTTTCGCCGGTTTTGCCTGCGAGGTCGTGCAGGTACGGGCGCATCATCCTGGAGAAATTTCGGGTGGCCAGGATGTTGCCGGCCAGGCGGTAGATGAATGGCCCAAGGTGGTAACGGCTGGTCGTGTGGTTCAGGTAGCCCTCGGCAACCAGCGGCCGCAGCAACGTCAGCAGGCTGCTTTTGGGAGACTCAAGGGTGCTGCTGAGCTCTGCCAGTGACATGCCGTCCGGGGATTTGGCGAGGACCTCAAAAAGACCAAGAATTCGGGTGACCGATCGAGGGCCCAGCGAAGCTGGCGTTTCAGTGGCGTCCACTTCATCTTCCCTTTTTTTCATGAATTAACCCTTGTGGGTGAAATTGTTGATGCAGTGGGCACTGGGCGGTGCCTTGCAAGTCACGTGCAGTATATCAAATACCGTTCAGTTGTGATCCTCCATTTAGACTAGGGCCGATTTTGTCCTGCGCACCGCTATTCATCTCGCTTGCAGCATATAGTATGGGCGTGACGCTATCCCTGGATGGTACTTAGTAACCTACCTAAGGTTTGCTTATAGGAACGACGTTCATTATTATGACCTTGAAGCTGACTGGCTTCGAGCTGTCAGCAATGTATGGCCCTAGGCGCAATTTCAGCGCGCGTACAACGATACGGAGCAAATCATATGGCGGTTATGGTCGAAGGTAAGGTCGTTTTGGTGACTGGTGCCGGCGGTGGTATCGGGCGTGATATTGCCTTGCTGATGGCGCAACATGGGGCCAAGGTCGTGGTCAATGATGTCGGCGCCTCGGTATCGGGGGAGGGCGCAGATGTGGGCCCGGCCCAGCGCGTGGTGGACGAAATCATTGCTGCCGGTGGCGAGGCCATGGCAAATACGGACAGTGTCTCGGACCAGGCGGGCGCTGCGCGCATGGTTGAGCAGACGGTGCAACGATTCGGCAGGATCGATTGCGTGGTCAATAATGCGGGCATTCTACGTGACCGCTTCTTCCACAAAATGAGTGCTGAGGAGTTTGACGCGGTGCTCAAGGTTCATTTGTACGGGTCGTTCTACGTCAGCCGCGCCGCCGCTAACTACTTCAAGGAGCAGGAGGCAGGCTGCTTCATTCACATGACCTCTACCTCAGGCCTCATCGGCAACCTGGGCCAGGCCAATTACAACGCCGCCAAGCTGGGCATCATGGCCTTGTCCAAATCCATTGCGCTGGACATGGAGCGGTTCAATGTTCGTTCGAACTGTGTCGCGCCCTTCGCCTTCAGTCGCATGATTGGTGCCATCCCCACCGACACGCCGGAGCAGCAGGCGCGGGTCGAGAAAATCAAGCAGATGACACCCGCCAAGATCGCCCCTATCTGCGTCTATTTGGCCAGCGACCAAGCCCAGGCTGTCAATGCGCAGGTCTTTGCCGTGCGCAACAATGAAATCTTCCTGATGAGTCAGCCTCGTCCGATCCGTTCGGTCCAGCGGTCCGAGGGCTGGACGCCTGAGTCCTTGGCTGAGCACGGCATGCCTGCCCTAAAGGGCTCGTTCGTACCCGTCGAGCGCTCGGGTGATGTGTTCTCCTGGGACCCTGTTTGAGCCCAGCGTCATGACACTGGCAAGGCCACTTCGCCTATATTGATGATGCGCCCGGACAGGGCAGCGAGATGAGGACAGCAATGAATCTTTCAAGCTACGAAGCGCTCAAGCTAGAGCGCAATAACGGCATCCTGACGATTACCCTGAATCGGCCGGATACGCTCAATGCCATTGACGACGATATGGATAAAGAGCTGTCGAGAGTGTTCATCGAGGCGGGCCATGATGCCGATACCCGGGTAATCGTTCTCACGGGCGCAGGGCGTGCGTTCAGTGCCGGTGGTGATATCGAAGAAATGCAGAAGGTCATCGATGAACCTCAGCGCTTTTTCGATAGCATGCGCCGGGGCAAGCAGATCGTTTTTTCGATGCTGGACTGCCAGAAGCCCATCATCGCCAAGATCAATGGCCATGCCATTGGCCTGGGCGCGACCCTCGCGCTGTATTGCGATATCAGCTACGCGGCGTTGCCGGCCAAGATTGGTGACCCACATGTCGCTGTCGGCTTCGTTGCGGGCGACGGTGGGGCCGCGATCTGGCCTCAATTGGTCGGGTTTGCCAAAGCCAAAGAGTACTTGCTCACCGGCGATGCCTTGACTGCTGAGCTTGCCGAAAAAATCGGCCTGATCAATTACGCCGTTGCCCCCGAGGCGCTGGATGATCGGGTTCAGGAAATGGCCACGCGGCTCGCAAACGGCGCAGCTTACGCCATCCAGTGGACCAAGGCGTCGATGAACATCGTGCTCAAGCAAGCGGTGACATCCGTCATCGACGCCTCGCTGGCCTATGAGGCATTGTCGAATTTGACAGAAGATCATCAGGAAGCGGTCAACGCGTTCCGTGAAAAGCGCAAGCCAGTCTTCAAAGGCCGTTGATCGCAGTCAAACTCGGTGGGTTCAAAACAAAAGGCCGCATTGCGGCCATTTGTTCAGGTGGGAACAGCTTGATCCACTGTTCCCGCCGCAGCTAGTAGCGTTCGAAGATTGCAGCCAGCCCTTGGCCACCGCCGATGCACATGGTTTCCAGACCGTAGCGCCCTTGGCGTCGCTGCAGCTCATGCAGCAGTGTGGTCAACATGCGCACGCCCGTCGCACCAATGGGATGGCCCAGCGAGATGCCAGAGCCATTCACGTTCAGCCGTTCGGTGTCATGCCATTGCCACCCCTTCAGCACCGCCAGTACCTGGCAGGCGAACGCTTCATTCAACTCGACCAGGTCCATCTGCGCCAGACTCAGGCCAGTCCTTGCCAGCAGTTTGTGCACGGCGGGCACCGGGCCTATGCCCATTTGCGAGGGCTCGCAACCCGCAGCGGCCCAGCCAACCAGAAAGCCCATGGGTTCCAGCCCCAATTCGGCGAGCTTGTCCTCGGCGACCACCAAGCAGGCCGCTGCCGCGTCGTTTTGCTGACTGGAGTTGCCTGCAGTCACGGTGCCGTCACGCACCAGTGTGCGCAATTTGCCCAGGCTTTCCAGGTTGGCATCGGCACGGATACCTTCATCGCGACTGAATAGAAGGGGTTCGCCCTTGCGTTGCGTCACACTGACCGGGACGACTTCGGCTTCGAACCGGCCTTCGGCCCAGGCTTGTGCTGCTCGACGGTGGCTTTCAATCGCGTAGGCATCGCTGGCCTCACGGCTGATGCCATAGCTGCGGGCAAGATTTTCTGCCGTTTCGATCATCCCGGAGATGAAGCCGAAGCGCTCTTCCGGTTGAGAGCGTTCACGCCCACGCTCGAGGCGGTCATGCAGCTTGACCGTACCAGCCCGTGAGCCCCAGCGCATATCGGTGCTGTAGTACTCGATATTGCTCATGCTCTCGACGCCACCAGCGACCACCACATCAGCAGCGCCGGTTTGTACCATCATGGCAGCACTCAATATCGCTTGCAGTCCGCCGCCGCAGCGCCGGTCCAACTGCATGCCCGGGACTTCCACCGGCAGGCCTGCCTGCAGACCGATCCAGCGGCCCACGCAAGGGGTTTCGCTGTTGGCATAGGATTGGGCGAAGACGATATCGTCGATACGCGCGGGGTCCAGGCCGCTTTTGTTCAAAACTGCGTTCACTACATGGGCGCCGAGTACCTCTACGGCAAGTGGCCGCAGGCTACCCCCGAAAGTACCAACGGGGGTTCGCAGGGGGGCGACAATTGCTGCACGTCTCATGGTGGGCTCCTGTTGCCAGCTAAAGGCTGGCGGCGTCTCGTTTCAGTTGTTCGCGATAATCGGGGTGGGCAATTTCAATCATGCAGCGGGCACGCTGGCTGAGGCTCAAGCCGCGCAGGTCGGCAACGCCGTATTCGGTTACGATCAACCCCGCGTCGCTGCGCGGGGTGCTGACTGGGCCACTGAGTTGGGAAACGATACGGCTGCGCGCCCCGGCAGTGGAGGGCAGGGCAATGATTGGCAGGCCGCCCCGGGACTGTCGTGCCCCGCGCAGGAAGTCGACAGCGCCACCGAGCGCGCCAATGTAGTTGCCACCCACGCTTTCAGCGTTGATTTGCCCGGTCAGGTCAACCTCGATTGCCGAGTTGATGGCCACAAATTGATGTTGAGCCGCGAGGGTTTGTGCGCAATGGGTGTAGGCGGTAGAGCGCATGCGGATGGACGGGTTGCAATGAGCGAAGCGATGAAGCGCCTCACTGCCCATCAGTACGCCCGCCACCGTGACCCCTTTGTCCTGGCTCTTGCGGGAATTGGTAATCACGCCGTTCTGCATGAGGTCGGCTACTCCATCGCCGATAGTCCCTGAGTGAACGCCAAGCTCGCGATGGCCGTGCAGGGCATGAAGCACGGCTTCAGGGATTGCACCAATACCCAGTTGGAGGGTGGAGCCGTGCTGGATACGCTCGGCAACGCGCTGGGCGATGTCGCGCTCTACCGGGCCGGGCGCTATGGCTCGGCTTTGCAGGGGAGGACGGTTGGTGTGCACGATCAGGTCCAGTTCTTTGGCGTGCAGGTAGCGCTCGCCATACGTCCAAGGGCACGCCTGGTTCACTTCGGCAATGACCAGCCTGGCTTTTTCCAATGCTGGCAGAAGGTACTCGTGGGCAAGTCCCAGGCTGTACCGCCCCAATGCGTCTGCGGAAGCCAATTGCAACATCAGCACATCCACCTGCAGAAGGCCTTGGCGGATCAGGCTGGGAAACTCGGAATAATGGCTTGGCAGAATCTGCAGTGCACCCGCCTTGGCGAGCGCCCTGTTCTCGCCGCTGCCGCAATATGAGAGAAACTCAACACAGTCGGCATGTTCGGGGCGACAGGTGTCGCTGTCGGTTATCCCGAGGAAAACACGAAAATTGCCGATACGCTGACGCTGTTGCATCAAAGCCTGGGTTAACGCCAAGGGCTCCGCATTGGCCTGCCCCCACATCACGGTATCACCGCGCTTTACCAGGCCGCTGAGGTCGAGTGAATGTTCGCTAGCCAGCAATTCAGTCATGGTCATTTTTCTTGTGGGGGTGAGTCAGTTGGCCGAGACGGCTCATGGCATTGCGTGCGTCATCGATGATGTCGTCAAAGATGGCTTCAACAGGTTTGATGGCGTCGGCGAACACCACAGCAGGGCCGTAGTCGAGCATGCCCAGGCGGCTGTCGCCGCTTCTGTAGGCCTCGGTTGCCAGGGCGCCAACCACGTGAGGTCGGTACTGTTCGAAGTCGTTGGCCCCAGTAGCATCGAGCGCAGCAACGGCTTTGGCGCTTTCGTTGAGGAGCACCCGGTGATGGTCCCGCAGGCCGGTCTTGACCACGATGCTCTCAGTGCCGTCGCCGCATACCACCTGGGTTTTATAGGCCTCATGGATTGCCAACTCCTTGGCCACCAGCATGCGTGAACCCATGAGGATGGCGTCGGCACCCATGGCAAGCGTGGCCGCCAGCTGCCGGCCAGTGCCTATACCTCCGGCAATGACGATCGGGACGCTGAGTTCGGCTGTGGCCTGTGCGGCCTGGACCATGCTGCTGATGCCATGAATGCCGGGGTGACCGCCGCAGTCGTTACCGACCACGATCACCGCATCAACGCCTAGCCGTGCGGCACTGCGCGCATAACGCACGGCGGGAACTTTGTGCAGGACCTTGATGCCCGCATCGCGCAGTGCCGGTAGCACTGCCTCGGGGCTCGCGCCAGCGGTTTCCACGCACTTCACGCCTTCTTCGATAAGCACCTGTATCTGCCGCTCAAGGCGTTGGGCTCCGCCGGCCTGGCGAGAAATATACAAGTTGACCCCAAAGCCTTGGCCACCTGTGAGATGGCGGCAGCGCAGCAATTGCTCGCGAAACATCTCCGGGTCCGGGAAGCCGGCCGCGACCAGGAATCCCATGCCGCCCGCATTGACCACCGCAGCTACATACTCGGCGTCGGCAAGTGCAGGGCCCAGGCCGCCACACAGGATCGGGTGACGAATGCCGAGAAGTTCTGTGATGCGGGTAGTGAACAGTGCTTCTCGCATTGTTGTTACCTCTGAAATGAAGCGCCCGGTGAGGCTGCCTTGGGCGAATCGGGAGCAAGCGCAGGGTGTGCTTCACGGCTGATGTAGAGGGTGCAGCGGCCGCTGGCCAACAGCGTGCCTGCGCTGTCCAGGACACGTGCATGAGCAGTACACAGGCGCCCACCCCGATGCACCACACAACCTTCGACGCGCAGCGCGCCGGGTGTAGCTGCACGATGAAAATCGGTTTGCAGGCTGACGGTGCTGACCCCGCGACCATTGACGCACATCGCCGCGTATCCGCAGGCGACATCGATGAGGCTGGAGATAACGCCTCCATGCACCCGCTGCAATGCCTCGGTGCCAAGCATCTCCGGACGGCTCGGCAGGTGCAGTTCGATACCGTTCTCGCTGACCCGGTGAACACGAATTTGCATCCAGGAGCTGAACGCATTGGCGTCGATGACCCGTTGGAGCTGTGTAGATGTCAGGGGGTGCTCTATAGCGTTCATTTGCCGCTGTGCCCTCGGCGTGCTTTAGGGAAAAGCCAGTAAAGCAGTGACGAATTCACGTCAATTTAAACTGAACGCCGTTCGTATATCAATACGAATGATCACTTGCTCTGCCTTTTAAGCAAGCGTCCTGGGTAGGTTTCAAACGGTCTACTCGCTGAGAGTGCAGCACCTACGCTGCTTTGAATTTTTCAGATGCTTTCTTGCGTGGCGGAATCATCTGGTCTATTTATGGAACTCCATTCACAAATATGAATCTGCGACGGCCGTACCCTTCCAATAAAAAAGCCAAAATGGGTTATCAATGATGATGAAGGCGATGTCACCGGGGCGCTTGCAGCCCCATTTGCTTGGCGTAGCGATTGCGTGCATGACGGTAGGCCAGGCCCAGGCGTTCGAAGTTGACTTGGGTGATTCCGATTTCCGTCTCCGTTGGGACAACACGGTGCGTTACAACTGGGCCATGCGCCTGCAAGACCAGAGCCACTTGATCGACCGGGCAGGGGGCGGCGCTTACGATCAAAGCAATGCCGCGTTCGACAAGTACGACACCATCAGCAACCGTCTGGACTTGCTCAGTGAGATCGACCTGAACTACCAGGGGCGTTACGGGGCCCGTTTGAGTGCGGCGGCTTGGTACGACGAGGCATACGACGGCAAAAACCCTGCGACGGTCCCCGGTGGCACGAGCTACGTTGACAATCGATTCACGCATATCGTCAAGCGCTATTACGCGGGCCCTTCCGGGGAGTTTCTTGACGCCTACGTGTATGGCCGCTTCGAACCCGCAGGGCTCCCCACGGACCTGCGCCTTGGGCAGCATGCGGTAATCTGGGGCGAGGGGTTATTCGGCAGCACTAACGCAATTTCGTACTCGCAAGCGCCGGCAGACCTACGCAAAGCGACCGCCAACCCAGGCGCATCGGCCAAAGAAACGGCCTTGCCGATAGACCAGATATCGTTCATGACGCAGGCCAGCGACCAGATTGTCGTGGCAGGCCAGTATCTGTTCGAGTGGGACCCGAATCGCATTCCTGAAGGCGGTACTTACTTTGCGGGGAGCGATGCGATACTCGAAGGCCCCAACGTTGGTCGGGGCAAGGCTATCGAGGGCGACAAGGGGGATTACGGCTTGTCGGTACGCTATCGACCGGACTGGTTTGATGGCACGCTGGGCCTGTACTACCGCCGTTTCGATGAAAAGTCTGCATGGGTCTCCCAGCGCGACTTCGCCACTGGTTTGGTGCACGCTGTCTATGCCAAGGATATCGAGCTCTATGGCCTGAGCGTCAGCAGCAACATCGGCGGTGTGTCGATCGGCGCTGAGTTGTCCTACCGCGAAAACATGCCGCTCAACTCCAGTGGCGCCGCCGCTGACCAGGCTCGTCGTCTGGAGGGCGCGCGCGGCTCTACGTGGCATGCTTTGGTCAATGCTGTGCAGACCTATGGTGATACCGCGCTCTTCGATTCCGCCAGCCTTTCCGGTGAATTGGCCTGGGCCAAGCTGGACAAGGTCACCGACAACCGCAGTGCCTACCGCGCCAAGGGCTACAACGCCGGTTGCAACAGCAACGCCAAGATGCTCGGTTGTTCCGATGATGAGTTTTACTCGGTGGCCGTGGCCTTTACCCCGACATGGGTCCAGGTATTCCCCAGCATCGATCTCAAGCTGCCGATTTTTCTCTCTAGAAACCTCAGTGGCAACGCCCCTACCAATGGCGGTGGCAGCGAAGGGTTCACCACCGCCAAGGTGGGGATTTCTGCAGAAGCCTACTCACGCCATTTCGTAGACCTCGCCGTTACCTATTACGACCAGAAGAAAAGTGATTCGGACAACCTGATTCTTGGGGCTCCGTACCTGGACAAAGCGTGGGTGTCATTGACCTACCAGACCACCTTCTGATCTGCCGATAATCACCACGAGGCAAATCCATGTTTAGAAAAATGTGTGTAGCTTGCGCACTGGCAGGCCTGAGCAGCAGTGCCCTTGCGGCAGTCAGTGCTGATGAAGCGGCCCAACTGGGCAAGACCCTGACGCTGTTCGGATCTCAAGCCCAGGCCAGTGCCGACGGGAAAATACCCGCCTACGATGGTGGCCTGCCGACTACCACCAACCCGCCAGGCTTTGTAAAAGACAGCGGCAAATGGGTGAATCCGTACGCTGCAGAGAAGCCGCTATACGCTATCACGGCAAATAACATGGCCGAATACGCGGACAAGCTGTCGGAAGGTACCAAAGAAATGTTGCGGCGCCAGCCCAGTTATCGTCTGGACGTCTATCCCACACACCGCAGCGTCAGTTACCCGCAATTCATTCTCGACAAGACCCGCAACAATGCGACCCAGGCCAAACTGATCAAAGGTGGAGATGCACTTGAAGGCGCCATTGGCGGCATCCCTTTCCCGATCCCCAAGACCGGCCAGGAGGTCATGTGGAACCACATGGCAAGGTACAACGGGCTTGCGGTTGAAGACCACATGCGCAACTTCTACGTCGACAGTAACGGCAAATTGATCAACTCGGGTGAAATCAAGCTATCGCGCAACTTTGCGTTTCATAACCCGGAGGCTACCGCCGAGTCGGTCAAGAAGAACGATTCGTTCATCTTTCAAAACGCCTACCACTTTACCGGGCCGGCCCGCAGCGTAGGTGATGCGACCATGTATTACGACACGATCGACATGGTCGACATGCCCCGGCGGGCCTACACCTACTCGGCCAGTACGCGCCGTGTGCGCTTGAGCCCGGACATCGCCTACGACACACCAATCGCTTCCCAGGGCGGGGTGACTACCTATGACGACGCAGAGCTGTACACCGGCCGTCTTGACCGTTTCGACTGGAAGCTGGTGGGCAAGCGTGAGCTGTACATTCCTTACAACATCTATGACCTCAGCTTCAATGTCGGCTCTGACAAGTCACTGACGCCCAAGCACGTGAACCCCGACCATGTTCGCTGGGAGCTGCACCGGGTATGGGTAGTGGAAGGTACCCTCAAACCGGGCGTGCGACATGTATACAGCAAGCGGGTGTACTACTTCGATGAGGACTGGTCTGGCGCTGGGGTGGCTGACGAATACGATGGCTCGGGCAAGCTCTACAAGTCGATGCAGCAGGGGATGAGCCAGCTGTATGACAAGCAGGCGCCCATGTCGCGCACCTATTGGGCGTATGACTTTGCCACTGGGGCGTACTCGTTCTCGCAGCACTATGCCGACCTGAAGTTTGGCTGGCGGGTGATGGATAAGCTTCACCCGCGCTCTACGTTCACGCCAGAGGCCTTGCAGGCCCGCAGTGGCCGCTGATTATCGGTGATCGGCCCTGGCGCAGTGGCGCTCGGGGCCACCTACAAGGAGTGGCCGATGTTACTGATACAACGAAAACTGGCGCTCGTTGCCGGGCTGCTGTTGAGTGTCGCTTGCGCAGCGGCAGCCCAGTTCCGCGACCCGCTGGATATACCAGCCAGCCCCAGCAGGCTTGCCCAGCACAGCATGCTCACTGGTATCACCCAGACGCCAGAGGGTCGCTGGGTGGCAGTGGGCCGCCGCGGTCACGCCTTATATTCCGACGACGGCACTACATGGCATCAGGCCGATGTGCCGGTGTCTGTAGACCTTGTTGCCGTGCACTTCCCCACACCGGTTCAAGGCTGGGCGGTTGGGCATGGGGGCGTAATCCTGCACTCAGCCGATGGCGGCAAGACCTGGCTCAAACAATTGGACGGGCGAGCGCTGGCAGACCTGTTGATCGCGTACTGGAAGCCGCTTGCCGCGCAAGCTGACGAAAGTGATGCCGGTCCGTCAGCAGCACTGCTGGATGCCGAACGTTTCAAGGAGGAAGGGCCTGGCCGGCCGTTTCTGGACGTGCGCTTCAAGGACGCCCTGAGCGGTTACGCAGTCGGCGCCTACAACCTGCTACTCGCAACCGAAGATGGCGGGCAAAGCTGGCAGGTGCTCTCAGACAAGACCGACAACCCAGGTGGTTTGCACTTCAATGCGGTCCAGTTGGGTAACGCCGGGCAAGTCTACCTGGCGGGGGAACAAGGGCTGCTGCTGCAAAAAAATCTGCAGACTGGGCGCTTCGGCTCCGTCTCTACACCCTACGACGGCACCTGGTTCGGCATGCTCGAGCAGGGTAACCGCCTGCTGCTATTTGGCCTGCGCGGCAACGTATACGTCAGCCATGACCGGGGGCAGCACTGGAGCAAGGCCAATACCGGAACTGACAACACCATTACCGCTGCGACCTCATTGAAGGATATGCAGGTGGTGCTGGTTACTCAGGCTGGCGAAGTACTGATCAGTGAGGACAGGGCTGCGGAGCGCTTTCGGCCGGTCTCCACCCCAAGAACCATGCCGTTATATGGCGTGGCCCCGGCGGGCACTGCTGCCGTGGTCGCGGTGGGTGCCGGCGGGGTAGTGCATCTCGAACTTGGACGTCAGTGAGGAATCCCGCATGACCATTTTCCAAGACAGCGGCGCCGGTGACCGGCCCGCAGCCAGTGAGGCTGCGCAGTTCGATCCGCATTCAGGCAGCTACCTGGAGCAATTGCTGTTCAATCACCGCTTGTTCATCATGCTGGCGTGCGCCTTGCTGACGGTCTGGACTGCATTCCAAGCCAGCAACCTGCAAGTAAACGCTGGTTTCGAGGACATCATCCCGCAGTCTCACCCCTATATCCGCAATTACCTTGAAAACAAGGCAGACCTGCGCGGGTTGGGTAACAACCTTCGCGTTGTGGTCGAGAATACCCAGGGTGATATTTATGACCCTGAGTACCTCGAGGCGCTGAAGCAGGTCAATGACGCACTGTTCCTCATGCCCGGGGTAAATCGTTCTTTCGTCAAGTCAATCTGGATGCCAGTGGTGCGCTGGACCGAAGTGACTGAAGAGGGCTTTCGTGGCGGCCCGGTGATGCCGGACACCTATGACGGCTCCGCTCGGGCCATCAATGAGCTGCGCACTAATGTCAGTCGTGCTGGGTTACGTGCCAACCTGATAGCCAACGACCAACGCTCGGCAATGATCATTGCGCCGCTGCTGGAGCGTTATGCCGACACCGGCGAGCCGATCGACTACGGCACCCTGCACGCCCAGCTCGAAGCGGTGCGAGCGTTGCAAGATTCCGTTCTGCCAGACAAACCCGGGAAAGTTCGCATCCATATCGTCGGCTTCGGCAAGTTGGCGGGCGACCTGATCGCGGGCTTGTACCAGGTCATGATGTACTTCGCTGTCGCAGCGCTGGTCACTATAGTGATCCTTTACGGTTATACCCGGTGCGTGCGCAGCACGATGTTGGTGGTTGCCTGCTCACTCGTGGCGGTTGTCTGGCAGCTGGGCATGGTGCGGGCATTGGGATATTCACTTGACCCTTACTCGGTGTTGGTGCCGTTCCTAGTATTTGCCATTGGCATTTCCCATGGTGCGCAAAAGATGAATGGCATCATGCAGGACATCGCCAGGGGGACTGACAAGTATGTTGCTGCACGCTTTACGTTCCGTCGCCTGTTTCTGGCCGGGCTGACAGCCCTGATCGCTGACGCGGTTGGCTTTGGGGTGCTGATGATCATTGACATCCCTGTCATCAAATCGTTGGCACTGACAGCAAGCATTGGCGTGGCAGTGTTGGTGTTCACCAACCTTATCTTGCTGCCAATTCTCCTGTCGTACTTGGGCGTAGGGGCCAATGCGGCGCGGCGCAGCCATGAGTCCAGTCAAAACCCGCCAGGGGCATGGGACGTCCTGGTACGCTTCACCGAACCCAAGTGGGCGCTTTTGGCAATCGGTTTTGCGCTGGCTTTGGCGGCCGCTGGTTTTGTCATCAGCTTGCAATTGCAGATAGGTGATCTGGACGCGGGGGCTCCGGAGCTCCGGCCCGATGCGCGTTATAACCAGGATTCGGCATTCATTACTGGCCACTACGGGCTTTCCAGTGATCAGTTTGCGGTCATGGTCAAAACCCCGCCAGGCGGCTGCGAAGCATGGCAGACACAGATGGAGGTTGACCGCCTGGAATGGGCGCTACAGCAGGTGCCGGGCGTGCAGAGCACGGTGTCGCTGGCGGGGGCTGTCAGCCGGCTGTCTTCCGCGCTTTTCGAGGCATCGCCGAAGTGGATCACCATCAGCCATAACCAGGCCTTGGTCAACACATCCGTGCTGCGTGCGCAGGAGGCCAACCCGGATCTGGTCAACTCGGACTGTTCGCTGGTGCCCGTTATCGCTTACCTGGCTGACCACAAGGCGCAGACACTTGCTCGGGTCCTGGCTGCGGTGGAGGCCTTCGCCCGTGAGCATGACTCCGATCAGCTGAAATTCTTGCCGGCGGCAGGTTCCGCAGGTATTGACGCGGTGACCAATATCGTCGTGCGTGATGCCAACCGCACCATGCTGCTGTTCGTATACCTGGCGGTTGCCGCGCTCTGTTTCATCACCTTCCGCAGTTGGAGAGCGGTTGTGGTGGCGCTGGTGCCATTAGTGGTGACATCGATCCTGTGCGAGGCGCTGATGGTGGCATTGGGCATTGGCGTAAAGGTAGCGACGCTGCCAGTCATTGCCTTGGGCGTCGGTATCGGGGTCGACTACGCGCTGTATCTGCTCAGCGTGCAATTGGCGCAGCAGCGTAGCGGGGTGCCGCTTGCAGAAGCGTACCGGCGTGCCTTGCTGTTCACCGGCAAGGTAGTAGCGCTGGTAGGCATCACGCTTGCTGCAGGTGTCATCACCTGGGCCTGGTCACCCATCAAGTTCCAGGCAGACATGGGCATCCTGCTGACCTTCATGTTCCTCTGGAACATGCTCGGTGCGCTGGTTCTCATTCCTGCCTTGTCCTGCTTCCTGCTACGGGGTACTGCACGATGAAATTGGAAACGCCTGCTTTGGCAGCCAATCTGCAACCATTCCCTCGGCACACGACCGCGTGGTACATGACTGCGATCTTGTTCCTGCTTTATTGGTTGTCACTACTGGACCGACTGGTTATCTCGTTGCTGGTGGACCCGATCCGGCGGGACCTGGGCATCACCGACTTTGAACTGTCGCTGTTGCAAGGTTTTGCTTTCGGCCTGTTTTATGCCGTCTGCGGGTTGCCGCTGGGTTGGTTGGTCGACCGCTTCAGCCGCCGCTGGGTCATTTTTGGCGGTGTGACGATTTGGACGCTTTCAACCACTTTCTGCGGCTTGGCGCACAATTATTGGCAGCTGTTCCTGGCGCGTATTGGCGTGGGGGCGGGGGAAGCCGCATTGAGCCCAGCTGCCTATTCGTTAATGGCAGACAGTTTCCCTGCGCACCGGCTGACAACAGCCTTGGCGGTGTACTCCCTGGGCTCGCTGTTCGGAACAGGCATGGCCTACCTGATGGGCGGGGTAATCGTGGGCTTGGTGGCAGAGCATGAGTCGGTACTGCTGCCTGTCGTGGGTGAGGTCCGTTCCTGGCAAATGGTGTTCATCACCATTGGGTTGCCCGGCGTATTGCTAGGTTTACTGGTATTCACCTTCCGCGAGCCGGCCAGGCGCACAATGATGACGGTTCGGCCAGCCACTGCGCTCGCGACGGCGATTTTCGGGCAGGTGTTTGCTCACATACGCCGCCATGCGCGATTTTTCTTCTGTCACCATATCGGCTTTACCCTCTGTGTAATGGCCGTTGCCGGGCTGGCGTTGTGGGCGCCTTCCTACTTGCATCGCGCATTTGCCTGGAAGCCTGCTCAGATCGGGGTTTGGCTTGGAGTGGTGGGCACTTTGGGTGGGGTAATTGGCGCTGTGGGATGCGGACAGCTCATCGACCGACAGATCGCGCGCGGGCGTTTGGATGCGCATATGCGTTTGTTCTGTTTCACATCGTTGGTGAGCGTACCCGTCGCGGTCGTCGGGGTGCTATGGCACGACCCTTACGTGTTTCTGGGTGCGTTTTTTATAATACAGGTGCTGGTGAGCCCTATCATGGGGATTTCAGCTGCGGCATTGCAAATTGCCACACCCGCTGAATTGCGGGGGCGTTTGTCATCTCTCTACCTGTTTGTGATGATTTTGTTGGGGATAGGGGCTGGGCCGTCGGTGGTCGCGGCGTTCACTGACTTCATCTTCAAAGACGATAGTAAGGTGGGGCACTCACTGGCTTTGATCTTTGCCTTGGCGTTACCTTTGGCGGCGCTGGCCTTGCACCTGGGCAGGCCGGCGATGCGTTTGGCAGTTGAGGAAAACATGGTGAGCTAGGTTTCACATGGAAGTCGCCTAGCAACGATCAAAAAAAAGAGGCGTCATGTTGCACGCCTCTTGAAGGGGTCCATCGAAGGGGTGTTGCTAGCGATGCTCGATAAGGCTCAAGGCGCATCATCTCCAGGCAGGTTGACGAATTTGAAGATGCCGCTGGCAGTCGCTACCAGCCTTTCTTGGTCGTCAACCAGGTCACCCTCGCAAAACGCTAGCGTCTTGCTAGCGTAGCGCAGCTTGCCACGGGCTGACAGCCGACCGCCGCTGCCGCCCCCGGGGCGCAGGAAGTTGGTTTTCATTTCCACCGTGACGCATGAACGTTTTTTGCTGTCAGTGGTTCGCGCTGCAGCGGCCATGGCCATGTCAAGCAAGGTCATCATCAGCCCACCATGTGCCTGTTCGGCGCCGTTGAGATGCTTGCGTTCAAGATCGACAACCAGGCAAGGAGGCTCCGGCTCTGGTTCGACCAGGATATCGAGGTGGTCCAGAAAGGGTACTTCCACGCGGTACTCGGCATACCGAACGGCCTTTGAGGGGAGCGAATCGTGCTTTGCCATGGGGGCTCCTATCGGTGCTTGAACTGTGGCGGGCGTTTTTCCACGAATGCAGCCAGCCCTTCGCTTTGGTCCTCTGTGCCGAATGTCACGTAGGCCATACGGCGCTCGTACAGCACACCTTCGCTGAGACTGCTCTCAAAGGCCCGATTGACGCATTCTTTCGCCAGTGCCACCACCGGCTGGGAGAACCCAGCCATTTTTCCTGCCAATGCCAACGCTTCGGACTGTAGGTCCGCCAGTGGCACTATCCGGCTGACCAGTCCGCTACGCTCGGCCTCGTCGGCGAGCATCGGACGGCCGCTGAGAATCATCTCCATCGCCTTGTACTTGCCAATGGCGCGAGTCAAGCGTTGTGTTCCCCCTGCACCAGGGATGGTGGCCAGGGTGATTTCCGGCAGCGCGAATCGGGCGTTATCCGCAGCGATGATGACATCGCACATCATCGCCAGCTCACAGCCGCCACCCAGCGCCAGGCCACTCACCGCGGCAATTACCGGTTTGCGGCAGCGCGCGGCACGCTCCCAATTGGCCGTGATGAATTGGCGCTTGAACACGTCCATCATGTTCCATTCGCGCATCATCTTGATGTCTGCGCCTGCAGCAAACGCTTTTTCACTACCGATCAGCACGATGGCGCCAATGGCGTCGTCGGCCTCGAGGTCGTCGAGCGCGGCTGTCAGGTCATTCATCAGCTGGTCGTTCAGTGCGTTGTACGCTTCAGGCCGGTTAAGGCGAATCAGGCCGACCTTGTCATGTTTATCCAGAATCAGGGTTTCGTAATGCATCATTCTGCTCCTGTATTGGCACACGCATTGGGCGCCCGGGGTGGCTTACATGTTGGGGTAGTTGGGGCCGCCAGCGCCTTCTGGAGTCACCCAGGTGATGTTTTGAGCGGGGTCCTTGATGTCGCAGGTCTTGCAATGCACACAGTTTTGCGCGTTGATCTGGAACCGCTTGCCGCCATCGTCTTGTGTCACGACTTCATAAACGCCGGCGGGGCAGTAACGCTGCGCAGGTTCGTCATACCGAGGCAGGTTCCAGTTCAAGGGTACGTCCGGATCGGTCAGCCTCAGGTGGCAAGGTTGCTCTTCCTCGTGGTTGGTATTGGACAGGAACACCGATGACAGCTTGTCGAAGCTGAGCTTTCCGTCGGGTCTTGGGTAGGCAATCCTGGTGCACTCGGCGGCAGGTTTGAGGCAGGCGTGATCTGGCTTGTTGTCGTGCAAGGTGAAGGGCAGCTTGCCGCTGAAGATGTTCTGATCGATGAAGTTGAACGCCCCGCCTACCAATGCGCCGAACTTGTGCAAGGCTGGGCCGAAATTACGGCTGCGGAATAACTCGTCGTACAGCCAGCTGGCTTTGAACCCTTCAACGTAACCGTCAAGCATATCGCCACCTTCGCGCCCTGCGGCCAGTGCGGCCGCTACCGCTTCTGCGGCGAGCATCCCGGATTTCATGGCGGTATGGCTTCCCTTGATCTTGGCAAAGTTCAAGGTCCCCAGGTCGCAGCCTATGAGCGCGCCGCCGGGGAAGATCATCTTGGGCAGCGAGTTCAAGCCACCTTTGCAGATGGCCCGCGCACCGTAGGTGACGCGCTTTCCGCCCTCCAGGTACTGCTTGACCACAGGGTGGTGCTTGTAGCGTTGGAATTCGTCGAATGGCGATAAATAGGTATTGCTGTACGACAGGTCGATGATCAAACCCACGACCACCTGGTTATTCTCCAGGTGATAGAGGAACGAACCGCCAGGGTTGTCGTCATTGAGCGGCCAGCCAGCGGTGTGGACCACCAGCCCAGGCTGGTGCAGGGACGGGTCGATATCCCAGATTTCCTTGATCCCGATACCGTAGTGCTGTGCATCTGCCTCACTGTCCAGCTGATACTTACGGATAAGTTGTTTGCCTATATGGCCTCGGCAACCCTCGGCAAACAAAGTGTACTTGGCCCTCAGCTCCATACCTGGGGTGTACAGGCCATCTTTGGGCCGGCCCTCACGGTCTACCCCAAGATCACCTGTCACGATGCCGCGCACTACACCGTCGTCATCGATCAATGCCTGCTGGGCGGCAAAGCCTGGGTATATCTCGACGCCCAGATTCTCTGCCTGCTGGCCGAGCCAGCGGCACAGGTTGGCAAGTGAAATGATGTAGTTGCCTTGGTTATGCATGGTTTTAGGCACAAACAACCCCGGGATCTGGGTGGCTGTCTCCGGGCCTTGCAACAGGTAGATGTCGTCTCGCACCACCGGCGTATTCAGCGGTGCACCGAGTGCCTGCCAGTCGGGGAACAGTTCATTCAGCGCTCGGGGTTCGAACACTGCGCCAGAAAGAATATGCGCGCCCACTTCAGAGCCTTTTTCGACGATGCACACGCTGATGTCCTGGCCTGTCTGGGCAGCAAGCTGCTTCAGCCGACAGGCAGCCGAGAGGCCTGATGGGCCAGCGCCGACGATCACCACGTCGAATTCCATATACTCACGATCGGACAACAGATTTCTCCTAGGCCACGTCTTCGGTGGCGTCTGGTTTCACGGTTACGGCGTGGGAACGACGAGCAGGTAGTGAGACACGCTAGGGGTCGTCCCTGGCTGCAGGTAATGCGTCAGTTGTTTTTCTTGTTCGTGATCGGCGAGCGTGCTTCTGCGACGTTGCAGCAAATGCTCGCCCCAAGAAGCTGTGACAAAGCGTTCGCTGAATCGCTGCGGGTCAGCCAAGTCGCGATAGAGCAGCCACTGCGTGGCCCCATCGCGTTTGCGAATCTGGCCCAAACGGGAAATCAGCTGACAAAAATCTTGCTGATGCTCAATGGCCACGTGGTAATCGACTTGGACGACTACGGGGCCGTCACTCACGTCTGGGTTGATGTCTACACGGTGTTCGGCCCAATGCGAGGACAGGGTGACCTCGGCTTCGCGTCCCATTCGCAACGGGTAACGGCGGGTGACGGCCATGCCGAGAACGATCAGGCCAGCTGCCAGGGTCAAGGTCCACGACACACCCAGTTGGTTGGCTACAGCGCCCCAGAGCATGCCGCCAATTGCCATGGACCCTTGGAAGGTGAGCATGAAAATGGCCAGTGCACGGGCCCGTACCCAACCAGGCAGGGTTGTCTGGAACGCCGCACTGGTTGTCGAGTTGAAGTTGATCCAGGCTGCACCCGCGAGTACGAGAGTAACGCTGATCACTGTCAGGTACGGGGCCCAGGCGGCGACCAGCATGGCAAGCAGAAAAACCACCGTGGATAACGTCGAAAGGCGGTGAAAGTTGCTGATCCGCGGCCTTAGCTGGTTCAGCACGATTCCGCCTGCTACAGCGCCGGCACCAAGGCTGCCGACCAGCAGGCCGTAACCACCCACGTTGTCTCCGCCGGCAACCAAGGGAAGCAGTGCCCACAGGCTGCTCGCGCAGCTGACGAAGAACAATGTGCGCAGGATGTGACCGTGCAGCGGGTGTGCATGCCGAACATAACGCAACCCCGTACGCATGGCAGTGAATAGCGGCTCTTTGGGCGCGAGGGTGGTAGAGCCCGGTCGATAGGCAAAGATGAAAATCGCCAGAACGCTCACCAGTAGCACGATGTTCAAGGCGAATACCCATTCCAGGCTGGAATTGGCGATGATGATTCCGGCCAGGGCAGGGCCGACAGCACGCGCAGCATTGTAGGCGATAGCATTGAGGTTGATCGCTGCCCCGAGAACAGTGCGAGGCACTGCGTCGGAGGTGGTCGCCTGCCAGGCAGGAATGCTCACAGCGCTCCCAGTACCGAGGCTGAATGCCAGCAGCAGAAGCCCCCAAGGTGTCAGCTGGTCGCTGGTCAGCAGCAAGTAGAGCAGCAAGGTGGCTGCCAACATCCAGGCGTGGGTCCAGATAAGGATGCGTCGCTTGTCCAGCAGGTCGGCATAGACCCCAGCCGGCAGACCAAAGAGGAATGCCGGCAGGGTAATCGCGGTCTGCACCAGTGCAACCATCAACGGAGACGGGTCAAACTGGACCATCAGCCAGGCTGCGGCGACATTCTGCATCCACAGGCAAATGTTGGCCGTGAGGGTTGCGCACCACACGGCGCGGAATAGCGGGTAGCTCAGCGGTGGCAGGTTAGCTGCCGGTGAGGCTACAAGAGTGCTCTGGCCGTCTGGCTGCATACAGGGTCCGTGGGGCCTAATGCCCGGTTTGTTATTATGAACACTGTTTACAATTCTGAATGCGATCGGCCGTTGCTGTCAATCGCCTTGCTGTTTCTGTGAAGCCAGCAATGCACGCAGTACCGACACAAGCGCAAGCGGTTGGTCCAACATCAGATGATGATGACTGTTGGGAATGCCAACAGCACCGCGACAATGGCGTAGCCGGGCAGCGATCCTCTTTGCGCGCCACTGTTCCACTACGATGCTCTCTTCGCCGTAGACAAAATCCACCGGCACATTGATGCTCTCCAGTAACGCATCTCCGTCGGTTTCTCCCACGGTGAACGGCAGCGCCGGGTCGAGGCGCCAATGCCAGCCTTGTGGGCTTGAGGCAATGGAATGGAATGCAACATGCTCGAAGGTGTCGGCAAGGGGTAGCGGTTGTGCTGGGATAACCCGATAGCGCTGGCGAATGGTCGGGTAATCAGGGTAGTGCCGCGCGCGGCCGCTACGCGCTGGAGGTAAAGGGAACGCTGACTTTGGTTCATCGAGGAAGCGAACCCGGCTGTCGATGATCACCGCCTGCTGAACCAGGTCTGGACGATCGGCACAGACGCGCAAGGTCCGCAGTCCGCCATAACTATGGCCAACCACCGTGGCGGGGCCTAATTCGCGCTCGAGAATGGTAATAAGGTCGTCGGTGAACGCTTGTGCGTTGTAGCTGCTGCGTGGCCCGCTTTCACCCATACCCGAAAAGTCCATTGCATAGACGCGGAACCGGTCAATGAAGAAGGGGGCGATAAAATCCCACCAGTGGCTGTTTGCCCGATAGCCGTGGGCGAACAAGAGTACCGGTTTGGTAGTGTCGTCTGCGTTCCAGCTGCGATAGTGCAGCCGAGTGTCCGTGCATTGCACAAAATGAGAGCGCGTCGGTGCATTCACGGCGCGCAACAACCAGGGCTGGGCTTCGGTGTACTGAGGCGCCGGTAATGGCTCTGCAGGCGCCGAGGAGCTATCCAGCGCAGCTGCCAAGCTGGCGAGTTTGGCTTTCCAGATCTTGCCGGTGCTGCCTTGGGGCAGTTGCGCCATGAAGACGACTCGGTTGGGGCGCTTGTAGGGCGCAATCAACTCGCGTAGAGCACCATCGATCTGCTGTGCATCAATTTCATAGCCGGGGCGAACCTCGATGAAGGCAACGATTTCCTCATCACCATCGGCAAGCGCTCGTCCCACCACACCTGAGGCAACGATGGCCGGCAGGCTGTTGAGGGCGGCCTCGACCTCGGCGGGATATACATTGAAACCAGAGCGAATGATCATTTCCTTTTGCCGGCCCACCACCGCCACGGCGCCGTCCGGCAGGCGGCGGCCCAGATCGCCGGTTGCGACCCAGCCGCCTGGACGCAGGGTCGCAGCGGTTGCGGCCGGGTTGCGGTAGTAGCCGAGCATGGTGGCGGGGGCACGCATCCAGAGTTCGCCAATGCCGCCCTCGGGCACATCAAGACCCTGGTTATCGACAAAGCGCAGCTCTACGCCTTCTTCGGCAAAGCCAACGGTGCCGGGTTCGCTCGTGCGATCGGCCCGGGTACGCGCCCCAGGTGCGCATTCCGTCATGCCGTAGCCGTTGACCAGCGGCAACCCGAACAGTGCCTGTACACGCTGCTGCAGCGTGTGATCGAGTGGTGCGCCGCCACTGCTGATGTAGCGCAGACGATGACCTGACACATCGAGCTTTTGCGTGGCGATGTAATCGAGCAAACGTACGTAAACCGTCGGTACGAACGACAAGTGCGAGATGTCGCCTTGGGCTATGGCATTAGCCAGTTGTGGCAGTTCGAGTCGCCCCATCAAGCGCAGGCTGGCACCGGCGACCATCACCGACATCAGGTTGGCCACGCCCATGATATGGGCCAGAGGTGCTACGCCGTTGTAACAGTCCGTCGGGCTGACCTGGCGCGAGCGGCTGAGAATGGCACCTAGCGCCAATAGCCCGGTATGACTGTGCATGACTGCCTTGGGCTGGCCGGTGGTGCCGGAGGTGAAGATCAGTAGACCTACCTGGGCATCCGCTATTTGTGGTTCGGCGCAAACGTGCGCATGTGTATCGCCCATCGCGAGCGGGCCGGCCAACAACCCCTCGACTTGCGCCGCGCCCGCGCTTTGGGCATGTGCTGCGCAAGCCTTGCTGTCCGCAGTGGCATACACGCAGAGGCGGGGTTCAACGAGTGCTTGCAACCCGGCCAGCTCTGCCGCTGGCAATCTGGCGTTGACCACCGCCGGCCACGCTTCGAGCGCTTGGCAGGCAAACAGTACGACAACAGCGCCAATGTTGTTCTCCGCAACAATCAGCACTCGATCGCCAGCAGTGACACCCCTCGCGCTCAGCAGCTCACTGACTTCATCGATGGCGCGGGCCAACAAGCCATAGTCGAGCGCCAGGCTGGCGTCACTCAGTGCAGGTGCATCGGGGGTGACGCGAGCCCAATGACGGACTACGTCGCAGGCCAGAGACAAGCTGGGGAGGACCCCTGGAGCGATGTGTGACGAGCTTTCTTGAGGAGTCATGGCATTCAGGTCGGCAGGGTTGGAAGGTAAAGTGTTGTTCAAATATAAGACCGATGTTCTACTATGTGAAGATATTTGATGCGTCGCAGCTTCGCTCTGTGCTCAGAATCAAGGCGTGAATGCAATCTGGGAGCAGGGCATGGCACAACAATGCATCAGCAGTGAAGCCCTCAATCAATACCTATTCTGAAGAGGATTGCACCCCATGAGTGAAGCTCAACGCGACCCGGATGGTCGTATCAAGCTGGAGCAGCGCGGCCCCTTGTTGCTTATCGGCATCGACCGTCCTGAAAAGCGTAACGGGTTCACGCCAAAGATGTTTGCCGAGCTGGCGGCTGCGTATACCCGGCTGGAAGAAGATCCTGAGCTGCGGGTAGGTGTGCTGTATGCCGAAGGCGACCACTTTACGGCCGGCCTGGACATGCCCAAGTGCGCGCCACTGCGCAAGGAAGGTAAACCCTACATACCACCTGCCGAGGTCGATCCTTTCGGCCTGCGTGAACCAATTCGCACCAAGCCTATGGTCATGGCGCTGCAGGGCATCAGCTTCACTGTCGCTATCGAGTTGATGCTGGCTGCGGATATCGTTATCGCTGCGCAGAATTGCCGCTTTTCGCAAATCGAAGTCAAACGCGGGATCATGGCCGGCTGCGGCGCCACGTTCAGGTTTGTGGAGCGTGCAGGTTGGGGTAATGCCATGAAATTGCTGCTCACCGGTGACGAATTCGATGCCGCCGAAGCGCTGCGTCTTAATTTTGTTCAGGAAGTCGTACCGGTAGGCGAGGAGTTCAAGCGCGCCATCGAGCTGGCCGAGCGCATTGCCGAGCAGGCACCGCTGGCGGTGCAAGCGACGTTGCAGAACGCCCGTACGGCGGTAAACCATGGCTGGCAAGCGGCTTATGCCTCAATTGCCAATACCCAGCGCAGGCTGTTCAATACCGAAGACGCCAAAGAAGGCGTGCAGTCCTTTATCGAAAAGCGGCCTGCCCGTTTCGTTGGGCGATAACAAAAAAAGAGGAAACGATGATGAGTAAGGGCCCGCTTAGCAATGTCCGTGTGCTCGACATGAGCCGCATCCTCGCCGGCCCCTGGGCCGCGCAGATGCTTGCCGACCTTGGGGCTGAGGTGATCAAGATCGAACGCCCTGGCAAAGGTGACGATTCACGCCAGTTCGGCCCGCCTTTCCTGCAGAATGCGCAGGGGCAGGACACGCGAGAGTCTTCGTTCTACATCAGCACCAACCGCAACAAGAAATCCATTACTTGTGACATTGCAAAACCTGAAGGCCAGGCGCTGATCCGCCAGTTGGTGGGCAAGTGCGACGTTTTGCTGGAAAACTACAAGGTGGGGGACCTCAAGCGCTATGGCTTGGACTACGCCTCGTTGCGCGAAGTGAACCCACGGCTCATCTATTGCTCTCTGACGGGCTTTGGCCAGACGGGCCCTTACGCTCCGCGACCAGGTTACGATTCGATCTTCCAGGCCATGGGCGGGTTGATGAGCATCACCGGCTTGCCCGATGAAACCCCCGGCGGCGGTCCTATGAAAACCGGGCCGAGTCTGGCCGATATCCTGGCTGGCCAATACGCGGCCTATGCCATTCAAGCGGCGCTGTATGCGCGCGACGTCAATGGTGCCCCGGGTCAGCATATCGACATTGCCTTGCTCGATGCCCTGATCGCTTCGACCTCCCACTACGCCAGCCAATACCTGGTCTCAGGTGACATCCCCGTGCGCCGGGGCACAGAGGGCAACGGCGGCATGCCTTCGCGGATGTTCCGCTGCGCCGATGGCGACATCATGATCGTCGCCGGCAACAACGAACAGTACGCCCGTTTTTGTGAGGTGCTCGGCCATCCAGAGCTCGCGCTAGATGCGCGGTTCGCCGAGATCCCTCTACGGGTGGTCAACCGTCGGGCCCTGGGCGAGGTGTTCGAACCACTGGTGGCTACGTGGACAGTGCTTGATCTACTGCGCGCCCTGGATGAAGCGGGCGTGCCGGCCGGCCCTATCAACAACCTGGAACAAGTCTTCGCCGATCCGCATGTACAGGAACGTGGCATGTGCGTGGAAAGCCCACATGCCGCTTCAGCGAATGGCAAAGTCAGGATGGTCGCCAACCCGGTCAAGTTCTCGGCTACCCCCATCGTCGACTACAAGGCACCGCCGACTCAGGGTGAGCACACCAACAGTATCCTGGGTGAGTGGCTGGGCCTGGACGAAACCGAAATAAAAGCGCTGCGTGAGAAGCGTGTGATCTAGCGCAGAGGGGCGTCACTGCTGTACCGTCTTTGCCTATACCCAACCCGGCTCCGCCATGCGTAGCCGGGTTTTCTTTTGCTGGGGATAGGCATAAATGCAGGGCAAAAAAACGCCGCCGGCATAAAGCGGGCGGCAAAAGGGTACCAAGCCAAGGTGCGCCGATAACCCTGCAGTCACCCTGGCGATGCGCGCCAGGGGCTGACAGCAGTCATCTTGCGAGCATTCGGGTGATCATTTCACGTATTTGCGGAACTCAGGCTTGCGCTTCTCGCGGAACGCGTTGCCACCTTCCTTGGACTCTTCAGTGTCGTAGTACATGGCCAGGGCTTGCATGGCGAATGCGCCAATTCCTCGGATATTTTCGTTGTCCATGTTGAAGGAGCGTTTTGCCAGTGCGATAGCGGTTGGGCTCATCTGCAGGATGTCGTCACACCATTTTCTGACTTCGGCATCCAGTTGATCTGCCGGGACAACCGCATTGACCAAGCCCCAGTCCAGCGCTTGCTGGGCACTGTAGCGTTTGCACAGGTACCAGATCTCGCGGGCACGCTTGTCACCGGCCAGGCGGGCGAGCAGGGCGGTGCCGAAGCCCGGATCCACAGAGCCGACTTTCGGGCCAACCTGGCCAAGCTGCGCAGTATCGGCGGCGATCGCCAGGTCGCAGAGGGTTACCAGCACGTTGCCGCCGCCAATCGCGTAACCGTTGACGCGCGCAATGACCGGCTTGGGGATGTCACGGATGATGCTCTGCAGCTCTTCGATCGGCAGGCCAACCACCCCGCGGCCCTTGTGCCGGCCGCCAGATTGATCGCTGCCGGTGCAAAAGGCCTTGTCACCCGCGCCGGTGAGCACCACAACGCCGACGTCCTTGTTGTAGCCGGCCTGGCTGAACGCCACGATCAGCTCTTCACAGGTGTTGGCAGTGAAGGCGTTATAGACCTGAGGTCGGTTGATGGTGATGGTGGCGATGCCGTTGTCTTCGGTGTAGAGGATATCTTTGAATTCCATGCTTCACTCCTTTAAAAGTTTTTGGCTCAGCCGACCATCGTCAAGCCGCCGGACACGCTGATCACCTGACCGGTGATGAACGCAGCATCGTCACTGGCCAGGAACAGCACCGTCCCGGCGATATCGTCTGGTTGCCCCATACGTCCAAATGGCACAGCCTTGACCAGCCCGGCCTTGATCCGCTCGCCCTTTTCGCCCTGGGCGAGGTTGTCCAGCAGTGCAGTGGCGGTAGGCCCTGGGCATACGACGTTGACCGGTATCTGCTGGCGGGCCATTTCCCGCGCCATGGTTTTGCTGAAGGCGATCAGGCCGCCCTTGCAGAAGGAATACACGGCCTCCATCGAGGACCCGACGCGGCCGGCGTCGGAAGAGATGTTCACCACACGGCCATGCCCGCGCTCGCTCATCCGGCGCAATACTGCATGGTGCATGTTCAGCGGGCCGTACAGATTGATGGCGACAACCTTGTCCCAAAACGGCTTTTCGGTCTGCAGGAAGAACGCACCTGTGTCCCAGCCAGCGTTGTTAACCAGCACGTCGATCGGTCCCAGTTCTTCTTCCACGCGGGCGACCGCCGCGTGGACGACTTCATGGTCGGTGATATCGACGCTGTAACCGCGGGCGCGACCACCGGTTGCTTCGATTTCGCCAACCAGGGCGCTTGCAGCCTGGGTGTTCAGGTCGAACACGGCCACCACCGCCCCGGCTTCGCTAAAGCGTTTGCAAATGGCGCTACCGATACCACCCGCACCCCCGGTCACTACAACGACTTTGTCTTTCAGTCCTTTCATCACGAGTACCTTTGAGTCTTGCATCAGGGACGCGGCTGAGCCGCGGTTTCAGGGGTCATGCTCTCAGCGCTTGCGTGCGGCGCAGGTGCCGGCGCTGCTGCAGCAGGTGCACGGCCTGCGCAAAGTGCACTGATCTGCTCATGGCTGTAGCCCAGCTCGCCGAGAATTTCACTGCTGTGTTCGCCCAGATTCGGTGGCAAATAGCGCACGTTGCCGGGGGAGGCGGAGAACTCCACCGGAATCGAAGTCATGACCAGTTCACCCTCGGTGGGATGTTGGACTTTCTTGAAGAATTCGGTCCCCTTCAAATACTCATCGTTCATCATGTCGCTCAGTTCGCGGACCTGGCCATGGGGCACATCGGCTTGATCGAACAAGGTTTCCCAGTGCGCGGAGGTCTGCGTGGCGATCACATCCCCGAGGATGCTGTACAGCTCATTGATATGGCGCATGCGCTCGGTCATGCGACAGAAACGAGGATCTTCCAGCAGCTCAGGCCGGCCGATAGCTGTCAGCACACGTCGCCATTGCTCGTCATTGACCGCCAGCAGGCAAATGTAGCCGTCGCGCGTGGCGTACGGCCGGCGATTGGCCGAAAACATCCGGGTGTAGCCAAGGCCGTCGGACTTGCCCAGTGCGCCCTCCCAGAGATGTTCGAACAAGTTGAACTGAAGCATGGTCTCCATCATGGGGACGCGTACTTCCTGGCCCTGGCCGGTACGCTCGCGATGCAGCAAGGCCATGCTGATGGAGGATGCCAGTACGTAACCGCAGAACTTGTCGACGATCACCGTAGGGAAGTAACGAGGGCGGCCGTCGCTATCGCGGTTGATGGCCGCCAAGCCGCTCTCGCCCTGGATGACGTCATCGAACGCCGGCATGTTGGCGTACGGACCATCGCTACGGTAGCCAGGCGCGAAGGCGTAGATGATATTGGGGTTGCGGGCGCTCAGCTTCTCATAGCAGATACCCAGCCGCTTGGCGGCGCTGGGCCGCATGCTATGTACGACGACATCGGCTGTTTCTACCAGCTTGAGCAATGCCTCCATGCACGCCGGTTGCTTCAGGTCGAGCACCACGCTGCGTTTGTTGCGGTTCATGATGAGGTAGAACACCGACATACCGGGATTTCGACCCGGGCCGTTCTGCCGGTTCTGATCGCCCGTGGGCGGTTCTACCTTGATCACGTCGGCACCCATGTCGCCCAGAATCTGAGTGGCGACGGGGCCGAGGACGTTGATCGTGAGGTCGATCACACGCAGCCCCGACAGCGGGCCGGTGGGTTGTGCCAATGCCCGTTGGGTCATGATCAGTCAGCCCTGTAGTCCTTGCCTTTGACCAGGCGCAGAGGGGTGTACTCCTGCACCAGCGTGCCGTCTTGCTTGTAGATACGGTTGCGCGTACGCACCAGGCCCAGGCCAGGACGGCCCTTGCTTTCGCGGCACTCGATGACTTCACACTCGACATGAATGGTGTCACCGACGAATACCGGGCCCTTGATGTCCAGTTCCATATTGAGGAACGCAAAACCCACCCCTTGCATCGTCGCCTGGGTAAGCAAGCCTTCTGCAAAGGTGAACACCAAGGCACCAGGGGCGACGCGGCCCTTGATCGCAGACTGTTCTTTGAGGAATTCGACGTTGGTGAAAAGCACTTCAAGCATGCCGGTCACTGAAACGAAGTTGACGACATCCGCCTCAGTGACGGTGCGGCCCACGGTTTTGAAGCGGCGCCCGACCGGGAGGTCTTCCCAGTGAATGCCAAGGCCCACGGTTTCGATCTGTTCCATTCTTGTTGTTCCCTGAGGTTGGTTATTTGGAACTGCAACTGACTGCGCCTTAACGGGGTTTGGCGTCGTTGCGGGCAACACGTCCGAGCACGCTGTCGGCAATGATGTTTCGCTGAATCTGGTTGGTGCCTTCGATGATCTGCACCACCTTGGCGTCGCGGAAATAGCGGTTGATCGGGTATTCGTTGGAAATACCCGCAGCGCCGAACAGCTGCACGGCGTCCGTGGCGACTTTCATCGCCACGTCCGAGGCGAACATCTTCGACATGGCTGCCATCGGCGCGAGTGTGCGGCCGGTGACGCCGTCATCGACCATGGACGCGGTGCGATAGACCAACTGGCGGGCAGCTTCGGTCTGGGTGACCATGTCTGCGATCATCCAGCGTATGCCTTGGAAGTCGCTGACCTTCTGCTTGAAGGTGACGCGGTTCTGGATGTAGTCGACCGAATGATCGATGGCTCCCTGAGCCAACCCCACCGCCCTGGCAGCCACCAGTGGACGGCTGGTATTGAGCGCTTCCATGGCGATCTTGAAACCTTCCCCACCCTCGGGGCCGAGTCGGTTGGCGACTGGCACGAAGGCGTCATCGAAGAACAGCGGGCATGCTGCTACCCCCCTGGCCCCCATTTTGTGTTCTGGTGCGCCAATCGTCAGGCCGGGTGTATCGCGATCAACGATGAACAAGTTGATGCCCAAGCCCGTGCCATCCTCGGCGACAGTTTTGGCGGCGACCAGGATGAAGTCGGCGATGTTGGAGTTGGTGCACCAGATCTTCGAGCCGTTCAGCACATAGCCGCCATCGGTGCGGCGTGCAGAGGTCTTGATGCCGGAAACATCCGAGCCGCTTTGCGGTTCGGTGATCGATAGGGCGCCGCGCAAGTCGCCGCTGGCAAGACCTGGCAGTAAGCGTTGCTTCTGCTCCTCGGTACCGCCAGCGAGGATCGCCCCAAACGGCGTCCATTGCACAACGAGCAGATAGCCGGTGTTGTAGCAGACACGGCCCAGCTCCTCGACGGCGATGCAGGCCGACAGCAAGCTGTTGGTGCCACCGTATTCCGTCGGAAACGGCAGGGCGAACAGCCCCAACTCTTTCAGCAGCGCGAACATGTCATGGGGGTATTGCGCCGTGCGATCGATCTCGTCGGCGCGCGGCGCAACTTTTTCCCGTGCGACCCGACGAATCAGGTCCTGGATCTCACGCTGCTCATCGGTCAATTCGTAGTTCACGGTTCTGTCGGCTCCAATCGAGGACTGCTCACCCACTGCGCTCAATGTCGTTTGGGGTGGAGTGTTATTCTGAACGCTGTTCGTAAAAGTAAACGACGTGTATTGAAGGTGTCAAGGCGCACTGAGCGGGTAAACCGTCATGGCAGATCCTGATTTTGTGCTTGAGCCAGTCCTGGCGGGTGTTCAGGCGTGTCGCGGAGTTACTGGGCTGGAGGCACAAGGGAAGGGAAAGCGCAGAAAATAATGGAAACGGCGTTTGGCATAGTGCATAAGAGGAGGGGGAACGGTATCGAGCAGCTTGACGGATACAGATGTCAGCGTTTAGCATTCGGAACATCGTTCATAAAAACTAATTCTGCAGTTCAACGGAGGGCTTATGCAAAGCCTGTTGCCAGAATCGGATTACCAACAGTTCCTCAGTGAGGGGCGTTTCATGCTGCAGCGCAGCCGTCAGAACGGTGGTTATTGCTTCTATCCCCGGGTAGCTCAGCCCGGTACCGGCAATACCGACCTGGAATGGGTCGAGGCCAGTGGGCGCGGTGTGGTGTATTCCTCCACCGTGGTCCGCCAGCGTCCCCCCACCCCGAACTACAACGTCGCTTTGATCGACTTGGAGGAGGGCGTGCGCATGATGTCCCGGGTTGAGGGTGTGGCACCCGAAGACGTGCAGATAGGCATGAGCGTGCGGGCAAAGATCGTCCAGCCCGATGATGGCGCGGCGCTGCTGGTATTCGAGCCAGCCTGACCTGACCCGCGGCAAAACCATTCGCAACCTGCAGCAATAACAATAAAGGCAGGAAACTATGAAACAAAGTCTTCGTGGACAAACAGCCATCGTGGCGGGAGCCACATACGGGATGGGCGAGGCGCCAGGGCTGTCGTCCATGGACCTGGCCGCTGCTGCCAGCGTACGTGCCCTGGCGCAGGTAGGGCTGACACCGGCTGATGTAGACGGGCTGTTCGTCAGTGTGCCGGACGACATGCTCTCCGGGCTTACCTTTTCCGAGTACCTGGGCATTCACCCCCGGTTCACCGACAACAACCGCACCGGCGGTTCGGCTTTCCAGATCTATGCCCATACTGCCGCGATGGCCTTGGCCTCGGGGCAGATCGATGTCGCCCTGATCGCCTACGGCAGCAACCAGAAAAGCGCGTCGGGCAAACTGGTGCAGTCTTCACGCCCGTCGCCCTGGGAAACCCCCTACAGGCCGATGAACCCTGTGTCTTCTTACGCGCTGGCGGCCGCACGGCACATGCATCAGTACGGCACCACCCGTGAACAGCTTGCCGAGGTTGCCGTTGCGGCGCGTAAGTGGGCGCGGCTCAACCCCGATGCCTACATGCGCGATGAGCTGAGCATCAGCGACGTGCTGGGAGCGCGTATGGTCTCAGACCCGTTGACCGTACGTGATTGCTGCCTGGTGACCGACGGTGCTGCAGCGGTGGTCATGGTTCGGGCCGACCGTGCCCGTGATCTGGCCAAACGCCCTGCTTATGTGCTGGGCGCAGGTTCTGCCACCACGCACCGAGAGATTGCGTCGATGGCAGACCTGACGGTTACCGCAGCGCGGGAATCTGGCCAGCGTGCCTATGAGATGGCCGGTGTCAGCGCCTCGGATATTGACGTGGTGATGCTCTATGACGCCTTCACCATCAACCCGATTCTGTTTCTCGAGGACCTCGGGTTCTGTCCGAAAGGCGAGGGTGGGCGCTTTGTATCGGGCGGCGCGATCGCGCCCGGTGGCCGGCTGGCAGTGAATACCAACGGGGGCGGCCTGTCGTGTGTCCACCCGGGCATGTACGGCCTGTTCACCATGGTCGAAGCGACCCAGCAGTTGATGGGGCAATGCGGCGCGCGGCAAGTGGCCGACGCCAAGCTGGCTATCGCCCACGGCAATGGCGGTGTGCTGTCGAGCCAGGCAACGCTGATCCTGGGTACGGAGGAGACGCTGTGAGCGAGGTCCAGGCGAATACCGACGATATTGTCCAGGTCGAGTACGACGAAGGCGTCGCCATCGTTACGTTGAACTACCCCCAGCGACGCAATGCCTTCTCGCTCAAAATGCGCGAAACCCTGTATGAGCGCCTCTATGGCCTCATGTACCACGACGCTGCATGTCAGGCTATCGTGCTGACCGGCGCCAACGGCGTGTTCTGCGCAGGTGGTGACATCTCCGAAATGAAAGAGCGCACGGTGATGGAGTACCGCGAACGCAACCTGCTGCCGCTGAACATCTTCCGCCTGCTGGTTGAAGGGCCTAAGGCGGTGATCGCTGCTGTCGAAGGGTTTGCCATGGGCGCAGGCGTTTCGCTCGCCGCAGCCAGTGACTACGTTGTCTCGGCGCCCGGTACCCGCTATGCCTGCGCATTCGTCAAAGTTGGGCTGATGCCCGATACCGGGCTTTTCTGGTCCCTCGCTCAGCGCGTGGGCGCTGGCAAAGCCCGTGAACTGATGCTCACCGCCGATGAATTCAATGGCGAGCAAGCGTTGCGTAGCGGCTTTGCCAATGAGCTGGCGCCCGCTGGCGAAACTCGCCAGACCGCATTGGCGGTGGCTCGCCAGTATGCGCGGATGCCACCGCTGGCCGTTGCACACCTCAAGGCTGCTCTGGCCAATGGCATCGGCTCGCTGGATCAAGCGATCGAGACCGAAGTGAACCTGCAACCGATCATGCGCCGTAGCCAGGACCATCTGGAGGCAGCAAAAGCCTTCATGGAAAAACGCCCTGCCGTGTTCGTTGGCAACTGAGGAGAGCACGATGTCCGAACATACCGACGAACGCATTCAGGTTACCCGCGATGGCGAAGTGGCCATCATCACCCTCAACAATGCCGAGCGCCGCAATGCGATGGGCCGCCAGATGCGCCTGGCGTTGCGCGACACCGTGCATCGGCTGATGGTTGCCGACCCTGAGTCCCGTGCTGTGGTGCTGACGGGGGCGGGCGGACAGTTCAGTGCCGGCGCCGACATTTCCGAGATGACCAAGCGCACCGTGCTGCAGAGCCGAGAGATCCTTGCAGAGTCCTGCGAAGTGGTGCGCGACCTGCTGGGTGGCCCCAAGCCTGTGGTGGTGGCAGTGGAAGGCGTGGCGTTCGGCGCCGGCCTGTCGCTGGCCGTGGCGAGCGATTACCTGGTAGCGGCTTCGAACGCGCGGTTCTGCGCCGCCTTTCTGCGCATAGGGCTGATTCCCGACACCGGCGTGTTGTGGACCCTCCAAAACAGGGTTGGCCCCGCCAAGGCGCGCGAGCTGCTGTCGTTGGCGCGAGAGATTGACGGCGTCGAAGCCGGGCGCATCGGCTTGGCCAACCAGGTGGTCGAACCAGGCCAGGCGCTGAGCGTAGCCATCGAGTACGCCAAGACTTTGGCCAAATTGCCCCCGCTGGGCGTGGCCTTGACCAAGACGGCGTTGACGTTTTCAGCCGACGACATGGACGCTGCGTTGCGCGCCGAAATCGACTATCAGCCGCTGTTGCGTCAGTCATGCGATCACCTGGAGGCGGCCAATGCCTTCCTCGAAAAGCGCGCCCCTGTATTCACCGGCCAATAAGGAACCTGTGATGACTCAACACAGCGAAATCGTCCAGGTCGAGCATCGGGGCGCGGTGGCAATTGTCACCATGAACTACCCGGAGCGTCGCAACGCCTTCTCATTAAAGATGCGTTTGGCGTTGTTGGAGACTTTTCACCGGCTTCATCACCAGGACGACACTTGTCGCGCCATCGTTCTGACCGGTGCAGGTGAACACTTCTGTGCCGGCGGTGACCTTTCGGAGATGACCACCGTTTCGTCTTCGTTGCTGGACATGCGTGAGCGCATCAGCATCGGGGTCAGGCTCTTCCGTCTGATTTTCACCGGCGACAAGCCTGTGGTGGCCGCTGTTGAAGGCAACTGCATGGGGGCTGGACTGTCGCTTGCCGCAGCCTGCGACCTGGCCGTCGGGAGTGAGTCGGCCAAGCTGGCTTGCTCGTTCGTCAAGGTAGGTCTGCTGCCCGATACGGGGCTGTTGTGGACCCTGCCGCAGAAAGTCGGTGCCGGCAAGGCCCGCCAGTTGATGCTCAGTGCCGAACCGTTCGACGGCATCAGGGCTGGCGAACTGGGATTGTTCAATCAGGTGGTTGCGCCGGGGCAGGCCTTGGAGGCAGCGGTGCAGCGTGCGCAGAAGCTGGCGCACCTGCCACCTGTGACATTGGCGTTGCTCAAAGCTTCGCTGGTGCGTGGTGGTGACAGCGTGGAGGCCGCCTGGCGCCGTGAGGTCGACCTCAACCCGCTGACGCGCCAGACCCAGGATCACCAGGAAGCCGTTGCGGCCTTCATGGAAAAACGTCAACCGACATTCAGCGGGAATTGAAGCATGTACGCAAACGACCTTTTGGCTGGCAAGAAAATCCTCATCACCGGAGGCGGCACGGGGCTGGGCAAGAGCATTGGCAAGCGCTATCTGGAGCTGGGCGCTGAGCTGGTGATCGCCGGGCGCCGCAAAGAAGTGCTTGAAGCGACTGCTGAAGAGTTCCGTACTGCACTGCCAGGGGCACGTGTCGCCACCGTGCAAGCTGATGTGCGTGACGCCGAGTCGGTCGAAGCCATGATGGAAGAAGTGTGGCGTAGCGGCCCGTTGGATGTGTTGCTGTGCAACGCCGCCGCCAACTTCATCGCGCGTACCGAAACGTTGTCGCCGCGGGCAGTGGATGCGGTTTTGGACATCGTCCTGCACGGCAGCTTCTATTGTGCGATTGCAGCCGGCAAGCGCTGGATTGCCGAAGGGCGCCCGGGCAATGTCATCAGTACGGTGTCTACGCCAACCATGACCGGTTCGGCCTTTACCGCGCCCAGCGCAGCGGCCAAGGCTGGCGTGCTGGCCATGACCCGGAGCCTGGCCGTGGAGTGGGGGCCCAAGGGCATTCGTCTCAACTGCGTAGCACCGGGCTTGTTCCCCACCCCTGGCGCCTGGGAGCAGCTGTATCCGCCAGGTTCGCAGGTCGAGCCGCAGGAAAAGAGCGTGCCCTTGCGGCGTTTTGGCGACCACCGTGAGCTGGCTGACCTCTATAGCTACCTGGCTTGCGATGGTTCTTCCTACATCACGGGTGAAATGGTAGTGATTGATGGCGGGCGCTGGATGCAAGGGGTTGGCGGGCCCAGCTTCCGTGCCATGCAGGACTGGAATGAAGAGCAATGGCAAGCGATGCGCGGCCAGGGGCGCAGCTGACATGGCCGGCCCACTTTCCGGAATCAAGGTTGTCGAGCTCGCCGGCATCGGCCCAGGCCCTATGTGCGCCATGTTGTTGGCCGACCTGGGCGCAACGGTGATCCGCGTCGACCGTAAACAGCCGGCCAAGCTCGGTATCGAGCGCCCGCTGCAGTACAACACCCTGCTGCGCAACCGCTACGCAGTCGCCGTCGACCTCAAGGACCCGGCAGGGGTGGAGACCGTACTGCAGCTGGTTGAACAGGCCGACGCGCTGATCGAAGGCTTCCGCCCTGGGGTGACCGAACGCTTGGGCCTGGGCCCAGATGACTGCCTCGCGCGTAATCCACGCCTGGTGTATGGCCGCATGACCGGTTGGGGGCAGGACGGCCCCTTGGCCAAATATGCGGGGCACGACCTCAATTACCTGGCCTTGACCGGGATCCTCGATGCCATCGGCCGTGAGGGACAACCGCCAAGCATCCCGTTGAATCTCGTGGGAGACTACGCGGGTGGTTCGCTGTACCTCGCTCTGGGTTTGCTGGCTGGCATCCTAGAGGCGCGCGGCTCAGGCCAAGGCCAGGTCGTTGACGCGGCCATCGTCGATGGCGCGGCGCACCTGGCAACCACGTTCTTCGGCATGTTGGCCGCAGGCATGTGGAAAGAGGGGCGGGGCACAAACATTACTGACAGTGGGTCACCGTTCTACGACTGCTACCTGTGTGCCGATGGCAAGTTCATCAGCGTTGGCCCGATCGAAAGCAAGTTCTACGACGAGTTGCTGCGGCTGATGGACCTGGACCCGCAGCTCTTGGGGGAGCAGATGGATCGCGAGGCGTGGGCAAGCGCCAAGAAGGAGCTCGCCGCACGTTTCCGTACCCGCAGCCGTGATGAATGGGTTGCCGTGCTTGAGGCCAGCGATGCCTGTGCCACCGGCGTGCTGACGTTCTCTGAGGCGGCCGGGCATCCGCATCTGCGCGCCAGAGGCACGTTCATTGAGGTTGATGGCGTGACTCAACCTGCGCCAGCGCCCCGTTTCTCCCGCAGTGTGCCAGTTACGCCTTTCGCACCGCAGCCCATCACGCCGGCCAATACCGATGCAGCGTTGTCCGCCTGGTTCACCCCGGAGCGGGTTGAGCAATTGCGCGCCAGCGGCATCATCGACTGAGGAAACCCTTATGGATTTGCGATTTACACCGGAAGAACTGGCTTTTCGCGATGAGGTCAGGGCTTTTCTGAAAACGGCAGTGCCGGCGTCGATTCGGCGCAAGGTCGAATATGGCCAGCGACTCTCCAAAGAAGAAATGGTCAGCTGGGTACGGATCCTCAATGCCAAGGGCTGGGCGTGCCCGGCTTGGGCACCCGAGTGGGGCGGCCAGGCCTGGAGTGCAACACAGCACTACATCTTCAAGGAAGAGCTGCACATGGCACCTGCCCCGGAGCCGATCTCGTTCAACATGAACATGATCGGCCCGGTCTTGATCGCCTTCGGCACCCAAGCGCAGAAAGAGCATTTCCTGCCCCGCGTGGCAAACATGGACTACTGGTTCTGCCAAGGGTTCTCTGAGCCGGGTTCGGGGTCCGACCTTGCCTCATTGCGCACCAGCGCAGTACGCGATGGCGATCACTATGTGCTGAACGGCCAGAAACTATGGACCTCCACGGCCCATCATGCTGACTGGTGCTTCATGCTTGTGCGCACTGATGCGACGGCCAAAAAACAGCAGGGCATCAGTTTCGTGCTCATGGACATGAAGACACCGGGTATTTCGATTCGCCCGATCGTCACCCTCGATGGCCATCACGAAACCAACGAAATGTTCCTGGATAACGTCAGGGTTCCGGTGGCCAACCTTATTGGTGAGGAAAACCGCGGTTGGGATGTTGCCAAGTTCCTGCTCGGTAGCGAGCGTGGCGGCATCGCCCGAGTCGGCCTGTCGAAATTCCGCGTAAGACGGGCCAAGCAACTGGCCCGCAGCGTGGCCACGGGCGCAGGCGTTCTGGCGGACCAGCCACGCTTTCGCGAACGAGTCGCGGCGCTGGAAGTTGAACTCAAGGCACTGGAAATGACCCAGATGCGCGTTATCGCTGACAGCGAGAAGTACGGGCACACCCCAGACCCGCGCAGTTCGATCCTGAAAATGAAAGGCTCGCAACTGCAGCAGGCGGCGACTGAGCTGTTGATGGAGGTGGCAGGCTACAACGCGCTTGAATACGACCAGGCGTTCGTGGTGGGTGAGCGTGAGGTACAGCATGACGATGATTGGGCGCGCACCATCGCGCCAAATTACTACTGGGTGCGGCATGTCTCCATTGTCGGGGGCTCCAACGAAATCCAGCACAACATCCTGGCCAAAACTCTGCTCGGACTTTAAGCATGAATTTCGATTTCAATGAAGAACAGCGCATGCTCAAGGACGCGGTCGATCGCCTGGTCGGCGACCGTTATGGCTTCGAGCAACGCAGCCGTTATCTGGACACGAAGGAAGGCTGGAGCCGAGAGCTGTGGGCTCGCTACGCCGACCTGGGGTTGCTGGGTCTGCCGTTTAGCGAGGCCGATGGTGGCTTTGACGGTGGTCCGGCTGAAACCATGATCGTCATGGAAGCGGTGGGCCGCGGCCTGTTGCTTGAGCCTTACCTGGCCAGCGTGGTGCTCGCCGGCGGATTGCTGGCCAGTGCTGGCGACGTGCAACAGCGGGCCGAGATCATCCCGGCGCTGATCGCCGGCGAGCGCTTGCTGGCCTTTGCCCACAGTGAAGCCCAAGCACGCTACGACCTCGCTGATGTTGCCACCCGCGCCCGTCGCGAGGGCGACCATTGGGTGCTCGACGGTTGTAAACGCTTCGTGCTGCATGGCGATTGCGCTGACCAACTGATCGTTTCTGCGCGTACCCATGGCGGGCAACGAGATACCGACGGCATCGCACTGTTCATCGTCGACGCCAATACTGCGGGTATCAGCCGCCGCAGTTACCAGACTCAGGACCGCCTTCGCGCCGCAGACATCACGCTCGATGGCGTACGCCTGCCTCTGGCAGCATTGCTGGGTTCGTCCCGCCAAGCCTTGCCGCTGATCGAACACGCCGTGGATCGCGCCGTCGCCGCGCTGTGCGCCGAGGCTGTCGGGGCCATGCAGCAGGCTTTCGACATGACGGTCGAGTACCTCAAGGTCCGCAAGCAGTTCGGCGTGTTGATCGGCTCGTTCCAGGCGCTGCAGCACAGCGCCGTGGATATGTTGGTGATGATCGAGCAGGCGCGCAGCATGGCTTACTACGCCAGCATGATGGTGAACGATGACGATGCCCTTGAGCGCCGTCGGGCCATCGCTGCGGCGAAAGTGCAGATCAACCGCTCGGCACGCTTCGTGGCGCAACAGGCTGTGCAGTTGCACGGTGGCATCGGCGTCACCGAGGAATGCCAGGTGGGTCATTACATGCGCCGCCTGTCCATGATCGAAATACTGTTCGGCGACGCCGACCACCATTTGGCGCAACTGGCTAGCGATGGCGGCCTGATCGCCGCAGACGCTTGAATCGACGAGAGAACGCTATGAAACATGACGCTAACGATCCGTACCGTGAACTGCGTGACTCCCTGCGAGGCCTGTGTGGCGAATTTCCTGATGAATACTGGCGTCAGATCGACCATGCGCGGGTCTACCCCGAAGCGTTCGTCGACGCGCTGACCAAGGCGGGCTGGATGGCCGCATTGATTCCCGAGGAGTACGGCGGCTCGGGGCTGGGCTTGGCTGAGGCCTCGGTGATCATGGAGGAGATCAACCGCAATGGCGGCAACTCCGGGTTCTGCCACGGCCAGATGTACAACATGAACACCCTGTTGCGTAATGGTTCCGACGCACAGAAGCGCAAGTACCTGCCCAAGATCGCCAGTGGCGAATTACGCCTGCAGTCCATGGCCGTGACGGAGCCTACCACCGGCACAGATACCACCAAGTTGCGCACCACTGCGGTCAAGAAGGGTGATCGCTACGTGGTGAACGGGCAAAAGGTGTGGATTTCCCGTGTCCAGCACTCGGACATGATGATCCTGCTGGCGCGTACCACACCGCTGGCCGATGTGAAGAAAAAGTCCGAAGGCCTGTCCTGCTTCCTGGTCGACTTGCACGACGCCATCGGTAAAGGCCTCGATGTGCGGCCTATTCCCAATATGGTCAACCACGAAACCAACGAGCTGTTCTTCGATAACCTCGAGATCCCGGAAGAGAACCTGATTGGCGAGGAAGGCCAAGGGTTCAAGTACATTCTCGACGGGCTCAACGCCGAGCGTACCCTGATCGCCGCTGAATGCATCGGCGACGGCTATTGGTTTGTCGACCGTGCCACCCGCTATGCCAATGACCGCGTGGTGTTCGACCGGCCAATCGGGAAAAACCAGGGCATTCAGTTCCCCATCGCTGAAGCCTACATGGACATTCGGGCTGCCGACCTGATGCGCTACCGCGCCTGCGAGCTGTTCGACGCGCACCAGCCGTGCGGAGCCGAGGCCAACATGGCCAAGCACTTGGCGGCTACCTCATCGTGGAAAGCGGCCAACGCTTGCCTGCAAACCCATGGCGGTTTCGGCTTTGCCTGTGAATACGACGTAGAGCGCAAGTTCCGCGAGACGCGCCTGTATCAGGTGGCTCCGATTTCCACCAACCTGATCCTGTCCTATGTAGCCGAGCACATACTCGGCCTGCCACGGTCGTTCTAAGGGAGCTGGCATGAGCTACGAGAGCATTCTCTACGAGGTCAAGGACCGCATCGCCACCATCACCATCAATCGGCCTGACCAGCTCAACAGCTGGAATGACCAGGTCGCGACCGAGGTGTATGACGCCATGCAGGCTGCAGGCGCCGATAAAGGCGTGCGGGTGATCGTCTTCACCGGTGCAGGCAAGGCATTTTGTGCAGGCGGCGATATCAATAGTTTTGGCGGTGACCCCAACGGGTTGATGACCAAGCTGCCGCGGCCTTTCGACATGCGCAAGCGCGCCGATTGGCAAACGCGTTGCTCTTATTACCCCGCGATCCCGAAACCTGTGATCGCCATGCTCAATGGCGCCACCGTGGGCATAGGCCTGATCCATGCGCTGTTCTGTGACATCCGTTTCGCCGCAGAAGACGCCACGATCACCACCGCGTTCGCCCGCCGTGGCCTTACGGCCGAGTACGGCATGGCCTGGATCCTGGAGCACCATGTGGGCCAGGCTCATGCGCTGGACCTGTTGCTGTCCGGGCGCAAGATCAAAGGCGTCGAGGCCCAGCGTATGGGCCTGGTAAACCTTGCGGTACCGGCCGATCAACTGGTCGAGCACACCTATGCGTACGCCCGCGACCTGGCGCAGAACTGCTCGCCGCGCTCGATGCGCATCATGAAGCAGCAGCTTTGGGAAGTACCGTTCCAGACGTGCCACGAGGCGGTGATGAGCGCTGGCCTGGATATGCCAATTGCCAATCAGGGCCCGGATTACAAAGAGGGCATCGCCAGCTTCATGGAGAAGCGCCCGCCGCAGTTCCCTGACGACGAATGCTAAGCGTACAAGACCCTGCGCACCCAGGTGGGCAGCGGTACAACTAACAACAAGAGGAATACGCAATGAGTGGAATGGTTGAAGGCAAAGTGGTTGTAGTCAGCGGCGCGGGTAACGGCATTGGCCGCGCCATTGCATTGGCGATGGCCGCCGAAGGCGCCCGCGTCGTTGTCAATGACCTGGGTTCTTCCGTGCATGGCGAGGGCCAGGATGCAGGCCCGGCCCAGCGTGTGGTCGATGAGATCAAAGCCGCCGGTGGTGAAGCGGTGGCCAGCACCGACAGCGTCGCAGGCTGGGACTCGGCGCACCGTATCGTGCAGACCGCAATGGACACCTTTGGCCGTATCGACACGGTGGTGAACAACGCCGGTATCCTGCGCGACCGCATGTTCCATAAAATGGACGAACAGGAATGGCAGGCCGTGCTCAACGTGCACCTCAACGGCTCGTTCTTCCTGGCCCGCGCCGCAGCCCCGCACTTTCGTAACCAAAGCTCAGGTTGCTACATCCACATGACGTCCAACACCGGCCTGGTAGGTAACATCGGCCAGGTCAACTACGCGGCAGCGAAAATGGGCATTGTGGGTATGTCCAAGGCTATTGCGCTGGACATGGCCAACTTCGGTGTGCGCTCCAACTGCATCTCGCCGGCCGCCTGGAGCCGCATGATTGGCGCCGTGCCGACCGATACCCCAGAGAAAAAGCTGCAAGCCGAGCGCATGGAACGCATGATGCACCCGTCGCGCCAAGCGCCACTGGCCGTATTCCTGGCTTCCGACCAGGCCCAGGACGTGTCCGGGCAGATCTTCTACGTGCGCGCCAACGAAATCATGTTGGTCAGCCAGCCTCGCGTTACCCGTTCGGTGCACCGTGACAACGGCTGGACCCCGCGCGACGTCGCTGAACACGCCATTCCGGCCTTGCGTTCGAGCTTCCTGCCGTTGCACCAGACCCATGACGTGTACAGCTGGGAACCGATCTGAGCCATAAGCGACCGAGCCCCATCGGTGCCGCCGGTGGGGCGAGCCTGAGACCCGACTACGAGCTAACCCTATGCTGAACTATGAACGCGTCAAGCACTGGCCCATTGAAGAGGTCACGCGCACGTACACCGAGCGCGACACTATTCTTTATGCGCTCGGTCTGGGAGTGGGTGGCGACCCGATGGATCCTGTCCATCTGCGGTTCACTTTTGAGGACGGCTTGCAGGCAGTGCCAACCTTGGCGGCGGCGATTGCCTGGCCGAAGCCATGGATGACCAACCCCGAAACCGGAGTCAATTATTTGAAGCTGGTACACGGCGAGCAGGACACCCGTTGGTTCATGCCAATGCCAGTGAGCGGCACGGTCATCAGCCGCACCCAGGTCAATCGCATCTGTGACAAAGGCGAAGGCAAGGGCGCGATCGTCGAGCTGCTGCGCGATATCATCGACGCGGCCAGCGGCGAGCGCATTGCCCAGACGCGCCAGGTTTCGTTCCTGCGTGGCGATGGCGGCTACACCGCCCAAGGTGGCCGCAGCGATGAGCCGCCGCAAAGCCTGCCAAGCGTGCCTGACCGCGCTCCGGATTTCGAATACGAATTGCTCTCGCCTGCACAGGCTGCGCTGATCTACAGGCTGTCTGGCGATGCCAACCCGTTGCATGCCGACCCTGAAGTCGCTGCGCGTGCGGGTTTCAAACAACCGATCCTGCATGGCCTGGCCACCTACGGCATGGCCGCGTTCGCTGCAATCAAGCGCTGCGCCGAAGGCGACGCCAGGCGGCTGAAGCGTATAGCCGCCCGTTTTACCTCGCCTGTGTATCCTGGCGAAACGCTGCGCTTTCAGTTCTGGAATGGCGAGGGTGGCCAGGTACATTTGCGCGCACGCGTCGACAGCCGCGATACCGTTGTGCTGAACAACGGCGTGATCGAGCTCGCCTGAGGAGTATGAGTCGATGAACTTTCGGGAAAGCAGCGAAGAACTGGCGTTTCGCCTGGAAGTTCGTGCCTTTGTAGAGCGCGAGCTACCGGCTGATATCCGTGATCGGGTGTTGGACTTCCAGCACTTGGGGCGCGAGGACTATGTGCGCTGGCAACGCATCTTGCAACAACGCGGCTGGGGCGCGCCGGGCTGGCCGGTAGCCTTTGGCGGTACCGGCTGGACGGCTGCGCAACGTAATATCTTCGATGAAGAGTGCTTTACCGCTGGTGCTCCACGGCAGATGCCGTTCGGGTTGTCGATGGTGGCGCCGGTGCTGCAGAAATTCGGCACGCCGGAACAGCAAGCTCGGTTCCTCCCGCGCATCCTCGACATGAGCGACTGGTGGTGCCAGGGCTACTCCGAACCAGGCGCCGGCTCTGATTTGTCGGCGCTGCGCTGCCGCGCCGAAGTCAGTGGCGATGGTTACAGGGTCAACGGCCAGAAGATCTGGACCTCCTTCGCCCAGTGGGCGAACTGGATTTTCTGCCTGGTGCGCACGCATCATGAAGGCCGACAGCAGGAGGGAATCTCTTTCCTGCTGATCGATATGGCCACCCCGGGTATCCAGGTGCGACCGATCAAGACGCTCGATGGCGGGCACGACGTCAACGAAGTGTTCTTCGATGATGTGTGGGTGCCCCGTGACAACCTGGTTGGCGAAGAGCACAAAGGTTGGGGGATCGCCAAATACCTGCTCGGACATGAGCGCACCAACATTGCCGGTCTGGGCAACTGCAAGCGCTTCATGCGCCGACTCAGGGAGATCGCTGCCAGTAGCCAGAAGAAGGGCCGCCCGCTGCTTGAAGATGTTCGGTTTCGAGACAAGGTGGCCGTTATCGAGATGGAACTGCATGCCCATGAATGGTCACTGCTGCGCTTGATCGACCAAGAGGGGAAGGGCCAGGGCAAAGGAATTGAGGCTTCACTGCTGAAAATCCGGGGGTCCGAGATACAGCAGCGGCTGACCGAGCTGATCATGGAATGCGCAGGCCCGTACGCGGTGCCGTTCGTACCCCAGGCGCTGGAGGGAGATACGCAGGTCGATACCGCCAATGGGCAACTGCTCAATGCCTTGGCATCGCATTACCTGGACTGGCGCAAGATTTCGATCTACGGCGGCTCCACGGAAGTGCAGAAGAACATTATTGGCAAATTGACCCTTGGCCTGTGACCGGCGCTAACGCCCTGGAGGTTTTGCAATGGACTTCTCTCTCGATGAAGAGCAACAGATGCTCGCCGACATGGTCGCTCGCTTTGTCGAGCGCCAGTATGAGTTCGAGACCCGCCGCGCCCTGGCCCAGAGCCCCCGAGGCTGGTCCGAGGACAACTGGTCGGCCTTGGCTGAAACGGGCCTGCTGGCCCTAGGACTGGACGAGCAATACGGCGGTCTTGGTGCCGGCGCCGAAGAAACCCTGGTGGTGATGGAGGCCTTCGGTCGCGGACTGGTACTAGAACCCTTTCTCGCCAGCGCGTTGGTGGGGGGGCCGCTGCTCCAGCGGGTGGGCAGTGCGCAGCACAAAGAGCGGTTGCTGCCGTTGCTGGCGCGCGGCGAGTGCCGTATCAGCCTCGCGGCACTTGAGCCACAAAGCCGCTTTGACCTGGCGGATGTGACGTGCCAGGCCAGTGAAACTGGCACTAGCTATCGTCTGAACGGCCGCAAGAGCGTGGTTTCACACGGTGATTCTGCCCACTGGTTGATCGTTTCGGCCAGAACCCGCGGAGCCCAAAACGACCCTGATGGTATCAGCCTGTTCCTGGTTGAAGCAGCGGCGCCTGGTGTGAAAGTGCGCAGCTTCGCTGGGCTGGATGGTCAGCGCGTTGCTGAAATAGAGCTCTGCGACGTCAACGTGAGCCGCGAGGCGCTGCTGGGTATTGAGCACAAGGGGTTGGCGGATCTGGAGTGGGCCGCAGACCGAGCTTGCTTTGCCTTGTGCGCAGAAGCGGTTGGATGCATGGACCGCTTGATTGAATTGACAGTCGAGTACTTGAAGACGCGCAAGCAATTCGGCAAACCCATTGGCAGCTTCCAGGCGCTGCAGCATCGTGTGGCAGAGATGCTTGGCCTGAGTGAGCAGGCGCGGTCTATTACCCATTATGCCGCTGCCAACCTCGACAATGAGCGTGCCAATGAGCGTGCTCGGGCGATATCAGCGGCCAAGACACTGGTGGGGCGCGCAGGTAGGGTTATCGGGCAACAGGCCACCCAGTTGCATGGAGGCATGGGCATGACCGATGAACTGGCGGCCGGTTGGTACTTCAAGCGCCTGACCACGATCGATATGAGTTGGGGTGATAGCGATCACCACACCGAGCGATATGGTTCGCTGATGTAGCAACATCCGCGGCTTATTCGTACCCACACTGAAACCGGGCCGCCTAGCGGCCCGGTCTGCGTTGGCTGAAGTTGAATTCCCTGGATTTAACGGAGCATTGCCAGACTGGCAGAGGGGGTGTTGCAGGTATAAGGCTGGGCATGACATGCCGCGATGCGTGCTCGAAGATCCATCTGTCGAGCTTCGACGACAAAGTGGGCGACGATGACCAGTGCGAAAACCGACAGCGAAAGGCTCAAGGGTAAAGATAGCTTCATGTCGTTTATACCTGCTTCTGAGCAGTGTTATTGGAATGAGTAGCGCCTGTCCCTCTGTCAGGATGCGTGGTCCCTTGGAGGGTAGGTCAGGCGCTATCCGGATCTTGCCACACCGCCAAAATAAATTGAACGCTGTTTGTAAATATAAATAGCATACGTGCGCAGGCCTGCCAGCAGCAGAGGACGAATGGTCGCGCAGCGGCCTGCTCAACCGTCTCAGAAGGTTTGACATCCCTAAGAACTTTGTTCAACATCATGAATAACGTTCGTATAGATGCGAGGTTGCGATGAAAGTCCTGGTAGCTGTGAAGCGTGTTGTCGACTACAACGTCAAGGTTCGTGTCAAAGCGGATAACTCGGGTGTCGACCTGGCCAACGTGAAGATGGCCCTGAACCCGTTTTGCGAAATTGCGGTAGAAGAAGCGGTTCGTCTAAAAGAAAAAGGGGTGGCCACTGAAGTGGTCGCGGTAAGCGTGGGTTCAAGTATTGCGCAGGAACAATTGCGTACCGCGTTGGCTCTGGGTGCTGACCGGGCCATCCTGGTTGAGGCGGGTGACGAGCTCGGCTCTTTGGCTATCGCCAAAGCACTCAAGGCAGTGGTGGACAAGGAGCAGCCTCAACTGGTGATCCTTGGTAAGCAGGCCATTGACAGCGACAACAACCAGACCGGTCAAATGCTCGCTGCGCTCAGCGGGTATCCTCAAGGCACCTTCGCCTCGAAGGTCGACATCGCTGGCGACACGCTCAACGTCACCCGCGAAATTGATGGCGGCCTGCAGACGGTGGCCCTGAAACTGCCAGCGATCGTTACCACCGACCTGCGCCTTAACGAGCCGCGCTACGCCTCGCTACCCAACATCATGAAGGCCAAGAAAAAACCACTGGAGACTGTCACGCCAGATGCCCTGGGCGTGGCCCTGACCACCACCTTGCAGACTGTCAAAGTCGAGGCGCCCGCTGTTCGCGGTGCGGGCATCAAGGTCAAGTCGGTGGCTGAACTGGTCGAGAAACTGAAAAACGAAGCGAAGGTAATCTGAATGACTATCCTGGTTATCGCTGAACATGAGAACGGCGCCGTAGCGCCAGCGACCCTCAACACGGTTGCAGCTGCCACCCAGATTGGTGGCGATGTGCACATCCTGATCGCAGGCCAGAACGTCGGCGGTGTCGCTGAAAGTGCTGCCACGATTGCTGGCGTGGCCAAGGTCGTGGTTGCCGACCATTCTGCCTACGCCCACCGGCTGCCAGAAAATCTTGCGCCGCTTATCGTCGAACTGGCGGCAGCGTACAGCCATGTGCTCGCTCCGGCGACCACCAACGGCAAGAACGTCTTGCCGCGCGTTGCAGCGCTGCTGGATGTAGACCAGATCTCTGAAATCACTGCGGTCGTATCGGCCGATACCTTCCAGCGCCCGGTGTATGCGGGTAACGCCATCGCGACCGTGCAGTCGAGCGCCGCAGTGAAGGTGATCACCGTGCGCAGCACTGGGTTTGATGCGGTGGCCGGGCAGGGCGGTAGTGCCAGTGTCGAAATCGTCAACGCTGTCCATGATGCGGGCACTTCCTCATTCCTTGAAGAATCCCTGGCCAAGTCCGATCGCCCCGAACTGACCGCCGCAAAAATCGTCGTTTCTGGCGGCCGCGGTATGGGCAACGGCGACAACTTCAAACACCTTTACAGCCTCGCCGATACACTCGGCGCTGCGGTGGGTGCGTCGCGTGCTGCAGTCGATGCGGGTTTTGTACCCAACGACATGCAGGTGGGCCAAACCGGCAAGATCGTCGCGCCGCAGCTGTACATTGCCGTAGGCATCTCAGGTGCCATTCAGCACCTGGCCGGCATGAAGGATTCCAAGGTGATTGTCGCGATCAACAAAGACGAAGAGGCGCCAATCTTCCAGGTGGCTGACTACGGCCTGGTCGCTGACCTGTTCGAGGCTGTACCGGAGTTGACCGGAAGCCTAAAGTGATGAACCCGGGCGTCGCAGGATTTCAGTAGACTGTGTACGCCCCTTCAGGTGGGGCAGCCCCAAGCACCGTGCACGTTTGCCAGGCTGCCCACCCACGCCTCATCAGCAAAAGAGATAATAATGAAGACACTCGGTGAGTTGCTGGAACGCAACGCGCGCCTGTTTCCCCATCAAGAGGCGGTGGTCTACGACGATCGTCGCATCACCTATGCGCAATTGCTTGAACGTGCCCGCAGATTGTCGTCTGCACTTTATGCGCGCGGCATGCGCCATCAAGACCGCGTCGCGGTCCTGGCGATGAATTGCAATGAGTATTTCGACATCTACGGCGCATGCCAACTGACCGGTTACATCTGCGCGACGGTCAATTTTCGGCTTGCTGCCCCTGAGATCGAATACATCCTGCAGGACAGTGCCCCCCGGGTGCTGGTGTTCGAAGACCAGTACGCCGATGTGATAGACAGTCTCCGGCCGCAATTGAAGTCGGTTGAGCACTATCTGTGCATAGGCGCAGCCTGCCCGCCTTGGGCGCAGCCTTATGAGACGACGATTGCCGAGGCCGATACCGCCGGCGCCCCGTTGCGCGCGACTGCCGAGGATATCGTCCACTTGGTCTACACCAGTGGCACCACGGGTCGCCCCAAAGGTGCGGCGCGTAGCCAGCGTGGCGACCTCGCATTGGCACAGAACCAGGCCGAGGTGATGGACGTGCGCATCAACGGGCGTGTCCTGGTTATGATGCCGATGTTCCATGCTGGCGGTATTTCCATGATGCTGTCGGAGTTCTGGCATGCTGGCTGCGTCGTGCTGCATCGCAAGTTCGATGCCCGCGAGGTGCTGCGAACCGTAGAGCGCGAGCGTGTGGTCACCGTGCACATGGCGCCGACCATCGTGCAACAGGTGCTGGAGCTGCCTGACATCCGCGATTACGACTTGTCCAGCCTGGAAACCATCCTGTACGCCGCTGCCCCGATGCCTGTGGCGGTCCTGCGCCGCGGTGTCGAGTTGCTCGGGCCGATCTTCGTCAACTCCTGGGGGATGACTGAAACCAGCGGTACCGTCTTGCCGCGTCATCTTCACAAGCTTGAGGGTAATGAGGATGACCGGCGACGGCTGGGCTCAATAGGCCAGGCCATGGCCTATTGCGACATTCGCATTGTCGATGACCATGAGCAGGATTGCCCCGACGGTACGCCCGGCGAGATCTGGATTCGCTCGCCTGCCAACCTCGCTTACTACTGGAACAACAACGCTGCCACGCTGGACGCGCTGCGCGATGGCTGGCTGCGCACGGGGGACATGGCCTGGCGCGATGACCAAGGCTTTTTGTACTTGGTCGACCGCAAGAAGGACATGATCATTTCCGGCGGTGAAAACATCTATTGCCAGGAAGTCGAGCAGGCGCTCATGTTCCATCCGCAAGTTGGCGACGCTGCAGTAATAGGTGTTGCCCATGCGAAGTGGGGGGAGACCGTGAAGGCCATCGTAGTCCTCAAGGCCGGTGCCGAGTTAACCGCCGATGAGCTCATCGAGTACTCCGGCACACGCATCGCGCGTTACAAACGGCCCACCAGCGTGGATTTCGTGGCCGAACTCCCGCGCCTGCCCAGCGGCAAGGTCAATAAAATTGCCCTGCGGCAGTTGTTTTCTGCATAAGTAGTTGAGGCTGCGCTACCGTTGAAGTTCCCAGCGGTAGCCCCAGTCACCCGGCCTGGGCACGGGCTGGCGCTGCGATCTGCTGGCCCGTTGGGTAGTGCTCGAGCATGAAATCGACGAATGCGTGAATCTTGCTTGAGGCTCTTCTGCCTTGCGGGTACAGCAGCTCCATCGTCGGTGCAGTCATGGCCCAGTCCGGCAATACCTGGCAAAGCGCGCCACTGCGCAGGTGCTCCTCCAGATAAAATCCCATGCCTTGCATGATGCCCTGCCCATCGAGCGCCGCCTCGATCTGGATGCACCCTTGGGTGATGGACAGGCTGCAGGGCACGTCCAGTGTCTTGCGATGCCCATTGTGCTCAAAAGCCCATGGGTGCATGCGACCGGTCCTGGTGTTCCTGTAGCTGATGCAGTCATGCTCAAGCAGGTCTTCTGGAACTTGCGGCATCTTGCGAGTTGCAAAGTACCGAGGCGAGGCGACGGTAAGCAGCGGGGTATGGCCAAGCTGACGGGCGATCATGCTTGAGTCGCCCAATGGGCCGAGGCGCAGGATCACGTCATGTTGGCTTTCGACCGTGTCGTAGAGCTGCTCGGAGTCCGAAAAGTCCAGCTGAATATCCGGGTAGCGGCTGCGAAACGTCGACAGTAAAGGCACCACCAGGTACTGGCTTATGATGCTTGGTGCATCGACCCGCAGCCGCCCACGAGGTTGCACCTGCGAGCCGGCGAGCAAGGACTCGACGTCGGCGATCTCGTCATGCAGATGGCGGCAGTGTGCATAGTAGATCGTGCCTTCATCGGTGAGGTTGATGCGCCGCGTGGTACGGTTCAGCAGCCGCACCCTCAAGGCGCGCTCAAGGTTGCTCAGATGGGTGGAGACCATCGAGGGTGAAAGGCCCAATGCAGTTGCTGCACTGCTCAGGCTACCGTGATCGACGACAGCCATGAAGACCTCCATGCAGCGCAGCTTATCCAAATCCCTCTCCCGACTCAGCGATCTGCATGGATTCTAACAGGACAGTCCTGTGCCCCGGCTAGTGGCCGAGCGTACGTTCAATGATTGCGAATTCATCAGACAAGGAACCAGGGACGCTGAATTGGCTGATATCACTGATTTGCTGGAAGTGTTCGGCCAGCTTTTCTGCGCTAGCCGGATCATCTCGTGGGCCTGCCCAGCCTTCGGATACCCCGATAAAGGCGCGGGCATAGCGACCCAGCGCTGCAGAGTAAATCGACCGTGTGTTGGAACAGGCTTCGCTCGCCAGGTAGACCACTAGCGGGGTAACGAACTCCGGCAGGTAGGTGGTGCCCAGTTTCTCACCCAAAGCGGCATATTGAGCAGTGAATGCAGCGAGCTGCGCCGGGTCCATCGCTGCCTCCATGCGGCTTGTGGCGACCGGTAGCAGGGCGTTGCACTGTATGCCGTGTGCGCTACCTTCCAGGGCAAGCACATTCATGATGCCCACCAGCCCGGCTTTGGCGGCAGCATAGGCGGCCTGCTGAGGGTTACCAAACGCCGCGGCGGCAGAGGACATGAAGACGACCCGGCCATAGCCTTGCTGTTTCATGACTTTGTAAGCGGGCTGGGTGACATAAATGGCGCCTTTGAGGTGTACATCGATGATCGAGTCGAGTGTGTCATCATCGATCTCCTCGAAGGGAGCGTTGCGCAGGTGGCCGGCATTATTGATAACGATGTCGACCCTGCCAAAATGATCCAGTGCCGTTTGCACGATGTTCTCGCCACCGGCCCGGGTGGCCACCGAGTCGTAATTGGCGACAGCCGTGCCGCCGGCAGTGCGAATTTCCTCAACTACACGATCGGCCATGCCAGGCGAGCTACCTTGGCCATCGAAACGCCCCCCCAGGTCATTAACGACTACTGCGGCGCCTCTGGCCGCCAGCGCCATTGCAAAAGTACGGCCTAGTCCACCCCCGGCGCCGGTGACAATTGCGACGCGGCCGGTGAAGTCAATTGCAGTCATACGTTCCTCACTTTTTGTTGTTGTCGGGCGCAAAGCACGCGCGGGCTCGCACAACTGATCAGAAACTCGAAGCAGGCAACCTGATGATCAGCCCATCGAGTTCGGGGGCGACCATGATCTGGCAGCTCAGTCGGCTGTGCTCCGTGACGTCCACCGCGCAGGTCAACATGTCGTGTTCGTAGGGCTGGGCGGCGGGCATGTGCTGGGCCCACGCCTGGTCAACGTAGCCATGGCAGGTGGCACAGCTGCAACTGCCACCACAGTCTCCGAGGATGCCGGGCACCTGGTGGTTGATTGCCACTTGCATGACCGAGAGCCCGACAGGGGCATCTATGCGCTGCTCGCTGCCGTCCGGCTGGATGAAGGTGATTGTGGGCATGGCTATCCTCGTGGCGGGTTCAGGCGGGGGTAAGCAAGTCTTTGACGGGAATGGCTTCATCAGCCAAGCGGCGCGGGTCGACATGGATACGCTCGCTGATCAGCCGTTTGGCCACCATGAATTCTGGCGCGCGGTTAACCGTATCGACGGCCAGGATGTGACCGTCTTTCAGGTAGAAAGCGGCGAAAGAGTCTGTTTCAGGCGCCCCGCGCAACACCAATTGGTCATAGCCCTGGGACAGGCCGACCATTTTCAGCTTCAGCTGGTATTGGTCGGACCAGAACCACGGAACAGCCGCATAGGCCTTGGGCTTGCCGCAAAGGGATGCGGCTACGCAGCGTGCCTGTTCGAGGGCATTGGGCACCGACTCCAAGCGCAATCGCCTACCCAAAATCGGGTTGGGGTGGTTGGTGCAGTCGCCTGCCGCGTAAATGTTCGGGTCGCTGGTTTGGCCGAACTCGTCCACTACAATGCCGTCGTCCACAGCCAGGCCTGCCTGCGCTGCCAGCTCGACATTGGGCACAAGCCCGATGCCGACTACCACCAAGTCAGCGGGCACGCAGCTGCCATCCGCACACAGCACTGCCGTAACGGCTCCTCCGCAGGGCGCCAGCTGCACACCCTGCACTTGGCTATTGGTACGGATATCTACGCCTGCCTGGCGATGTCGCGACAAGTAAAAGGCCGATAGCTCCGGTGCAGTGACTCGCGCCAGCACGCGCGGTAGCGCCTCCAGCACCGTGACCTGCAGGCCGAACTCTACGGCCACGGCCGCAACTTCCAGGCCAACGTAACCGCCGCCAATGATAACCAGGCGCTTACCCGCTACGAACTGCTGGCGAATGCGCTCGACATCGTTGAGCGTGCGCAGGTAGTGGAAGTTGTTGGCGTTTTGCGCCTGCTCTATCTGCGGTATCGGAAGTGGCCGAGGCCTCCCGCCTGTAGTCAGGATCAGGCGGTCGTAGTGAATGGTCTTGCCATCTGCTAGCTCGACTGTGCAAGCCCTACGGTCGATTGCACTGACTCGTGTGCCACTGATGAACGCTACGTCAGCCTTGTCGAAGGTTGCTTTGGGCTTTATCAGCAGGCTTTCAGTGGTAACGGCGCCGCAAAGGTAGGCTTTGGACAGCGGCGGGCGGTGATAGGGAAGGGTTGGCTCTTCACCAATTAGAACGATACGGCCTTGCCAGCCGTTGTCACGTAAATGAGTTGCCAACTCAGCGGCGGCATGCCCCGCACCGACGATGATGGCAGTGCCTGTAACAACTTCAGTCATATCGACACCTTTGGTCAAAGCCCGCCAGCAAGGGCGGGGGAGTGAGCAAAGTATGCCTGTTTAATAACAGATGATTATTCAATTTCATTGAAAGATCCTGTCAGTCTTTGTGGATTTATTCCCTTTAAGTGGTTGCATAGAGTGGCCGAAACCGATCTTCAGGCAGAGGCTGGAAATGCTGAGTGCAAGACGTCGGGACAATAAACAAAGCCGGAGCAGCAACTGATGAGCGCAGTGAGCCCACTCGAGCAGTTTGACGATCCATCCTTCGATCCCTTTCTGGAGGATGCATTGGTGTTTGGCGACCATTTGGACCCTTATCCGAAGCTTGCCGAGTTGAGGGGTGAGGCGTCTGTGCTTCACGGGGAATACCGCGTGCTCATGGGGCTTGCTCCGGATGTCACCAGCCCTGCAGGTGCACAGCATTATTGTGTGTTGGGCTATGACGAAGTGGCGCAGGTGCTGGGAGACCCGCATACCTTCACCAATCACGCCTACACCTACAACCTGGGCATCAGTTTCGGGCGCAGTATTTCCACCATGGACGCCCCTGAGCACCCGCGATTTCGCCGAATTTTCCAGAAGGCGTTTCTGCCGCAGACGGTGGCTGCCTGGGGTGACGAACTGGTCGACCCGGTGGTGCATGAGCTGATGGCAGCGTTCGTTGAACGGGGCGAGGCCGACCTGGTCCAGGCGTTCACTCTGCATTACCCCTTCCAGATCATTTATCGGCAGCTGGCGCTGCCGCCGCAAGACGTAGCTACCTTTCACAAGATGGCCATTGCACAGACCATCGTTGCCGTGGATGTGGCACACGGCACGGAGGCATCACGCAAGCTCGGTGTCTATTTCAAAAACCTGGTCGCCGAGCGCAGACGTAACCCGGGGAGTGATCTGGTCAGCGCCTTGGCCCACGCCGAGGTCGATGGTGAGCGTCTGCCCGAGGATGTATTGATTTCCTTCCTGCGCCAGTTGGTCAACGCGGCGGGGGACACTACTTACCGTGCCACCAGCGTGTTGCTGAGTGCCTTGCTGCGTCATCCGCAGCAGCTGGAGGCGGTCCGCCAGGACCGCTCCTTGATCCCGCAGGCAATCGAGGAGGCCGTGCGCTGGGATGGTCCGGTGCTGATGCAGTCCCGCTTCGCCAGCAAGGCGGTCATGCTCGGGGGCGTTGATATCCCTCAAGGTGCTTTCATCGATGTCATCGCCGGCTCCGCCAACCGCGATGAGCGCAAATTCCCCGACCCTGACCGTTTCGATATTTTCCGCAAGCCCCAACACCGCCACTTCGCATTTGCCTTCGGCCCCCATGTCTGTATTGGCCAACATCTGGCACGTGTCGAGATGACCCGCGCACTCAATGCACTTCTGGATAAATTGCCCAACCTGCGTCTGGATCCGGACAAACCTGCCCCACAGATCCGTGGCGCGATGATGCGGGTACCGCACTCGATCCATGTGAAGTTCGGTTGAGCCTATGAACGATTACGACTACATCATCGTGGGTGCCGGCTCTGCCGGTTGCGTCTTGGCCGATCGACTGTCCGCCAATGGGCTTCATCGGGTTCTGCTGATAGAAGCGGGGCCTGAGGATCGCAACCCCTTGGTACGGATGCCCAGAGGCTTTGGCAAGTTGCTGAGCGACCCCACTCACGCCTGGCATCTACCCGTCACGGTGGACCCCGCCAGTGGGCGCACCCAAGAGATCTGGGCCCGCGGCAAGATGCTGGGTGGCTCCAGCGCTATAAATGGCATGGTATATATGCGCGGGCATCCTGCGGACTATGACGAGTGGGCCGCCAATGGTGCCAGCGGATGGGGCTGGGAAACCATGGCCAAGGCGTTTCGCCGCATCGAGAGACACGCGTTGGGCGAGACAGTGCTCAGGGGCGGCCAGGGCCCGCTGAAGGTTGCGCCCTATGCCCAGCGGTGTGATGTCAGCGAGGCTGTAATACAGGCCTGTGAGAGCCTGGGCTTGCCCCGCAAGCTCGATATCAACGAACTGGACCACGAAGGTGTCGCCTACCTCACCTATACCCTGTCAGGAGGAGTGAGGCAGAGCGCTGCGCATGCGTTTCTCGAACCGGCCCGAAAACGGCTCAATCTCAAGGTGTTGACCGATACCCAGGTACAGCGAGTGCTCTTCGAAGGGCAGCGGGCTGTCGGTGTCAGTGCACGCCACGGGAATGCAGCGCCCTGTGAATACCGCGCCCGTCGGGAGGTAATACTGTGCGCCGGTGCGTTGCAATCGCCTCGCTTGCTGCAGTTGTCCGGCATCGGCAACAGTAGCTTGCTGGGACGATTGGGGATACCTGTGATTGCGCACAGCCCCAATGTCGGACAGAACATGCGCGAGCACTTGCTGTGTTATCTGCAAACGCGCCTGAGCACCTGGCGCGGCAGCCAGAACCGAGAATTCTCAGGCGTGCGGCTGCTCAAGAACGTCATCCAGTATGGGCTCGCCCGGCGCGGCGTCATGGCGCTCGGTTCCTTCCCGGTCGGCGGGTTTTTCAAGACTCGCCCGGATCTTGATCGCCCCGATGCCCAGTTGATGATGGCCCCTTACTCGATGGACTTTTCCTCGCCGACTTACCGCTTCGAACCCCATCCGGGCATGCAGCTGTTCACCTATCCACTGCGTCCGCGTAGCCAGGGCAGCGTAACGATCGAGTCTGCGGACCCTGCACAGCCTGTGCGGATCGTCACCAACTACCTGGCCGATGAGTACGACCGGCAGGTATCGATTGGGGCTTTTAGAGTCATGCGCAAGGTCGTTGCCAGCGCCTCCATGCAGCATCTGGTAACGGCCGAGACCTACCCCGGCGCGCAGGTGCAGAGCGACGAGCAGATTCTTGAAGAATTCCGCCAACGGGGGCAGTCGGGTTATCACGCCTGTGGCACCTGCGCGATGGGTGCGGATAGCGCCTCGGTTCTGGATCCCAGGTTACGTGTCAGGGGTGTGCAGGGGCTGCGGGTAATGGACCTGTCGGTTATCCCGTCAATGATTTCCGGCAACACCAATGGCCCGATGATGGCCATGGCATGGCGCGCAGCAGAGCTCATCCTGGAGGATGCTCGCTGAGCTCTCTGCAGCCTCATATTGATCCTTCACTGAGTTTCACCGCACAAGAGAGAGGTAGTCCATGCAGCAGAAATTGGATCCGCGCGCTCAGGCGATGGTGCAGCATGCGCTGGACCACGCTACCACTGCCGGCGGTGAGGTCGGGTTGCAAGTAGCAGCGTATCTGGACGGCAAGTTGATCATCGATGCCTGGAGTGGCATTGCCGACCCGCGCAGCCGGCGCCCAGTGGACGGTGACACGCTGTTCAACGTCTATTCCGTAACCAAGGCCGTAGCGGCAACGGCCTTGCATATCCTGGCAGAGCGAGGGCACATCGAATACGACGCGTTGGTAAGCCGGTATTGGCCCGAGTACGCGGCCCAAGGTAAAGGGGCCACTACCGTGCGGGATGTGCTCACCCACAGGGCGTGTATTCCTCAGATGCCAGCGGGGGTTACGCCTGAATTAATGTGCGACTGGGCTTGGATGACCGATGCTATTGCGAACTTGAAGCCGCTGGCAGAGCCTGGCAGCAAGACCCTTTACTTGTCCATGACGTTTGGCTGGATCGTCGGCGAACTGGTGCGTCGGGCGGACCCGGAGCAACGCTCGCTCGGCCGGTTCGTGCGCGAGGAAATCGCCATACCCTTGGGGATCGATGATCTGTGGATCGGTATTCCTGACGCTGTCGAGCACCGCGTTGCGACGCAGGTCAATGCCATGGTTGCCAGCCCCATCCAAGACCTGCCACCGCTGTTTCTGGCTTCGATGCCAGAACAGGTCGCGCTGGTGCCCGAGGTGTTCGAGCGGGCAGATGTGCGCCGGGCCGAGGTGGCAGGGGTGGGCGGTATTTTCAACGCGCGTTCACAGGCGCGTTTCTGGGCCTTGCTGGCCAATGGTGGCGTGCTGGATGGCGTGCGCTTGCTTTCAGCGCAGCGGGTGGCTTCATTCAGCACACCCCGGGCCAACAGCCAGGAAGCGGACGCTGTGATGTTTGGTTTCCCTATTCCTATCACGGAGGGCGGCTTCTGGTTCGGCGGCGATCATCCGCCAGTCGGTTGCGTGCAAAACCCGAGGGCGATTTGCCACCCGGGGCAAGGTAATTCGATCGGCTGGGCTGACCCTGACCTGAACCTGGCGGTCGCCATTTGCCACAACCGACTGTTCAACCCCACCTCTGTCGCACAAGACCCGCTCGTCCCTGTGGCGCAGGCGATTCGCCAAGCCGCCGCGTTGCTGCGTTGAAGTGAATAACCAACCAGACAATACAACTACAAAGCTGCAAGCACCCGTGGAGGCTTCGATGATCCAACATACAACATGGACCGTACCTGACCATGTCCCCGAAGACCGTGTGGTCGATTTTGATTTCATGAACCCGCCCGACGCGGTCAACGATGTTCACCTGGCCTGGAAGAAGCTGCACGAAGGACCGGATATCGTTTGGTCGCCGTACAACGGAGGGCACTGGATTGCCACGCGGGCCGACGATATCGAGGCCATTCAGAAAGACCATCAGCGCTTTTCGCATGCCCAGGTCAATGTACCGCCGAGCCAGGACCTTCCCCTGGTGCCCCTTGAGCTCGATCCCCCCGAGCACACCGGCTACCGAGCACTGATCGCGCCGGCATTTCTGCCACAAGCCATCGCCGAACTGGAAGATGACATTCGCGCCCTGACGGTCGAGCTGATCGAAGGGTTTGCGGGGAGGGGGGGATGCGAGTTCGTGAGTGAGTTCGCCAAGATGCTGCCCATCGTGATTTTTTTGCGGCTGGTCAACTTGCCTCAGGAGGATCGACTGGAACTCCTGGAAATGACCGAGTTGGCCGTGCGTGGCAGCGTTGATGAACGACATCGCTCCCAGCAGATGCTCGCGGGCTACATCGGTAAATGGATCGAGGCCAGGCGCCGTGACCCTGGCGCCGACCTGATAAGTCGGATCGTCAACGCCAAGGTCAATGGAGAGCCGATTGCACCTGAGCGTATGTTTGGCCTGCTCACTGTGGTGATCTTCGGCGGCCTGGACACAGTTGCCGCGATGATGAGCTTCATTTGCCGTTTTCTGGCAGAGCATCCCGTCGAGCGCAAGCGCCTGGCAGAGCAGCCAGCGCTTATTCTGACTGCGGTCGATGAGTTGATCAGGCGACACGGGGTTACCAATACTGCCCGCGTGGTTGTAGCGGATGTGCAGTTCAACGGCGTAAGGCTCAAGCAAGGCGATCAGATCCAGGTGCCAAACGCTCTGTTCGGCCTTGATGAGCGGCGATTCAGCAACCCAATGATGGTGGACCTGGAGCGCAAGCCGGTTTTGCATGCTGCCTTCGGCAACGGTCCGCACCGCTGCCCTGGCTCATTCCTGGCCCGCATGGAAATCAAAGTTTTCCTGCAGGAGTGGCTCAAGCGCATTCCCGACTTTGAAACCGTGCCTGCCGACCCACCTCGATGCGCATCGGGCATGGTCAACGGCCTGCTCTATCTGCCGCTGCGCTGGCAAGTGGCAGGAAGGAGGATGAAATGAAACAGTGGCAATGCATATTCTGTGGGCACACCTATGACGAGGCTTTGGGTTGGCCTGATGACGGTATTGCCCCAGGCACCCGCTGGGAAGACGTGCCCGATGACTGGGTCTGCCCCGAGTGCGGGGCCACCAAAAGCGATTACACGATGGTTGAGGTCTGATCGGAGGAGGGCACCGAAGCAGCCCCCATTTACCCCTTTCTTTCTTTCACGGGGAGTAACCGGCAGTTGTTCATGCCTGGTCAATCCCCGCCCGCCTTGTTTGCAATGGGTGTTTCGCGTTGATCAGCAGTTCCTGACGCGTTGACACCCAATGTCGCCCCGTTTATAGTCTTGAACATCGTTCACAATAATGCAGGGTCGGTAATGCCGGCTCTACAACAAAAATACGAGCCCAGGCAGCTTTTCACAGGCTGCCGATGAAGGAGGTTTGCAGATGTCTGCTCGAGAATCGGCACCGAAGACCGTACGGCCTGACTTTGTACCCCGCGAAGCTTACTTGTCCAAGGATTACGTCCAGCTCGAAAAAGAGCGGATGTGGCCGAAGATCTGGCAGGTGGCCTGCCGTCTCGAAGAAATCCCCAATGTCGGTGACTACGTTACCTTCGACGTCATCGACGAGTCCATCATTGTTACCCGCCTTACCGGTGACAAGATCAAGGCCTACTACAACGTCTGCCAACATCGCGGCCGCCGCCTTACCAGCGGTTGTGGCCATGCCACCAAGTTTCACTGCAACTACCACGGCTGGCAGTGGAATCTCGATGGCAGCGTACTGCGCATCCTCGATGAGCAAGACTGGGCCGGTTGCCCGAACATGAGTCACGAAGAACTGGCGCTCAAGGAAGTGCTGGTGGATACCTGGGGCGGATTCGTATTCATCAATATGGACCCCAAGGCTGAACCGTTGGCCAAGTATCTCGCCCCGGTGCCCGAGATCACCGATTGCTACGAATTCGAGAAGATGCGGTACCGCTGGTACAAGTCGGTGCGGCTACCGTGTAATTGGAAAGTCGCACTGGAAGCCTTCAACGAGGGCTATCACGTCGCAGCGACCCACCCACAGATCCTCGATACACAAGGTGACGACGTTACCCGCAGCTTCGCCTTTGGCAAGCACGGCATGTTCGACTATTCAACCGCAACGCGTTTGCCGGGTACTCCGTCCCCGCGCACGGGCAAGCCGATCCCGGATGACATCCGCCCGGGGATGGTCAAGTTCTACCAGATCATGGAAGACCAGTTGAAGGCGATCTTCACCGATCGGGACAACGAGGCGACCAAACGGTTGTTGACGGAAGTCGAGCCGACGCAGGACCAGATGCTGGTGCTGGGCAAAGCCATGCAGTTTCAGGCCGAAGCGGCCATCGCCGACGGCGCTGGCTGGCCGAACATCTCCATGGAGCAAATGGCCCGCGCAGGTACCGACTGGCATGTCTTCCCCAACCTGGTGTTCCTCCTCTATCCGGACGGCGCGCTCTTCTACCGCGCCCGTCCTGATGGTGATAACCCCGACTCCTGCATCTACGACATCTGGTCGCTGAAGCGTTATGCGCCAGGCCAGGAGCCAAAGCTGGAGCGCGAGTTCTACCACGGTGTGGACGACTGGAAGAACGACACGGTGAAGAACTTCGGTCTGATCCTCAGTCAGGACTTCCAGAACATGGGGCAAGTGCAGGCGGGGATGAAGTCACGGGGCTTCAGCGGTTCGCGTACTAACCCCTTGCAGGAATCGTCGATTTCCAACTTCCACCGTGAACTGCAGGAATACCTGTTCGGCACGGAGTCCGCGCAATGAGCCAATGGGATGAGTCGTATGATCTGGTGATCATTGGCAGCGGTGGCGGCTCCATGTGCGCTGCACTCAAGGCCAAGGAGCTGGGCAAGCGTGCGCTGATCATCGAAAAACAAAGCAAGGTCGGTGGTTCGACTGGCTACTCCGGTGGTGTGTGGTGGGTGCCGAACAACGCGGTGATGAAGCGTCACGGCGTTGAGGATTCCTACGAACGGGCCCGCCAGTATTTCGACAGCGTCGTGACTTACGAAGGCCCTTCTACCAGTGTTCCGCGCCGTGAAGCGTTCTTGCGCACAGGCCCTGTGATTGTCGATTTTCTCGAGCGCAAAGGCATGGCATTCGAATATGCCGACGGTTGGTCCGATTACTACGATGACCGCCCAGGTGGCGAGCCACGCGGCCGCTCCCTGGTTGCCAAGTTGTTCGATGTAAGTGAGCTGGGGGAGTGGGAAGGGCGTCTGTCGCGTTACCGCGGCGCTGCGATGCCAGCCAATTCCAATGAATTTCCGACCCTGTTCCTGCTCAAACGCACGTGGGCAGGCAAGCGAAAAGCCATGCAATTGGGCTTGCGCCTGCTCAAACAGAAAGTACGCGGCCAGCATGTGCTCGGCGGTGGCGCCGCCATTCAGGGGCGGATGCTGCAGATCGCATTACGTGAACAACTGCCCATCTGGACCGAGTCGCCGGTCGAGGAACTGATCGTTGAACAAGGCCGGGTGGTGGGCGTAGTGGTGCGCAAGGGCGGCCAGTTGCGGCGCATTCAGGCCCATGATGGCGTGCTGATCAACACCGGTGGCTTTTCGCACAATGCCGAAATGCGCAAGCGCTACCAGCCGCAACCGGCGTCGGCGGCGTGGACCAATGCAAACCCAGGCGACACCGGCGAAGTGATCGAAGCCGCCATGCGCCTAGGTGCAGCAACAGATTGCATGGACGAGGCATGGTGGGTGGTGACCTCCCTCGGTCCAGGCGAGACGCTGCCCGAAGGGGCGCGCACGCCCGCCGGTGAGCCACTGCCATTCATGCATCACCTGGACTTGTCACTGCCTTACTCGATCATGGTCGATCAAGACGGCGAGCGCTTCTGCAACGAAGCCGGGTCGTACATGGAAATCGGCCAGCGCATGTACCAGCGCCAGGCCGAAACGGGCAAGGCCGTTCCAAGCTGGGTAGTGATGGATAGCCGGCAGCGCAAGTTCTACCCCTGGGGCACTGCCATGCCCGGCCAAATCCCCCAACAGTGGCTGGACAGCGGCTACATGATCAAGGCCGATACGCTCGAAGAGTTGTCGAGCAAGTGCGGCATCGAAACCGCCGGCCTGCTCAGGACCGTCAAACGCTTCAATCAATTTTGTGTCACTGGCAAGGACGAGGATTTTGCCCGGGGTGGCAAGGCCTTCGATCGTTGCCATGGGGACCCGACCATCAAGCCCAACCCCAACCTGGGTGCGATCGAGCAAGGCCCGTTCTATGCGGTGCGCATGTACCCAGGCGACGTCGGCACTGCTGGCGGCCTAGTGACCGATGAGTATGCACGGGTGCTGCGCGAGGACGGCCAACCCATTGCCGGGCTCTACGCCACGGGCAATGCGACCGCAGGGGTAAGCGGGCGAGCGTATCCGGGGGCCGGTACCAGCATCGCGGCATCGTTCATCTTTGCCTACATCGCTGCTGCGCATTCGGCAGGGCAAGAAAAGATCTGGTGAGTAAGTACTCAGCCTTGTGATTCGGTTCGAATGGAGAGCATTGAAATGACAGCCTCAGTTGCAGAAGGCGAGATCCTGGTCGGCATCTACCAGCGCATGACGCGGATCAAACAGAATGACGACCGTTTTCGTGCAGTGTTGAAGTCCGGCAAGCTGGTCATGCCGTATTACTCGCCACGCGGGCAGGAAGTGATTCCCTCGGCAGTATCGGCATGCCTGAACAACGAAGATTACATCTGCACCATCTACCGCGGCGTGCATGACATGATCGCCAAAGGTATCCCGCTCAAGGACCTCTGGGCCGAGTTTGGTGGCCGTGCGACCGGTACCTGCAAGGGCAAAGGTGGCCCTATGCATGTCACCCACCCGGCCACGGGGGTGATGGTTACCACCGGTATCGTCGGCAGCTCGATGCCGATAGCCAACGGCCTGGCCCTCGCCGCGCAGATTCGCGGTGAGAAGCGCGTCACCGTTGCGTATTTTGGTGACGGCGCGAGCAACATTGGCGCCTTCCACGAAGCGCTGAACATGGCGTCGGTGTGGAAATTGCCAGTGATCTTCGTGTGCCAGAACAACGGTTACGCCGAGCACACCAAGTATGCCTACGGCACTTCCGTGGCAAACATCGCACAGCGCGCAGCGGCTTATTCGATGCCCGGCATCACGGTAGATGGCAACGACCCGGTGGCCACCTACCGAGCAGCCCGCGAAGCGGTCGACCGTGCGCGCGACGGCCAAGGGCCGACACTGATCGAAGCCAAGACTTTCCGCTTCCATGGCCACGTGTTCGGTGACGCTGACGGCTACATGGACAAGGGCGAGAAAGAAGCCTGGATGGCCAAGGACCCAGTGCCACTGCTGCGTAACTGGCTCATCGCTACTGGCCTGGCCAGCGAAGACCACCTTGCCAGTATGGAAGCCGCTATCGAGCGCGAAATCGACGAAGCCGTGGAATTTACATTGAACAGCCCCTATCCGGATCTCGCAGAGCTCAAGCGCGACATCTTCAAGGACGAGGTGAACGTATGAACCAGCCAGCCAAGTTCAATACCATCCAGGCGATCAACCTGGCGCTCGACGACGCCATGGCTGCCGATCCAAACGTCATCGTCCTTGGTGAGGATGTCGGTGACAAGGAGGAGGGCGGCATCGTCGGCGTCACCCGCGGGCTGTCCCAAACCTACGGTGATTCGCGGGTACGCTCAACGCCGATTTCCGAGCAGGCGATTATCGGTGCGGCTATCGGTGCGGCCATCGTCGGCATGCGCCCAGTGGCAGAAATCATGCTGATGAACTTCACCACCGTGGCCATGGACATGATCATCAACCATGCCGCGAAGCTGCGCTTCATGTCAGGCGGCCAAACCCACGTACCCATGGTCATCCGTACCATGACCGGTGCGGGCTTCGGCACCGGTGGGCAGCACGCCGACTACCTGGAGGCCTGGTTCGCCCACACCGCCGGTATCAAGGTCGTGGCCCCGTCCAGCCCTGCTGATGCCTACGGCTTGATGCTCTCGGCGATCGAGGACGACGACCCGGTCCTGTTCATCGAAAACATGCCGACCTACTGGACACCAGGCCCTGCGCCAGAGCGTGGAAAGAAGATCCCGCTGGGCAAGGCCAATATCCTGCGCGAAGGTACCGATGTCACGCTGATCAGCTACAGCCGCCGCGTCCTGGACTGCTGCGCAGTGGCAGAGAAACTGGCGGCTGATGGTATCTCGGCCGAAGTGATCGACTTGCGCACCATTTCGCCATTGGACACCGACACTTTCCTCGCTTCGGTAGCCAAAACCGGCCGTGCGGTGATCGTCCATGAAGCGGTCAAGCCGTTCGGGGTCGGTGCCGAAATCGCCTCGCTGATCTACGAATCGCTCTATGGGCAGCTTAAGGCCCCCGTCCAGCGCGTAGGGTCCAACTATGCGCCTGTGCCTTTCTCCAAGCCGCTTGAAGACGCACATGTTCCCAGCCTCGAGCAGATTGAAGCGGCAGTCCGCGCAACGCTCAAGTGAAATTAAACCTAAGGAAACAGCCATGAGCACCCAGATCCTGCTGCCCAAACTGGGCTTTTCGATGAATGAAGGTACGTTGTCCGAATGGCTGGTTGCAGATGGCGCCACCGTGGAGGAAGGGCAAATCATCTATGCCCTGGAAAGCGACAAGTCGATCCAGGAGGTCGAGGCTCCGGCGAGTGGCACCTTGAAGATCATCGCTCAGGCCGGTGAAACCTACGAGGTTGGTACGGTGTTGGCCGAGATCGTCTGAAACGTCAGTCAGGTAGGGAGAAGCTAATGAGTGTCGAGAGCCCAGCGGCCAAACAGCCCAGTAACACCCAAGCCGCTCCAGCTGCACCGCTAAAGTTCGGTAGCGATCTGCCAGCTTGGCCGCAGGTTGATTTTGGCGAATTTGGCGAGATCGAGACGCGGCCGCTCAGTCGTGTGCAAGCGTTGACGGGCAAGTACATGGCGCGCAACTGGGTGATGATTCCCCATGTCACGCACCATGATGATGCTGACATTACCGAACTCGACGTCCGCCGCAAGGCGCTCAACGAGGCCGGGGCCACTACCAAGCTCACCCTGCTGCCCTACTTGATCAAGGCCGTTGTTGGCGCGCTGCAGAGCCTGCCACAGTTCAATGCATCACTGGACGGCAGTGGCAAGAACCTGGTGCTGAAGAAGTATTTCCACATCGGTGTGGCTGTTGATACGAAGTTTGGCCTGCTGGTACCGGTGCTTCGTGATTGCGACCGCAAGACCATTCATGAGCTGGCGGCCGAGCTGCAGGCCATCTCTGCCAAGGCCCGAGAGAAAGGCCTGGCCATGGCCGAAATGACTGGCGGTTGCTTCACCATCAGCTCGTTGGGAAGCTTCGGTGGCACTGCTTTCACGCCGATAGTCAACGCGCCGGAGGTGGCCATTCTTGGGGTTACGCGTACACAGGAAAAACCCCGTCGCGGTGCTGGCGACGCCATAGAGTGGCGCCAAACGCTGCCGTTGTCGTTGAGCTATGACCACCGGGTAATCAACGGTGCCGACGCCGCACGCTTTACTGCCAGGCTGGCCGAGTTGCTGGCAGACCCTGCCGCCTTGGAGTGCTGACCGCACACTTTGCACCTGCATAAACGTAATCCGTTCTACAACAGCCTGATAAGAATGACGGAATTTCGATGAAGACTCTTGGTGAGATGACCGAGCGCAACGCTCGCTATTTTCCTGCTGGCAATGCTTTCACCAGCGCGTCGCGCCGGGTTAGCAATCTTGAACTGGCCGTGCGTGCGCGTCGGCTTTCATCCCATCTCTATCGAGCTGGCCTGCGCCGCCAGGACCGTGTGGCAATCCTGTCGACCAACTGTGTCGAGTACTTTGAAACTTATCGTGCCTGTGAGTGGGCGGGCTTTATTGCGGCAACGGTGAACTTCCGCCTGGCGGCGCGGGAAGTTCACTACATTCTCCAGGATGCCTCGCCCAAGGTGCTGGTGTTCGAAGCACAGTACACGGCATTGGTCGACCAGCTGCGTGGCGAGCTGCCCACGATCGAACACTTTATTTGCATTGGCGTAACCCCACAGTGGGCTACACCGTTCGAGCAAGCCGTCAGCGACGGCGACGAGGCGGGGCCTCCTATCCGTTCGCAGCCCGAAGATTTCGCCTATCTGATGTACACGAGCGGCACCACCGGCACGCCGAAAGGCGTGGTGCGAACTCACCACGCCATGTGCAGAACGGCAGAAACCTGTGCATTGGTCACCGGGTTCAGCGGTGCGACGCGGGTACTGCAGACCACTCCGGCCTTTCATATCGGCGGTATTGGCTTTGTCAATTCCGCAGCGTGGGTGGGTGGTTCAACCGTGGTGCAAGCGGGCTTCGATCCGCTCGCGGCAATGCGGGCAATCGAGGATGAACGGGTGACGTTCACCTTCATGGTTGCCGCCATGCTGCAATCGTTCCTTGACCAGCCACAGATAGACCAGTTCTGCCTCAAGTCCCTCGATCATGTGGTCACGGCTGCGGCGCCCATTCCGGTGCCGCTGTTGAAACGTGCCATTGAAAAGCTCGGCCCGATTTTCTCGGTCCAGTATGGAATGACCGAAAGCAATGCCTGTGCATTACCACGCCATGAGGTAGATCCGTATGGCAGCGCCGACCAGATCAGACGACTGGAGTCGGTGGGTATCCCTGGCCCCGGGTTCGACCTGCGCATCGTCGATGACGAGGGCCGCGACTGCGACCAAGGTGTGCCTGGCGAGGTGTTGCTGCGCTCCGATACCCAACTGACCTGCTACTGGAACAATTCGGTAGCGACCATGGAAGCGCTGCGTGACGGCTGGTACCACACCGGTGACATGGGTTACCAGGATGCTGATGGCTACCTTTTCCTGGTCGATCGCAAGAAAGACATGATCATTTCCGGCGGTGAAAACATTTACAGCCGAGAAGTTGAAGTCGCGCTTGAGCTGCATCCCCAAGTTGTTGAGTCCGCGGTCATTGGCATCCCGGACAGCAAGTGGGGTGAGGCGGTGAAAGCCTTCATCGTGGCAACAACTGGGGCACACCTCAGCGAGGCCGAACTGATCGGCCACTGCAAGTCGGTCCTTGCAGGATACAAATGCCCCAAGGCCATCGAGTTCGTCAGCGAACTGCCGCGCATCGCCACCGGCAAGATCAACAAGGTGGCGCTGCGTCAACGCGCTCACGCTAGCCATGGTTAGGTGAAGATCATGCTGCCGCCAGACCTACCCTTCATCGACAATGAGAGACTGCAGTATGAATTTCGAATTCAGCCCCGAGGATGAGCGCTTCCGTCAGGAAGTCCGGCAGTTTTTTCAAGAAAGCGTAAGCCCCGAAGTAGCGCACTTCGGCTACGTGGGTGCACACCCTCCGCCCCGCGATGTGCTGCGTCAGTGGCAGAAGACCCTTCACGCAAGAGGCTGGGGCGCCCCGCACTGGCCCGAGGCCCATGGTGGTACCGATTGGTCACCCATTCGCAAGCATATCTTCCTTGAGGAAATGCTCAATGCCAATGGCCTGGACTACGGCTGGCAAGGCACCCACATGATGGCCCCGGTGGTGATTGCGTTTGGCAACGAGTGGCAGCAGCAAACCTTCCTCCCGCCTCTGCTGGCAGGCGAGGTGTTCTGGTGCCAAGGCTTCTCCGAACCCAACGCTGGCTCGGATTTGGCCAGCCTGAGAACCCGTGCCGAACTCGACGAAAGCGGGACGCACTACGTGGTCAATGGCCAGAAAATCTGGACCAGCGATGCGACGATTGCCGACTGGGGTTTCTTCCTCGTTCGCACTGATTCGACCGTCAAGCCACAACGGGGTATTTCGTTCCTGCTCATCGACATGAAAACCCCCGGTATCACCGTGCGGCCGATCATTTCAATCGACGGTGGGCATGGCTTGACCGAAGTGTTCCTGGAAAACGTCCGAGTTCCCAAGGAGCAACTGGTAGGCGAGCCGGGCATGGGTTGGACCTATGCGAAGTACCTTCTGGAGAAGGAGCGGACCTCCAGCGCATTCATTTATTTCAACAAGCGCGAGCTGGAGAAAGCCAAGGCCATTGCCCGCTCTGAAATGGTTGACGGTGTACCGCTGCTGGAAACGCCTGCGTTCGCTCGGAAAGTGGCGGAAATCGAATGCGACATTCTGGCGCTCGAATGGTCGGTACTGCGCATTCTCGCCAAGGAAGAGCTGCGCGATAACCTCGATGCTGTTGTCTCGACATTGAAAGTGCGAGGTTCAGAACTGCAGCAGCGCGTAACGGAGCTGCAGGTCGATGCCATGGGGCCTCGCGCGCTGCGCTTCTTCACCCACGACATGTTGGAACAAGACGCACCCGAAGCTGCGGATGATCTCTGGCCAGGCCATATGCTGGGACGTACCAACATGTACTTCTTCCAACGCGCCGCGACCATTTACGGCGGGGCACGTGAAGTGCAGAAGAACATCATCGCCAAACTGGCTTTCGGACTCTGAGGGTTTTCACATGGATTTCAATCTTTCCGAAGAGCAGTTGATGCTGCGCGATGGTGTAGAGCGTTATATCCGCGAGGATTACGGTTTTGAGCAGCGCCGGCATCAGGCGACTGCTGGTGAAGGCTTCAGCCGTGAACATTGGCAAACTTTTGCCGAACTTGGCTGGCTGGCATTGACACTGCCGGAGGATGTTGGCGGGCTGGACTGCTCATTCGTCGAGGCTGCAGTCGTACTCGAATCGTTTGGTCGGGGCATGGTGCTGGAGCCTTTCATCAGCAGCGTGATGTTGTGCGCGCGCATCGTCGACCGCTCGGGCAGCGACTACCACCGCAAGGATTTGCTGCCAGCCCTGGTCCAGGGGCGGATGTTGCTCGCGTTTGCCGACAGCGAATCTGGATCACGCTTCACGCTGGGTTGCATCGACGATACCGTAGCGCGTCGCGCCGGCGATGGTTATCAGCTTGATGGCTTGAAGACATTGGTATTCGATGCGCCCTCCGCAGACAAGTTGCTGGTCACTGCACGCCTGGATGACTATCAGCACCCGGCCGTATTCATCGTCGACCGCAAGGCTCCCGGTGTTGAGGTCATCGAATATGCCCTGGTAGATGGAACGCGGGCCGCCGATGTTCGGTTCAACCGGGTTGAGCTGGAAACGGCTGCCTTGCTCATCGAGCCTGCCCGCAGCCAGCCGATTCTTGAGGAAGCATTCGACCGTTCGGCGTTGGCTGTGGTGGCGCAGAGCCTTGGCGTGATGCACGGGGTGATGGACATGACGGCCGAATACATCAAGACGCGCAATCAGTTCGGCCAGCCTATCGGCAAGTTCCAGGCCTTGCAGCATCGTATGGCTGAAATGTTCGTAGAGGCGCAGCACGCGCGTTCCATCCTGTTCCGCGGCATGGCGTACCTCGACAAGCCCGTCAATGAACGCCGCCGAGCAGTCTCGGCGGCGAAAGCCGCGACTGGCAAGGCTGGGCGGTTTGTTTGCGCCCAGGGCGTGCAGTTGCATGGTGGTATTGGCATGACGGAAGAGTATCCGGTTGGCCACTATTTCCGCTTCATGACGCTGTTGGAAAAGCGCTTCGGTGACACTGATCACCATCTTGCGCGCTTTGCCAAGGGGTACTGACGGTCGTGTAGTCACCCACCATTTCACTTGAATGAGACGGGCTAGCCATGAGTAAGGCAGGACGGAACACGCCGTTGCTGAACACCACCAGGGTTCTGGTAGCGATACCCGGATGCCCTGGTTTACACGGCCTGGCGGATGCCATGCGTGATCAAGGAGCGGCCTGCCAGGTACTCGACGCCGACCAAGATTTCACTGACCTTGCGGCTGTCGAAGCAGCAGTCGCTCGGGCCAAGCTGGCATTGGGCGGCATAGACGCGGTTGTTCTGGCCGTGGGGAATGCGCAGAGCCGCGATGCCCAGCCCGTGGTGGCGCTTTCGCCTGAGCAATGGAGTTCAGCCTTGTTGGCTCCCCTGCGCACCAGCCGTCATTGCTTGCAAGCAGTATGGCGAGCATTGACCCCTGGCTCGGCAAGTGTGGTGCTGATCGGCCCTAACTTTTCACTCACAGGGGCGGGCGGATTTGCTGCCCTGTCTGCCTTGAGCGAGGCGCAGCGCGCAATGATGAAGTCGGCGGCGCGTCAGTGGGGAGGGCAGGGTATCCGGCTCAATTGGCTTGGGCTCGATCCCACTGTATTCGCTGGACAGCTGGTGGGCGCTGCACTGCCGCTGAGTCCGGAAATGGGCCCACCACCGCCTGCGCTAGGGTTCGTCCCAGGGATCGAGACGGGGGTCGTGCAAACCATCGCGATGCTGGTCGGCGCTAGCGCCGTGACAGGTGCATCAATCCCAGTGGACGGTGGCGTATGGATGGTCCCATGAAAAAGACAATGCCTGGCAACAGCCTGGCGGGGCAGACTGCCCTGGTTACCGGAGCGGGCGGAGGTATCGGGCGGGGTATCGCCCTGGAGCTGGCCGCCGCGGGTGCGCGTGTAGTGGTAGCGGCGCGCCGCGGTGCTACCGGCGAGGAGACCGTTCGACTGGTGCAGGCCGAGGGCGGGGAAGCGCTGGCAATTGAAGCAGACGTCACGTCTCTGCTGGACATGCAATCCGCAGTCAAGGCCTCCCTGGAACATTTCGGAGGGCTGGATATCCTCGTCCATAACGCCACCCACGGCGCCTCTGGTCATCCTAAACAGCTGCAGGACTTTGTAGACGAGGATTGGGACGCGCAGGTCGCTGTTGACCTTGTCGGGGCACATCATTGCGCGCTATCGGCCCATGAAGCGTTAAGCGCCAGCGGCGCCGGCCGCATGATTCTGCTGTGTTCGACATTCGGCCTACACGGCGCCGCGCTGAACCCTGCCTATGCCGCGATCAAGGGGGGCATCCGTGGTTTGACCAAGGCACTGGCTCGCGAATGGGGACCGCAGGGCATCACGGTCAATGCTATCTCGCCATCAGCGCTGACAGCGGCATCGGCAGCCTTCTTCGACAGCAACCCAGCACTGCGCGACGCGTACATCGCCAACTTTCCCCTCGGTCGCATGGGCCATGAGCGGAATGATATCGGTAGGGCGGTGGTTGGGCTTTGTGGCCAAGGCATGGGGTACATCACGGGGCAGGTAATCCAGGTCGATGGCGGCCTCTATACCGCCGTTTGAAGCGGGGAATGAAGATGAATCGACTTACAGGCAAGGTTGCCATCGTGACCGGGGCTGCGTCCGGTATCGGTTTGGCGACTGCCCGCCGCTTCGCGGAAGAAGGTGCTCGGGTGATGCTGGCCGATATCAACCAAGAAGGTGCATCGGAGCAGGCTGATGCCTTGTACCGCAGCGGGCTGCTGGCCAGCTCTGTGCGCGTGGACCTCGGTGATGAAAGCTCGATCCGCTCCATGATCGAGCGGACAGTGGCAACATTTGGCGGCGTCGACATTCTCTTCAACAATGCGGCTGCCACCCATTTGTCATCCCGGCTTGATTCGCCGGTTCAGGAAATGGATGTCCAGGTCTGGGACGACACCATGCGTATCAATCTGCGCGGCACCTTGTTGGCGATCAAGTACGCACTCGCGCCGATGCTGCAAAACGGTGGTGGCTCGATTATCAATACCAGCTCTGGCTCAGCGCAGGCAGGGGCAATGGGCTACAGCGCCTACGCGGTATCCAAGGCAGGTATTGAGAGCCTGACCCGTTATGTGGCGACACAACATGGCAAGCAAGGTATCCGCTGCAACGCCGTTGCGCCTGGCTTGATCCTGACGCCGGCCACGGCCGATGACTATGCAGGGGCGGCTGGCGAGATGATGTTGTCGCATCATCTGACGCCGAGGTTGGGCACGGTCGCGGACATCGCCAATGCGGCGCTGTTCCTTGCCAGCGAGGAGGCAGAGTTCATAACAGGCCAGGTGATCAACGTCGATGGCGGCTTGCTCGCCCATCAACCGTACGTGGCTGATGAGCGTCGCTGGGCCGCGGAGCGGTCGGCATGAGTCAGAACCCATTGCTGCAGCGTCTGGAGCGGGTGGAAGCACAGCTAGCCATAGGCCAGTTACCTGCACGCTATGCCTTGGCCGTGGATTCCCGCGATCTTGACGGCCTGGTTGGCTTGTTCGTGGACGATGTCGATTGCGGCCGCTGGGGCAAGGGGCGAGAGGCGCTCGCTGCGTTCTATGGCTCCGAGCAGATTCTCAAGGCGTTCCATCGCTGTGTTCACCAGATCTGCGGGCACACCATCGATTTTCAGGATGCGGACCATGCCACCGGCACCGTGTATTGCCGGGCAGAGCATGAGGACGGCGAGCACTGGGTGGTCATGGCCATCTGTTACTTCGACCACTACCAGCGTCGTGATGGGCAATGGTTTTTCCTTCGCCGCGATGAGCGCCACTGGTATTCCACCGACTGGTTGCAGCGCCCTGGCAATCCCCAGTGGCAGAACTGGCCGGGCAAATACACAACCGAGCGCCACCAGCCGCGCCTGCCTTCGAGTTTTCCAACCTGGGAAGGTTTCTGGTCTGGTTCTGGCAGCAATGCCCCTCGCCGATGATCCGCCACTCTATCTGAGGTGTCACACCATGGACTCGCTACTCGCTCCATTGTTCGAACCCCTGCGCATCGGCTCGCTTCAGCTGAAAAATCGCATCGTCATGTCGCCGATGACTCGTAATTTCAGCCCTGCGGGTGTACCCGGCGAGAGGGTGGCCGGATATTACCGGCGCCGCGCTGAAGGTGAGACCGGGTTGATCATCACCGAGGCCGTCGGGATCGATCACCCTGCTGCCTTGGGCGAGGCCGGGATCGGCGAATCGGATTTGCCTCACTTGTACGGTGAAAGCGCGCTCGCCGCCTGGCGCCACGTGGTGCAGCAGGTCCACGAGGCGGGTGGCGTGGTCTTCCCGCAACTCTGGCACCAAGGCGTCATGCGCCACCAGGGCACAGGGCCTTACCCAGAGGTCGCCTCCATGCGGCCATCGGGCATCTGGGGACCGCAGGGTGGGCTGACCTCATCCCCGGATAGCTATGTGCAAAGCCAGCTGGTGCCAACTCAGCCCATGACAGAGCGCGACATCGCCGACGTCATCCAGGCCTACGCACGCAGTGCTGCGCACGCCCGTGACTGTGGTTTCGATGGCATCGCCATTCATGGCGGTCATGGCTACCTGATCGATAACTTCTTCTGGTCGGTCACTAACCAGCGTCGCGATAGCTGGGGTGGCAACCATCGCGAACGGAGTCGCTTTGCAGCCGAGGTGGTGCGTGCCATCCGCAGCGCTGTGGGCCCGGACATGCCTATCGTGTTCCGGTTTTCACAATGGAAGCAGCAGGATTTCAAGGCGAAGCTTGCCTACAACCCCGAAGAGCTGGAACAGATACTGACACCGATCGCCGATGCGGGCGTCAGCGTCTTCGACGCCAGCGTGCGCTTCTTCGATCGTTCCGAGTTCCCCGATCAAGGTGGCGAAGATGGCCTGTTGAACCTCGCCGGCTGGGCCAAGAAGTTGACCGGGTGCTTGTCCATGACAGTTGGCGGCATTGGCCTGAACAACGGGATGTATGACAGCAACAAACAGGGCGGGGCGCAGGCCAGCGACAACTTGCCTGCGTTAATGAAGCGCTTTGACCGCGGTGAGTTCGACCTGGTGGGCGTTGGTCGGTCACTGCTACAGGATCCGCACTGGGCGCGCAAGGCACGCCTGGGCCTTGGTTTCGATACGTTTTCCAACGAAGCGCTGTCGGTCCTTAACTGACACATCCAGCTGCGATCACCTAACGTGCGTCGCCTCATTCCAATAACAAGAGGGTGCAGCATGACTGCCCATAACAACGATCAATGGCGTGTCGCGATGCGCGAATGGCGCGAGCACTGGCGCCTTGGGCTGGCGGCACTGATAGGCACGGGGATGTGCCTTTCGGTTTGGCCATCCGTGTCCAGTCTGTTCGTGGCACCGCTTCAGGAAGCTTTCGGGTGGAGCCGAGGCGACATATCGCTGGCACAAAACGCCAGCCTTGCCGCCGCACTGATCGCACCGGTACTTGGCCGGCTGGTGGACCGCGTTGGCGTTCGCCCAGTATTGATTGGCGGGCTTTTACTGACAGCTTGCGCGTACTTTTCGTTGGCCCTGATGCATGGGCCGCTACCGCTTTACTACCTGTTGTATGGGCTGCTCAGTGTTGTCGGTGCGGCGACTACGGGGTTGACCTTCACCCGCGTAGTCACAGGCGCTTTCGTGGGCTCTCGCGGCTTGGCACTGGCCATCACTCGCTCTGGCCTGGCGCTATCAGGCGCTTTGTTACCGCCAGCGGTGTTCGCCATAATCGCTACCTACGGCTGGCGCATGGGCTTCGTCGCCCTCGGTACACTCATTTTGTTGATTGCGTTACCCACGGCCTGGCTCTGGATACGGGGTGCGAGCGTAGCGCCCACTTCGGCGCCGGCGGGCGCAAAAGCCCAGATCTCACTCTGGGGGTTATTGAAAAATCACAAAGTGGTCCTGGTGTGCGTGGCCTCGGCATTGAACTATGCACCGATCGTTGCCTTGCTCTCGCAGTTTCAGCCGCTTTTGGTGGGCAAGGGGCTGGAGGCAGCCAGCGCTGCCGCACTGATCGGCGTAGTGGGTGTCTCAGCGCTGATTGGCGCCTTTGTCACCGGAATGCTGGTCGACCGCATCTGGGCTCCACTTGTGGCCTGCATCTTCACCCTGGGGCCTGCGGCAGGTTGTCTGTTACTGCTACCCGAATCGCTTGAGCCGTGGGTGGCGATTGTTGCGTTGATATTGCTGGGGCTAGGGCAGGGCGCCGAGATCGATGTCGTTGCATTCATGATCGCGCGTTATTTCGGCATGCGTTCCTACGCTTCGATCTACGGCATCAGCGTTTTCTGTATCGCCGTGATGATTGCGATACAAGGGTCGCTGATAGGACTCTCGTACGACTATTTCGGCAACTACAACGTGGCGTTGATGGTGGCAGCGGGCTGTTTCGTGCTGGCCGCGCTCAGTTACCTGGGCATGGGCCGGTACCCGACCGGCGATCAGGTATCCGCAGCCGCAATCGATACACAGGTCTCATCTAGCGCGAGCGCTGCGCCCTCGAAATGACAGCCAAAAAGCAGGCCGGCAAGCGCTGCCGGCCTCGTATTCGACCAGGAGCTTTGAAAATGATTGACAATGAAAACTGGAAAGCCGGCTATGACCTGATGGTCCGCATGATGGGCCCTGAGTTCGCCAAAACCATGGAGGCGAATGTCAACTCCGGGCGTTTTGCTGCGGATGTAGGGCGCATGGCAGTGGAACATGCTTTCGGCGCCGTATGGTCACGCCCAGGGCTGGACCTGAAGACGCGTAGCGTCGTGGTGATCAGCACGTTGATTGCGCTGCGCCAGACCGAAGAACTACGTAATCACTTGCGCTTCGGCATCACCAATGGTCTGACAGCCGATGACATTCAAGAAGTGATCATCCAGACCGTCCCTTATGTAGGGTTTCCTGCGGTATCCAGCGCCCTGGCTGTAGCGGTAGAGGTACTGCGCGAGCGTGGTATGGACGGCGGTGTGCAGACCGCTGCTGAGACAGGCCTGTTGTAACTCTGTAATCAGAAGGGGCGGCCGCGGCCAGGATCGCCCCTTCAGTCTCCTATACGCTGAACCGGCCTACGGCATCTTTTAGCTGTGAAACCAACACTGACAGTTGTCGGGACGCCTTCTCGGAGTGACCTGCTCCCGCCGCAGTGCACTCGCCCGTACGGTTGATTTCCAGGATATTGCGATCCATCTCAATGGCAACCGCATTCTGCTGCTGAGCCGCAGCGGCGATCTGCCGGCTTTGATCCAGGATGGCGCCAGTACAAGTCAGGACGTTGCCCAAGGCACTTTCCACCTGCTGCGACTGGGCCCTGCACAGGTTCGCTTTTTCGTGGCTGGCGTTCATGGTCTTGACAGCGACACCGACTCCTTGCCCTAGCATTTCGATCATGCCCTCGATTTCGCGGGTGGACTCCTGAGTGCGCTTGGCGAGGGTACGAACTTCATCGGCAACCACTGCAAAACCACGGCCTTGCTCGCCGGCACGCGCCGCTTCGATGGCGGCATTCAAGGCGAGCAAGTTGGTCTGTTGTGCGATGCTGTTGATGACCTCGACGATGCGACCTATCTCATGGCTGTTCTGGGCAAGCTGGTTGATGGCCGTGACCGATTTTTCCATTTCCCCGCTAAGGTCTGCAATCGCGCATACCTGTGAATCCACCAAGGTTTGGCCGGTAATAGTCTGCTGATTGACCTGTTGAGCGCTGTCCACAGCCAGTGCCGCATTCCCCGCAACCGACTCAGCGTTCGCCGACATCTGGCTCATGGCCGTTGCCAGCATGCCGAGCTGATCGCGCTGACTTGAAATTGCCTGGTAGCCATCAACCGAGTGCACTTCGACCTGCGCAGCGCTGCGTGCCACCTGTGCAGCGGTGGCGCTGACGCCAACGATCAGTTCGCGTATCCGGGCAAGGGCGCGAGCAAGCGTGCGCCCGAGATCGCCCAGCTCGTCCCGGCTCGGTGGTACGTAGGCGGCCGTCATATCGCCATTGGCGACCTGCTCGAGCAGCTTCCCCAGCCCTTGGAGCGAGGTTCGAATGGACATGTAATAGCCACCGAACAAGTAGGCTATGGCCAACAGCAACAACGCCTGCAGGGCGACAAAGGTCGTCAGGTTGACGACTTGGCGGTCGATGCGACTTTGCAGGTTCTCACCAACCTGATCGATAACGGCGCTGTTCAGCTGGTGGGTCTTGGCCATCTCTTCACTGACCTGGACAAAAAAAGCCTGCCAGGTACCCTTCAGTTCATCGCCAACCAGCAAGTCATTGGCCAGCAGGCGCTGCTGTTGCACCAGCGTTTGCAAGCTGTACGAGCCCAATTGGGCGAGGGCTGGCTCTTGCAGATCCGCAAGTGTCTGGCGGTATTCGTCTTCAAGGCCGCCCAGGGTCATCAGGTTTTGTTCCAGCCGTATGGCGTTGGCTGATCCAAGTTGTTGATCAAGCATCACCAAAGCACCGAGCCCACGGGTCGTGCCCAGCGCTGCGAGGACACGCGGCGTACTGCTGGTCACCAGGTCTACCCATTGCCGGATCACACGGCTGCCGTCTTGAGATAGACCGGCTTCGGAAATGATCGACTTGTTCAGGTTCAATGCATTTGCCAATTGCTTGCGGCGGACTTCCAGTTTGGTTGACCAGCGTGCCTCTTGGCCGGCTGCATTTAGCGCTTTAACGATAGCGTCACGCTTTTCGCCGAGTGCACTACCCGCGTCCCAAGGTATGCCGGCCAGCCGCTGTATAGCCGCAGCTTCAAGCGCCTCTGCCTGCTTGATTGCATCGGCGGCGCGGCCCGTAGTGCCATGTACCAGCAGCAACTCAGACAGGTCGACCAGCGCTTGGAGGTCACGACTGACATCCAGTGCCGTGCGTAGTGTGCGCAGGCTGTCGAGTTCAACCCGCGTTGTACTGATTTGTTCGTAGATATCGCGGGTCAGGTAATACTCGGCTGCCAGCAATGGCGCCAGCAGCAGTGCGCAGATCAAGCTGGATTTCAAGGTGAAGTTCAAACGGTTCATTAACGCGATCGCTGGGGTTAGCAAGAATTTCATGTTGGCTTCCTTTCCCGATTGGGTATCGGTTCTTATTGTTTGAAGGGGCGGGTCATCCGGCTCACGGCCGAATGGGTGCAACACCGTTTGCAAGTGAGTGCGGCCAGGGGTGTCGAGAGAGGGGTGTCAATTGGAGCGGCCTGCCCGGGCGGGCGGGCCGCTGTAACGCTGATAATTAAGCAGTTCTGGCCGTTGCAGCCTTTTTGTGACTCGGCTCGGCTGCCATTTCTGGTCGCATTTCATGCGCCTCCAGGCTGGCCGTCTGTGCTTGCTTGCGCTGTTCACGGCTTTGCAGCAGGAAGTAGGACAATGCAGGAATCAGAATCAGCGCGCCCAGCATGTTCCACAGGAACATGAATGCCAGGAGGATGCCCATGTCAGCCTGGAACTTGATCGGTGACCACGCCCAGGTAATCACGCCCGCCGCCATGGTCATGCCGACCAATGCGACAACCCTCCCAGTGAACTGCAGCGAAGCGGTGTAAGCCTGGAACAAGGTGAAACCACGGCGCTGCAACAGCAACTGGACCGACAACAGGTACAGCGCATAGTCGACCCCAACGCCAACCCCCAGGGCGATTACCGGAAGCGTCGCTACCTTGACCCCGATGCCAAGCCAGACCATCAGCGCTTCGCACAGAACCGTAGTGATCAGTAGTGGAATCAGTGCGACCAACACGGCACGCCAGCTGCGGAACGTGATCAGGCACAGCAGGATCACGCCCACATAAAGCAGCCCATGCATTTTGTAGAACGACTCTTTCACCACGATGTTGGTTACTGCCTCGATCCCCGCGCTACCTGCGGCTGGCAGGAACTGCACCTCGGCACTGTTGTGCTCCTTGGCAAACGCTTCGGCGCGCTCCAGCACACGGCTGAGCGTACTGGCCTTGTGATCGCTCAGGTACGCCATGACCGGGAACACCGAACACTTGGGGTTGAGCACGTCCGGGTTGTTGACCAGCACTTGCGACGCCGCATAGCCCAGCGACCGCGGCTCGCGGATGATGCTGTTCCACTTGAAGTAACCTTCGTAGGTACCCGCGACCCCACGCTTGGTGAGCGTGGCAAAGGACTCAGTGGCTTGCACCCCTGGGACATGGCTCAGCTCCCAGCCCAGCCGATCGGCTTCAAGCAAGTTGCTGAAATGGTCGCAGACGTTAGGTTGGGTCTTGACCAGGATCGCGAACTGGTCATTGGACAGACCGTAGTTCGCCGTGACGAAGGCGACATCCCGGTTGTAACGCGATTCTGGCCACAGTTCGGGTGCGCCGGCACTGAGGTCTCCGATCTGCAGGTCATGGCGAACGAATAGCGCGGCAGTGGTCAGCAGGGCAGCGACGATCACCGCACACCAGGCCCATTTGCGCTGGGTAAACGCTGCGAAGAAGGCCCATATCCCCGTGGGCCGGCTGTGATCGCCGCTCTGCTCACGCAAGGACCGCTCTGCGGCATGTTGACCAACGCCGGTGTAGGAAAGAAGGATAGGGATGAGGATGAGCTTGGTGAAGATCAGTACCGAGACGCCGATGCTGGTAGTCAGCGCGAGATCCCGAATCACCGGTATATCGACGATCATCAGTACCGCGAAGCCCACCACGTTCGCGAGCAGGGCAGTGAGTCCCGCCATGAACAAACGCCGGAAGGTGTAGCGCGCCGCCACATACTTGTGAGTGCCACGCCCGATATCCTGCATGATGCCATTCATTTTCTGCGCACCGTGGGACAGTCCGATGGCGAAAATAAGGAAAGGCACCAGGATCGTATAAGGATCCAGCTCATAGCCTGCCAGGTGCATTAGGCCCAGGAGCCAGACCACGCCGAGTATCGAAACGGCAACCAGCATCAGGGTACTGCGCAGACAGCGCGTGTAGCCATACACGAACACGGTGGCAATCAATGCAGAGATGCCGAAGAACATCAGGACTTTGTCCAAACCCTGAATCAGATCACCCACCAGCTTCGAGAAACCAACGATGTGAATCTTGATGCCGTCGCGTTCCTTGCTGCGCACTTTCTCTTCAAGGGCTTGGGACAACGCTTTGTAGTCAATGGGCAGACCGGTGTCGGCGTAGCGGTCCAGCACTGGCACGGTGATCATCGAGGACTTGTAATCGTTGGCAACGATTCGCCCTGGAGCGCCTGAGCGATTCAGGTTCTCGCGCAGCTCGGCGAGCTTTTCCGGTGAGCCATCAAAGTGGTCAGGCATGACCGGGCCACCGCGCATGCCATCTTCGGTCACCTGATTCCAACGCAGGATCGGGGTCCACAACGATTTCATCCATGGCCTATCGAGGCCCGGCGTCAGGAACACCTCATCGTTGACTTCTTTCAAGGTCTGCAAATATGCGGGGTCGAAGATATCGCCGTCGGTATTTTCGACCACGATCCGCAGGCTGTTGCCCAAGCCACTCAATTCGTTGCGATTGTCGATGAAGTTCTGGATGTAGGGGTGGGAGGTGGGAATCATCCGGTCGAAATTTGCGTTGACGACCAGACGCGTCGCTTGCCAGCCCAGAACTGCAGAGACCAATGCAATGATCAGTATGATCACCGCACGGTAGTTGAAAATAAGTCGCTCGATGCGGTTGCCGGTCTTCTCATCGAAGTCTCGACGATGCTTGATCACGGGATATTTGTCCGTGGCCTGGTCCATTTTTATAGCCATCGCGGTTTCTCCGATGGGGAAGCAGGTGCTCGCGCTGTCCAGAGGACGCACGACTCATTGTTGTTCAGGGTTGTGCCACGATCCGTACGCCATCAGGGCCAATTGCCACAAGTCCGGCGCTGGCTGAGGTCACCCCGTAGACGGGCGTGCGGCCAGCCGACGATTTGCTGACGATGCGACTGCCATCAGCGCTGCTGACCAGTAAGCTGCCGCCAGCGGTAGCGAGCACGACTCTGCCATCTGCCAGCACAGTGCCCGCGTTGATCGATTCGCTGCTACCCGTGTCAAGTTTTACCCAAGAGCTGCCGTCGTCGCGGCTGATGAATGCGTTGCCGCGAAGGCCGAAAATGACCAGCAAGCCATCTCGACCGGTCAGGCCAAAAAACGAACCAGGGTAGGGGCTTTCCAGCTTGACGAAACGTTGCTGATCGCGATCCAGGCGCATGAGCAGGCCCAATTCGCCCACGATATAAACTTGATCGCCAACTTTCCTGATGGCATGCAGCGAGTATTCATCAAGGTTTTCGGTACGTTCCATCCATGGCAGCCAATGTTCGCCGCCATCGGTGGTGTGGAGGATCAGGTTGTAGGCGCCTACGGCCCAACCGGTCTTCTCATCCTCGAAATACACATCCATGAGTGGCCGAACGGGCCCGCTTTGCTGCAGCGTCTGGGCATTCTCCCTGGCGCGATCCAAGGCTTCGCTGCTGCCTGCCAGGTTGGCGTAGTAGTGGGTCGCCAGTTCGCCGATCTGCCGCCCATCCAGTTGGCGCACCCAGCTTTCACCCCCGTCTTCACTGTGCAGGATGACGCCGTCGTGGCCTACCGCCCAACCTTGCGAAGCGGTTGGGAAATAAACCGCAGTCAAGTCGCTGCTAAGTGGCACCTTGCTTTGGCTGAAACGCTTGCCGGCATCGGCTGAGCGCAAAATGTGTCCGCGCGGGCCAACTACCACGATCTGAGCGTTGCCACTTGCCGCGAGCCCATAAAGGGCCGAGCCAGCCGCCCGGTCCGACATCATCGCTGGCTGATCGAGCGGGTCAGTGAAGGCCAGGGCAGGGGCTATGCAAGTGCACATCCCACCGCTCAACGCCAGCACCTTGAATAGTGCTTTCATTATTTTCTCCCTGTGTTGCCGAGCACCGGTCTACGTTGTGTCGCCGGTGATCGCTTTGAACGCTGAACGACAGCAGCAGGTCAGCCTGCTGCTGTCGTGTGCATCAACGCTGAGATTGACGAGCCAGCGATTCGGGAGTGAAGAACTGCACAGGTTGCATCTTGGCTTGCGGGAAGATGCCGCCTCGGGCACCACCGGTGATACTGGAGTGGTAGTAAACCCCGGTAGCGAAGTCGAACAGCCAGGTCGACGAGGTGTGGGGGATCTGTTTGTCATACATTTGATAGGCCGGCATGTAGACACCCTTGGCCAACTTGCCGGAAGCATCCCAGGCATCTGTCATACCGGCGCCGAGGATGTCTTCATCGTAATAAAGGGTACGCTTGGGCTGGACATGGCGCATGCCAGGTTTGAGGGTCAATTCGACCACGTGCACACGGTGCAGCTCCCAGCGGATGGCCTCAGGGTTCGGGTGGTTCGGCTGCAAAAGGTCATCCGGCGAGGTCGACGCCCAGTCGTAGTTGTTATACGGGATGATCATCTCTTTCTTGCCCACATACTTGAAATCGTAACGGTCTTGCTTGCCCGAGAAGCCGTAGATTTCGTCGTAAAGCATGGCACCGCCCGATGTGGAGACCGGGAAATCGTACTCGGCATCCGGTGAGCGGCGTACCCGACGTTGACCTGGCGAGTAAGCCCAGGTTGGGTTTGGTGTTGCAACTGGGTCAACATAGAAGCGCTGGAGGTTACCCTCGCCCACGTTACGCGACGGGGCAGTGTAAATGTTCAACTGGGTCAGGTAGGTGCCAATGGCGCTGAACTTGTCAGCATCGAGATCCTTGTTGTAATACTGCGCGTCGCCACGGTTGTTGATGCCCCCTGTCAGTACGCGGCTGCCCTTGGCGTCGACATACCAACCTTCACCCTTGGTGATGTTGGACTCACCTTTGTATTGCAGTTGAGCGTTCCAGACGACCTCGTGACCTGTCTTGGGAATCGGGAATGGCACGCCACCGAAGCAGCCCTCGACGGCCAGGCCATCCTTGGTGGTCTTGCAGCGGGTGGCATTGGCGATACTGTTCTTGTTGATCCAGTCTGGGTAGTTCGCGGTCCGGTGCGAGGGATACACCTGGACTTTGTAGGTATCTGGAAAACGCTTGAGCAACGCCTTGGTGCTTTCGGACAGCTTGTCAGCGTACTGGTCGACGTTTTTCGCAGTAATCACGTACAGCGGCTTTTCATTGGCGAATGGATTGACCCAGTGCCCGGTATCAGGCTGGAAGCCAGCGGGCTTGGTCGAAGTGGGAAGCCCGCCGGTATAGGCAGGAATGCTACCGTCCTTGTTGCCGGCGACCTCAGCGCCCCACGGAGTGAGTGACTTACCCAGCTCGGCGGCGTCCTGCGGCGAAACGGCTGCATGAGCGGCACTGGCTGAAAGGATGGCGATAGCCAGCGTTGGGGTAGTTATTTTCATGCTGGAACTCCCGATCAGAAAGCAGTCTGGTAAGTAAGGATCAGCGTGTCGCGGTCATGCAGGAAACCCAACCCGGAATAGGCATTGGCGCCTCCAATATTGCCGGTACGGCCATGACGCGCGGTATAGGCAAGATCAAACTGGTGCTTCATGGAACCTGCAAAATACTCCAGGCGTGGGCCCAGCTTGACCAGGTAGGAATCCTCTGGCGGGATGCCTGCGTTCTGGGCAGCCGGGTTACCGTACAAGCCGTAGGTGGCGAAAATTGGGAAAGACACATCCAGGCTAGGCATTACCTGTTGCCAAACCGGTGTGAACGAGACACTTGCAGACGCCGCATTGCGCGTTGAACAGCCACGCAGCAGCTCATTATCTTCGCAGCGCCCTGCAACCGAACCACCCTCGCTGTCGCTGGCGTTGAAGAATGCCTTGTTATCGGTCACTTTGACCAGATGCATGTAATCAAGCTGGGCGGCCACAGACCCGTTGTCGAAGAATGAATTTTTGTTGATGGTGAATACGCCGCTGAGCAGGGCATGCACAGTGTCGCCGCGCGCACCGTCCAGGTTGGAAGGCTCTGGCTGGCCGATCGCGACAAAGGTCTGGCCAGTGGTGTTAAGCGGCATGTTGGTGCGGTAGTTGACCTCGGCACCGATGCTGACCGACTTGTACACGCCGTTCCAGGTCAAGCCGTACAACTCGATATCCTTCGCATACACAGCCCGTGCATACGGTGCCCGGGGGTTGGATACGATGACCTGGTTAGCCCAGCTGGCGTTCTTGTCGTCAAATTTGCGGTACCACAGGCCAAAGCTGCTATCCAGGCCCCAGCTAGGTGACCAGCGCAGGCCGACGGAGACATCCCCGTTATCGCCTTCTTTTGCATCGTGACGTGCTACACCAGGCGCCAGGAAGTCCGGCCCGCGCAGGGCACCATCGGAAACGGCGTAGTAGGTACCGCCTTCCGACACCCGCGATGGCTCATAGTCGTAGGTGTACTGGAACATCAACGAGAGTTCCGGTACCAGTTGCCAAGTGGTTGCGAACTGGCCGATCGGGAGCGATGTTTCCTTGGCCGAGGCGCCTGGGCTGAGGTCGCTCAGGAGGCCATCGTTGGGGGCCATGGAGTACGACACACTGCTGCCGTTACCGAACAGGAATTCGCCCGGTAACCAGGCGAAGCTACCCACCTTCGCGTTGAGTTCGGTGGAGCCGATGTTGAAGTTGCCCCATACAAAGTAGTCACGAAACTCGGCCGAGGGGCCTGCGTAGTAGCGGTCCACCACGCTCGAATAGCGATTGTTGCGGTAGTTGGCTACGCCTTCGAGGCCGGGTGCGCTTTCGCTTTTGTCGGGGAAATTGTGGTCGTACCAAGCCGCACCGCTCACCCGCAGGCCGTACTTGTCCTGCCAGTTCAGGTCGAATTCGCTGAACAGATCAAGGCGCGAAAGGAACACATCACCTTTGTCGGCAAAGCGGTCGCCTTCGTCAAAATTCGGGTTGTTGGCCAGGTGATTGTCCCGCCCATCGACTCGCCAGCCCTGGTTGTAGCGCACGGTCGTGTCCAAGCTCATGTTGAGGTCGGGGATGCCGCTGTCAATGCGGAAGGCGAACGCTTCATCGCTGGCCCCCATGGCCAGGCAAAGGCCAGCAAGCATCATCGGCGCGGCAGTGAGGGGGCGAGAAACTAGCATTTTCCTTTTGTCCATCTGAAGTGCCCTCTGAATTGTTGTTTTTGTTTTCAAACGAAGCGCAGTGGCATAGAGGACCTGCGCTCGTAAATCTGTGCAACACCGGGAGCTCTGCTTTCTGACCCATGAGCCAGCCGGCTCATGGCGAATGCTCTAATTTCTCCTCTCCCGCAGCCTTATCCCTAGTGGTCCAAAACGTCTTTTTGTGAATCACGTTCACATACACGCACACCATTTATATGAGCAACCCGGAAGCAGTGCAAGTCCTCGAGAGTGATTGAGCGCGCTAATTTCATACAGCCGTTTTAATCGAAGTGAGGCAGCTCAACGGAGGCGGTGTGCGAGCTTGCCATGATTGAACGAATGGTAATATGCTGAACGCCGTTCGTCATCATGAATAGGTGGAGTTGCGTGATGCCACAGTCCAAGGTGCATAGGGAATGCCTGGGTCCGGTCGCTCTGCTGACGCTCGACGGGCCTCCAGTCAATGCTTTCAACCTGCGTATGCGCCGTGAATTACACGACGCGCTGCAATGGACCGGCGCTGATCGGCAGGTGAAGGCGGTGGTTATCACCGGTAGTGGGCGAGGTTTCAGTGCCGGGGGCGATATTCGCGAATTCGGTACGGCTGACGCCGGTGCGCTTCCGGGGCTTTCGAGCCATATCCACACGGCCATCGAACGCTTGCGCAAACCTGTAATCGCGGTTGTGCAAGGTTTTGCCTTGGGGGGTGGGTTGGAAACCGTACTGGCGAGCCATTACCGCGTTGCTGAAAACGATGCGTGGGTCGGGCTGCCAGAAGTCACACTGGGTACGCTGCCATTATCGGCCACACAGCGCCTGCCACGCCTTTTGGGCATTGTTCCTGCTGTGCAGTTGATGCTCGAAGGGCAGCGAGAAAGGGTATCTGAGTTTCATCAAACAGCATTGTTTGATCGCGTCGTCGAACCGGGGCAAGGGGTTTCGAGCGCCTGTGCCTGGGCCACCGAGATGGCGGCTTCACCGTTGTGCTATGCCGATCTGAAAAAGAGACTGGTGCGTTCCATGCCTATCCCAGGCAATGACCTGCAGCAGGATCTGACAGAGGCGAGGCAGTTATTGCAAGGCAGAACCGATGCCGCCTCCCACGCGTTACTGCAAGCCGTGCAAGCGGCCGTCGAGGGCCCGGACTTCGATGCGGGGCTCGCTTGCGCTCGACGCTTGTACGACCAGCTTATGTCCAGCGAAGCGCTGCGGCATGGCCGGGATCGATTTCTTGCCGGGACACCTGACTCTGGCGCCCTGGCTGACCCAAAGGCCCAATAAATGAGGATCGGCTAGCGTGCCTATCGATGAAAAGCTGCTTACGCAATGGATCGGTCGCCAGGAAACTCAGCGCGACCTGTTGACGTCCGTTCCTCTTCGCGCCCTCGCAGCTGTACTGGATCATGAAGACGACGCCTATGGTGGCGGTGCTCAAGTACCGCCGCTGTGGCATTGGCTGTATTTTCTGCCCTTGGCGCGGCAAACGAATGTTGGCGCCGATGGACATCCTCAACGAGGTGGTTTCCTGCCCCCAGTTAGCCTGCCCAGGCGCATGTGGGCGGGAGGGCGGCTCAGTTTCAGTGGCTCGTTGCCGGTAGGCTCTGAGGTCGAGCGTACTACGACGATTACTGATGTCACACATAAAGCTGGCCGTAGCGGAGAGCTGGTGTTCGTCAAGCTGTTGCACGAGCTGGCAGTTGCAGGCGAAGTTCGTGTGCGCGAAGAGCAAGATATCGTCTATCGCGATGCACCTGGACCCAATGACCCGCCCGCAGCGCCCCAGCCGGCACCGACAGGTGCACACTGGATAAAAGAGATTGTGCCGGACCCGGTTCTGCTGTTCCGTTATTCAGCCTTGACCTTCAATGGCCATCGCATCCATTACGACCGCCCGTACGCCACAGAAGAGGAAGGCTACCCAGGGCTGGTGGTGCATGGGCCATTGATCGCCACGCTACTCATGAACCTGCTGCGTGAACAGTTACCGCAGGCACAAATAACCGCATTTTCCTTCCGCGCGATGCGCCCCGCTTTCGACCAGCGGGCGCTGCGGCTGTGCGCGCGCGCTGAAGGCAACAGGGTGCATTTGTGGGCGGTAGATGAGCAGGGCTTCCTGTGCATGGACGCCCGAGCAGAACTTGCCTGATGCAACGGCGCAAACCGCTGTGCACCGACCTGATATGGGCGCTCCTGTGGGCGCTGGTTATTGTCATGACATTAATGGGCACGAGGTGAATATGCGTTCTTATCTTTTCGTACCTGGGGACCGCCCAGGGCGGTTTGCCAAAGCCTTGGCGGCCGGTGCCGACAGAGTCATTCTTGACCTTGAGGATGCTGTGGCCCCAGGTAACAAAGGGGCCGCGCGGGAGCACATTGCAAGGGCAGTCGAGGAGGGCGCGCAGGTGATGGTCCGCATCAATAGCCAAGGCTCAGATGCGTTTGCCGAAGACTTGGAGTTGATCCGCCGCCTGCCGGTGAAGGCCGTCATGCTGCCCAAGGCGGAATCTAGCGAGCCTTTGCGCGCATTGGCAGCGGTTACCACCGCCCCCATCGTGCCGCTGATTGAAAGCGCGTTGGGTGTTTGGCAGGTTATGGACGTTGCCAAGGGGGCTAACGTAGAACGGCTAGCGTTCGGGTCGATTGATTTTCAGGCTGACGTCGGGTGTGAACACACAGACGAAGCCCTGCTTTATTCACGCTCGCAGATCGTCCTGGCATCCCGTGTGGCTGGCCTGCAAGCGCCTATTGACGGCGTATCGGTCATACTCGATGACAGCCAGGTAATTACTGCCGAGGCCAAGCGCAGTCGAGCACTGGGCTTTGCTGGCAAGCTCTGTATCCACCCGCGCCAAGTGCCCATGGTTAACCTGGCATTCACGCCCTCGAGTGAGGAGCTGGCCTGGGCACGGCGCGTAGTGGAAGCCAGCAGCCGATCAGCGGGTGCGGCAGTTTCAGTCGATGGCGCCATGGTCGACCTTCCGGTGCTTGTCAGGGCACGGAGTCTGCTGGCAGTAGTGGGAGAGGGCTGAACACGCCCCCTCAGTACTGGGATGCTGGCAGCCGCACGACCAGCCCATCCAGAGCGGGGCTGACAATGACCTGGCAAGTGAGGCGGCTGTTCTCGGTGACTTCCGAGGCACAGCTGAGCATGTCGCGCTCATACTGCTGGGCTTCAGGAATTTTCGCGGCCCAGTTTGCCTTCTCGATATAGCCATGACAGGTCGCACAACTGCAATTGCCCCCGCAATCGCCGAGGATTCCAGGCACACGATTGTTCAAGGCCACTTGCATCAGGGACTGGCCGACATCGGCTTCAACGTGCTGTTCGCTGCCATCATGTTGAATAAAGGTGATCGTAGGCATTCTTGTTCTCTCGCCGCCTCTTGGCTGGGGCCGGTCAATCCGAGGCTCCGGCACCGTTGTGAAATATGTGTGACAGAGATATGTTATTTGGAACGACGTTAGAAATACTGAACGACTAAACAGGCTGCTGTCAAACGGGCCCGATTGCGGGCTGCCTTGTGAAGGCTCTCATTACTACCCACTGTGCAGGAATTTTCAATGACGCAAGATAATGCTTTCCGTCTCGATGATCGTATTGCCGTAGTAACGGGAGGCGGGGCAGGCATCGGCCGCAGCATCGCCGAAACCTTCGCCCTCGCCGGCGCACATGTGATCGTGGCAGATCTGGACGCAGCTGCAGCGCAACTGACCGCTGACGCTATTACCGAAGCTGGCGGGCAGGCGCATGCCTTGGCCGTCGATGTATCAAAGGAACAAGAGGTAATCGCGCTCTTCGAGGCGGTGGTCGGGCAACACGGTGGCCTGGACGTGCTGGTGAATAATGCGGCCATCTTTCCCAAAAAACCATTTCTGGAGGTCGATACGGCGTTCTGGGACAGCCTGCAGGCCGTCAATCTGCGTGGAACGTTCTTGTGCCTGCGCGAAGCGGTGCGCCATATGAAAGCAGGTAAAGGCGGCTCGATTGTGAATATTTCTTCGGTTTCGTCCATGCAGGCTGTGGTGCATCACAATGGCACCTATAACGCCACGAAGGCAGGGGTAAATAGCCTGACGCGCACCACCGCGCTCGAATTCGGCCCGGATGGAATTCGGGTGAATGCCGTGCTCCCAGGCGGTATCCCCACGCCAGGGGCGCGCACAGCATCGGCGGCCATTGAACTCAAGGGACCGATACTGGGTGAAGGGCGCATCCCGCTGGGAGGGATGGGTGATGTGCAGGATATCGCCAATGCAGCCTTGTTCTTGGCCAGCCCTGCGTCACGTTACATCACTGGCCAACTGCTGGCCGTTGACGGAGGGTTCTTGGTCAGCTGATGACACCTGAGGGCTCGCGCTGCTCTTGTGTAGCATCCGGTACTGGCTCGGGCTGGTACCGGCACACTCCTTGAACACCTTACGGAAGGTCTGCACATCGCTGTATCCGCTGAGGGTGGCGATCTGCGCGATCGAGCGACTGGTACGCAATAGCAAGCCTTGTGCTGATTTTATACGCAGTTGCCGAACGTACTCTTGTGGCGTGCTGCCAAGATGCCGCTGAAAATGCCGCAACACTGTCTGTTGGCTGACCGCCATGGCCTTGGCCAGCTCGGAAATGCGTACGTCCTGGGCGAACCGTTCTTCCAACCACAACTGGGCGTTCGCGGTGAGGGCGTCGTCAGCGAGGTGGTCTTCGGCCGCCTGATGCAAACTGGTCACATCGCTCAACCAACGGGCTAGTTCTGGCGTTGTAACATGCTCGATCAGTCGGGTGATCAACTGCATGTCCGCCGCCAGCCCACTACCAGTGATCACCCGGCCATGCTCGACCACGGCGCTGCGATGCTCGAGGCGAATATTGGGGTAACGACGTCGGAAAAGTGGCAACAGAGTGCGTCCTATCGTGGCCGTACCGCCGCTTAGCAGCCCTGTTTCTGCCAAAATGAACACCGCTGAGCCGCTTGCTGAAATCAGCGCGCCGCCGGCATGCTGGCGGATCAGCCACTCACACAGGGTGCTGTGCTTGGCAAGCCAATCAGGGAGAGAAAGCTGCTCGTCCAGGATGACAGCGGGCAAGTGAATCAGATCGAATTGCAAGCCGGCGTCCAGTCCGCCGTCGGAGGGTAGGGTGCGGCCTCCGGCTAATTTTGCGGCGCGGCCATCGGTTGTGAGCAAATGCACCCGGGTCTGCATGGTAATGGGGTGGCGGGTGCGATAAAGCTCCACGACCTGTCGGCCGATGAGCTCGAACGCATCGAGAAATACGCCCAGGCTCGAAAGGTATGCGCCTGTGATGCCTACTACTGCAAAGCCCGACATGGAGTGGTCCTTGGATCAGGAGAGTCGCTGCCGGAGTATGCCGCAAGCACGGTGTGAGGCGCACCCTTGCACTACTGGCAAGGGCTGGGCTCATACAAATCGCGCAGGGTTCAAAACCGGGCCTGCCAGGTGCTGGCCTCCGTCGCCGTGGAGGGTTTCACCATTGACGAAGCAGCAGGCATCCGAAGCCAGGAACAACGCGGCACCACCCACGTCCTCCACCGGATCGCCAAGGCGCCCCAGTGGCAGTTGCCCGATCATGAGGTCTATCACCCTGGGGCGTAGAGCATGGCAGTGTCGCACTTCGGGGGAATCGGCCAACGGTAGCAGCAGGTTGGTGGTTATCTGATATCGCCCCCAATCCAAAGCGGCCGTGCGGGTCAGCCCGACAAGGCTCCAGGCCGCAGCGTTGTATGCCGCCAGGCCTTCATTGATACCCTCCCCATAGCGGTGTCCAACGTTGATGATGCGCCCAGCGCCCGCCAATTGCATCGCTGGCACCGCGCACTGCATAGCGCAGATTGCTGCCTGCACACGTGCAAATGCCTCGTCGAATGCGGCGCGAGGCTGGTCTTCCAGAGGAGCAATGGTGGGTATTGGCAAGACGTTATTGATCAGCACATCGACACCGCTCAGCGCAGCGATGGCCATTTTCAAGGTGGCGCCAATCTGGCCGTCAAAGGCGGCGGCATACGCCAGCGCAGAACCGCCGTTGGCGTTAATGGCCTCGGCGACCTCAGTGGCTGCGCGGAGCGTGTGGTCCAGCACAGCGATTGAAGCTCCCTCGCGTGCCAAGCGGATGGCGATGCCGCGGCCGATACTGTCGGCGCCCAGTACCAATACCTTTTTACCTTGCAACAAGTTCATGGCGTGACCTTCTTGGCGAGTGTTTCCAGGGTATGCAACTGAGGCAGCCCGAGCAGGTTCTGGCCGCCATCAATGAAGAGCGATTGCCCCGTGATAAAACGGCTAGCCTCACTGGCAAGCCCTAGCACTGCCGAACCTATGTCCTCTAGCGCGCGACCGTGGCGACGCATCGGTGTCTGCCGCGCGACCGCTTCGAGCTTTTGCGTATCGTCGCCATAAAATGCCTGGTATGCAGCGCTCCAGCCGGAGGGCAGCACCGCATTTACCGTGACGTTATGCTGTCCCCACTCATTGGCCAGCGTGCGGGTCAGTCCTCGGATGGCTTCTTTGGTTGCGTTATAGGCCAAGCCGTAACGGCTGCCGTAGGCGCCATTCACGGATGCGAAGTTAATGACTCGACCGGCACCTGCCTGAATAAACCACGGCAGGGCGGCTTGCGCGGTCCAGAGCGAGGCGTACAGCCCGGAGCGAAGCGCCACATCGAGCAACCCATCATTGTCGTCTGAGCAGGCATGAGCCAAAGGCGGAACCACTTGGGCGTTATTAACCAGAATGTCGAGGCGCCCGAAGTGAGTAGCAGCTTGGCGGACCAGCGCCTGGGCCTGGTGTTTTTGGCTCAGATCGGCCTGCAGGAAAATCGCTTGCGCACCGAGCTCGCGTAACGCCTGCGCGACCTTTTCTCCGCGCTCCCGTGAGCGCCCGTTGACGATCACCATGGCACCCTCCTGCGCGAAACGCTGGGCGATGCCTTCGCCCAATCCTTGGGTAGAGCCGGTGACCAATGCTACCTTTCCGCTTAGTCGAGTCATGCTGTTTCTCCGTTGTTTCCCATGCGCTGATCGCACCAGGCCTACCCGGTCAGATTCGCATCGCCATCGATCCATTTCGCCAGCCGATCAGCGAGCTGCATATCCGCCAGCTCGACGAAATATCCCAGCTGGGTGACCGTGTCGAGGTGGATGATGGCGGGGTGGCCTTGCGCGTTGAGGTTGTCGATGGTCTCGAAGCAGACCTGCGCTCCACCTGGCCGCTGCTCCAGATTGGACGTGGCATAACCCAGGTGGAAAATGCCTTCACCCCGACTTTCCAGCCATTCAGACGCGCTGCTCTGGCCGCTACCAGGCTCTACCATTTCCAGATAAAGATCGCCCCAGCGCGCGAACGCATTGCGGTTGGCAATTCGCTGTTCGATACCCCGGTAACGCCCGGTGTAATCTGTATCGAGCCGTCGAAAAGGCCCGAGGCCAAACAGGGTTCGATAATGTTCCATGCTGGCTTCCAGATCGCGCACGACAACCCCGATCTGGTAGAGCTTTCCGTCGAATTCCATTGTGTTGATCCTTCGTTCAAACGGTGGAAAAGCGGCTGGCTTCACATCAACGACCAATGCCTGTGCAGAACAGCCGTGTGTATTGGTCGATGATATGGGCCACGTCCTGTCTGGCATTGCGCTGCAGCCTCAAGGCTGCGCAATGACACAGATCAACCAGCGCACGGACAGCCAGTGAGCAATCGATTGAGGTGTCTAACAAGCCCTGAGCACCTGCCTGTTCGAGCATTTCCTGGAGCAGCGTCCGATACTGGCGCGACTGGGCACTCACTGCCTCTTGCTGTTCCGCACTCAGGTATCGACGTTGTTCTGCAAGCACAATCATGCAGTCCCGATGGGCATCCAGGTCATGAAGGTAAGCGTGGATAACTGCGTAGACCCTATCGGCCAGCGTGGCGCTTGGAGTTCTACTGATCTCCCGTAGTCGAGCAGTGGCCGTTTCAACTGCGTAAAGACACACCGCATCCAATGCGGCCTCCTTGGTGGGAAAGTAGTAATACAAGCTGGCCTGTTTGAGCTCAAGCCGGTCTGCAATATCTTGGGTCCGGCACCCATGAAAGCCCTTTTCAGCAAAAACCGAGGCAGCGGCCATGAGAATTTCCAACCGGCGCTGTGTGAATTTGTCGGTGGTGGGCTTGATCGACATCTGAAGCATCCGCGCACAATTTAAAAAATGTCCTGCCAAGGTAAGCGACCGCCCTCTAGAAATTCAATAGCTCTATAGAAAATTCCCCCAGGGCTCTTGTGCGTGGATTGACACATAAGCCGATGCTTATTTTAATGCGTTACGGAAACAAGGCCTAAGGATGCATAAGTAATGGCTTATGATGAAAAGTTGCGAGCGCTTGCTGACTCTAGCCGGCGAGCCCTCTATGAAAGCCTGGCGCGGGAGCCTGCCTATACCGCCACGCTGGCTGAGGAATCACGCCTGAGCCAGCCGGCTGTATCGCAGCACCTGAAGGTGCTGCTCGAAGCTGGGCTGGTGTCTCTGCAGCGTGATGGACGGCGTACGTTGTATGCGGCAAGGCCCGGAGCACTGGACGAGTTGGTGAGCTATCTGGGAGGGCTGACAGCAGCGACTCCCAGCATCGAGCCGGGGCTGCCGCATGCGTTCGAAGCTGATGCAATCGCCTTGGCCGCGCTGCGTTGGGCGCGGGAGTGGCCGGGCCAGGATCCGAATGTCTACGCAGTGACCCAGCGTTTGCTGTTGATGGGGCGCCATGTGGAACGGGCGCTGAAGGAAACCGCTGAGCGTCATGGCCTGCAAGGCAGTGAGTTGCTGCTGCTGGATGCGATCAATCTGACGCCTGGGCATAGCCTTACGCCTTCGCAGTTGCAGATGCGGCTGGGCCTGACAAAAGGCGCAGTCACCAAACTGATGAACAATCTCGAGCGTTTGGGGCTGATTTGCCGATCGGCTTCCCAGCAGGACCGTCGCATCAGCCATGTCGCGTTGACCACCAAGGCTCAGGGCACGCTGAAAACCATTCTTGATCACCATGAATATGGTGCCGACCATGCCGCCGCCAAGCGCCTGACTGCCAACGGGCTGACCCAGTTGGCGCATCTGCTGCAGCACTTTCACGGCCTGATGGAGGAAGAGTTGGCGCGCCGCGCTGCGTCAGATAAATCTGAATAGCGTTCAAAAAAACTGTTGACGTTAAATGTTTCCTGGTGAACTATTGTTTCAAGGCGGTTGAGGCCTGTCATCTAGAAAGATGGTCGGTTGCTCCGCCAAACGTACTCACCTACGGAGAATAATAATGAGATCAGCGGTTTTTCACGCAGCCGGCGAGCCCTTGGTGATCGAGACGCGTCCCGATCCGGCACCTGGCCCAGGTGAAGTCGTCATGAAGGTTCACAGCTGCGGTATCTGCGGCACGGACCTTCACATGACCGAGGGCCATTCCCCCGGCTTTGACTACCCAGCCGGTACGGTCCCCGGGCATGAGTATGCAGGTGAGGTGGTGGCCGTCGGGGCGGATGTTCAGGGGCTGCAGATTGGCGACAGGATTAGTGCCTTGCCCTTTACCGGTTGCGGCCATTGCCTGGCGTGCAAGCGTGGTAGCCCGAGCCATTGTGCGGGGTTCCGCGGACTGGGTAGCGGTTTTAGCGAATATGTCGCAGTCAGCGAGCGTACCTCGATCAAGCTCCCGGACTCCTTGACCTACGATGACGGTGCCCTGGTGGAGCCTATGGCGGTGGGCCTGCATGGTGCAGCCATGGCAGGGATCACTCCTGGCGCCACGGTGCTGGTTCTGGGGGCTGGGCCTATCGGACTGGCAGCGACTTTTTTTGCGCGAAAACTGGGTGCTGGCCGAACTGTAGTCGCCGCCAATTCAACCCGCCGACAGGCGCTGGCACTGCAAATGGGCGCTGATTCCTTCATCGTCAAAGGCCAGGGGCAAGCGCTTGAAGCCGCGGTCATCGAAACCTTCGGTGCAGCGCCAGACATCGTGCTCGAATGCGCGGGCCAACCAGGCTGCATCAGTGAAGCCATCCAAACCGTTAACCGCGGCGGAACCGTTGTGGTGCTGGGCTACTGTACGACAGCGGACAGCTTTGTGCCCGCGACAGCGGTATGGAAGGAAATCACCTTGCGTTTTTCCAACACATACACCGTGGGTGATTTCCAGCATGTGGCGCAGGTGCTTGCGCGTGGGGCGCTGGAGCCGCGGGCAATGATCACCCAGCACGTTTCGCTGGACCAAGTGCCATCCGTGTTCGAAGCGCTGCGCGCACCCAGCGGGCAATGCAAGGTCATGATTCATCCCTGGGCCTGAACCGCCGGCGGCCATAGTGCTGCTCTTTCATCTATCTATCCAGATGCGCTCCACCGGAGGTGACTGAATGATTGCTTCCCTGCAACCATGGGCGGGCTACGTCGACCTGCTTAAAGCCGCCAGCGAAGTCGAACAACAGCTGTGGGATCCACTTGACGAACAATTGCGTGCCGAACTGTACCGCCAATTCGCGATGAACCTGTCGCAAGGTTACTTTCTGTATTTTCAGGCGGACCCCGATTACCCCGACTGGGCGCCTTTTGAAAATTCGGTGTTCCTGGCGCAGCCCAATCCGGACGCTGTTTACCACTTCAGTGCCGTAAGCGGGGAGGGGATCTACCGGGTGTCAGGCAACCGGGGGAATGTGCCGGTAGCGGGCTTCGCAACGGGCAAGCACATGATCGGTATGGGCAACCCACCTGGCCCGGGCTTCAACAACTATGACCTCAACCAGTTGGACATCTCCGAGGACGGCAGTTTTGAAGTCATCTTCAGCAGTGAGCGGCCGGAAGGCTACCTAGGCAACTGGTTTTACCTGAACCCAGAATCCCGCTTCTTGCTATTGCGCCAGTTTTCCTACGATTGGGGGAATGAACGCGAGGTCAAGGTATGTATCGAACGCCTGGGGGCGCAGCCGCTAAAACCACGCATGAGCGTGGCAACCATTGACCAGCAACTGCGCGAGCTGTTTGGCGGTTACGTGAAGCGTCTGTCACAACTGTGCCAAGGGATCATCGCCAACAGCCGCACCAGCCGCCCGCCGCACCAGATGCAGTTGGTCACCTTTGCCGAGCTGGGTAACGGAGATGACTGGCCACAGGCCTATTACGAATGCACCTACGACTTGCAGCCTGACGAGGCGCTGATTCTGGAAACCGAACTCCCGGAAAGCTTGGTGTATTGGAACGTTCAGGTCGTCGATGCCTTGTGGAACCAGGTCGAACTCGTTCATCGCCAGAGCAGCCTCAACGGTCATCAAGCACATGTGAATGGCGACGGGAAGTTTCGCGCGGTGCTATCCATCGAAGACCCAGGCGTTGCCAACTGGCTGGATACCGGCGGCAATCTGAAGGGTATGTTGATCGGGCGATGGTACCGCAGCAGCTCTCATCCCACGCCCACCCTGAAGAAAGTCAAACTGGCCGACCTGAATGAGCATTTGCCATTGGATACGTTGCGCGTCACGCCGGTGGAGCGCTGTGAGGCCCTGCGCGTGCGTCGCCTCGGGGCGCAATTACGCCGGCGTTGGTAGGAGGCAGCCAGCATGGAACAACTCAATGGCAAGGTGGCGGTCGTGCTGGGTGCCTCCACTAATCCGGGCATGGGCAGCGCTATCGCCCGACTGTTCGCGGCGCATGGCGCCAAGGTAGTGGTCGCGGCCAGGCGCATCGCTCCCCTAGAGCAACTTGCATGGGATATAGGCGGCAGTTGTCTGGCATGCGACGTGACCTGTAAGGCTGACCTTGAGCGCCTGGCCGAGATCACATTGCAACGCTACGGTCAGCTTGACATTGCGGTCAATGCTGCGGGCATGGGGTTGAGCAAGCCGTTTGCCGAGACCACCGAGGAGGACCTGGACCAGGTTTATCGCACCGTTTTCAAAGGCTCGTTCCAGTTTTTGCAAAGCATGCTGAGAGCGATGTCCGATGGGGGCTCGGTGATCATGCTGTCGTCGGCCATCGCCCGTATCGGCTTCCAGGACCAGACGTTGTACGGCGCCTGCAAGGCCGCCGGCGAGCATGTAGTGCGGGCGGTCGCCGATGAGTACGGGGTGCGCGGTATCCGTATCAACAGCATCGCCCCAGGCCTGACCGAGAGCGGAATGACCCAAGGCTTCACCGAAGTGCCCGGCGTGCGCCAGGCCTTCGAGCGGGAGTACCCGCTGGGCCGCTTGGGCACCGTGGACGATATCGCCCAAGCGGCATTGTTCCTGGCCGGCGAGGGGTGCTTCATGACCGGCCAGACCTTGCAAGTGAATGGCGGCCTGACGCTGCGCCGCAATCCTACCTTTGCCGAAATTCAGGCCGCTATCGCTACCGCCCGGCCGGGGTAACTGCAGCGACCGCAACGTGGCGTCCGCCATTTTCTATCACTAGCTAACGAGATGATCATCGTGACGATATCCGCCAACTTCAAGGGCGCGGAGGGGCAGTTGCACGCCGCCGCCAGCGCCGCAACGGGTTTGACAGACTTTGGTGACCCTGCTGAATACCTCCCGGGGTTGCAGCGGCTGCTGGCTGCCCTGGATGACAATGGCCCGGTCTTCAAGCCTGGCGGCCGCGAGTTTGCCTGGAACCTGCTGGTCGGCGTGCTGATTTCACGCGTGCTCAGCCAGCAGGGCTGGAAAGATCATCCAACCTGTTTGCAGCATCCAGTAACGCGCCCGCTGATCGTGATCGGCATCCCGCGTACGGGCACCACGGCACTTCACAAGTTGTTGTCGATGGACCCGCAATTCCAAGGGATGGAGCGCTGGCTCACTGCGTTTCCGATGCCGCGGCCAGAGCGCGCCACGTGGGCCACGAACCCTTGGTACCAGGCTTGCGCCGCCGGTCTCGAACAGTTTTTCGCAGCGGCGCCACACATGCGTGCTGCCCATGACATGCGAGCCGATGACGTAGACGAATGCCTGGAAGTGCTGAAGCAGAATTTTTGCAGCAACTTCTTCGGCTCTTCCCTGCGCGTACCCGACTACGACCGCTGGTGGCTGGAGCAGAGCGAGGCGAGCAGTTATCGGCACCTTCGCAAGGTCATTCAATTGATCGGCGCCAACAGCCCGGAGAAAACCTGGCTGTTGAAGAACCCAGGGCATGTGGCCCAAGTCGGCAACTTGCTGGACGTGTTTCCCGATGCTTGCGTGATCCAGACCCATCGCGCCCCGGCCAGCGCACTGCCTTCGCTGTGCAGTGTGCTTCGTGAGGCGCGCGGCATTCTGGAGGAGGGCGTTGATGCTCAGGCGATCGGTGAGCGTGAAGCCAGCTACTGGGGGGCGGCAGTGGAGGACGCACACCGCGCAAGAGCCAGGGCGCCAGGGCAGTTCCTGGACATTCTGCAACAGGACATCCAGCGGCAACCGATGGCTGTAATCCAGACGATCTACGACCACTTCGGCCTTACCTTAAGCGATGCGGCGCATGCGCGGATGCTTGCGCGGATAACCGCTGCGCCGGAAGCCCGCCACGGTGAGCACCGCTATAGCGCTGAAACCTATGGTTTGGACCCAGACCTGATCAACCAACGGTTCGCCCCCTACATCCAGCGCCAGGCACTGGCCTGAGCCACTTCCTGTACTTCAAGAGGTATCCCGATGGCCGATCCGACTATAGACGACGCCGAACTGGCGTTACGGCTGGCAACCGCTGCCGGCGAACATCTGCTCAAGCTGAGGGAGCATGGCCTGTTATCGAGTAGCTACCTTGGCGCGCATGGTGATCGCCTGGCGAATACCTTGCTGACCGACTTGTTGCGCAGACATCGCCCTGATGACGGCCTGCTTTCGGAAGAAGAGGCATCCGACGATGCTCGCTTGCACAAGCAACGGGTGTGGATTGTTGATCCGCTCGATGGCACCCGGGAATACGCGGAAGGCCGCTTGGATTGGGCCGTGCACATCGGCTTGGTCAAGGACGGCAAAGTCGCCGAGGCATGTGCTGTGAGCCTGCCTGGACTGGGCCAGGTGTTCAGTGCAGCTGCGTCAATCGCTCTACCTCCAGCGCCAGTAGGGGGCATGAAGATTCTGGTGAGCCGCACTCGAGCGCCGCGGATCGCCGAGCAGGTTGCACAGCGGCTGAACGCGCAATTGGTGCCCATGGGGTCGGCGGGCGCCAAGGCCATGGCGGTGGTGCGTGGTGAGGCCCACGCCTATCTGCACGCGGGTGGCCAGTACGAATGGGATTCTTGCGCCCCCGTGGGTGTGGCGCTGGCGGCGGGGCTGCATGCTTCGCGCATTGACGGTAGCCCCTGCAGCTACAACCAGCGTGACGTGTTTATGCCCGATCTTCTGATCTGCCGGCCAGAGGTTGCAGACGCTCTCCTTTCGACCATTGCCGAGTGCCAGCGGCACGAGGAGCTCCAACATGACTGATTTGACCCATCTGCAACGTCTGGAAGCAGACAGCATCGATATCCTCCGTGAAGCGGTATCGGAGTCAGAAAACCCGGTAATGCTTTACTCGATCGGTAAGGACAGCGCCGTGATGCTGCACTTGGCACGCAAAGCGTTCTTTCCGTCTCGCCCGCCGTTCCCGTTGTTGCATGTAGACACCACCTGGAAATTCCAGGCGATGTATCAGATGCGCGAAGAGATGGCGAAAGCATCGGGCATGCAGTTGCTGGTTCATCGCAACCCCGAGGCCCAAGCGCAGAACATCAATCCGTTCACCCACGGCTCGGCATTGCACACCGATATGTGGAAAACCGAAGGGCTGAAGCAGGCGCTGGCCCTGCACAAATTTGACCTGGCATTCGGCGGCGCACGCAGGGATGAGGAAAAGTCCCGTGCCAAGGAGCGGGTGTTCTCTTTTCGCTCAGCCCAGCAACGCTGGGACCCCAAGGCCCAGCGCCCGGAGTTGTGGCGCTTGTACAACGCGCGCAAACACCCAGGAGAAAGCATCCGCGTATTCCCGCTTTCCAATTGGACCGAGCTGGATATCTGGCAGTACATCTACCGCGAGAACATCCCCATCGTGCCGCTCTATCTCGCCGCTGAGCGGCCGGTGGTAGAGCGCGACGGCACGCTGATCATGGTGGATGACGAGCGCATGCCACTGCGAGACGGCGAGAGCGTGCAAATGCGCAGTGTGCGTTTCCGCACGTTGGGTTGCTACCCGTTGACCGGGGCGGTGGAATCTCAGGCAGACACGCTGCCGGCCATCATCCAGGAAATGCTGCTGTCCACCACCACTGAACGCCAAGGGCGCGTGATCGACCACGACAGCGCAGGCTCCATGGAAAAGAAAAAAGTCGAGGGGTACTTCTAATGAACGCAAACACTGCACTCATCGAGCAAGACATCGAGCAGTACCTCAACCTTCACGAGCAAAAGACGCTCTTGCGGTTCATTACCTGCGGTAGCGTCGATGATGGCAAGAGCACGCTCATCGGCCGCCTGCTGTATGAAGCGAAAGCCTTGCTCGAAGACCAGATGACCGCTCTGGAAGCAGATTCCCGCAAGTCTGGCACCCAGGGCGACCAGCTGGACTTTGCCCTGCTGGTCGATGGGCTGAGCGCCGAGCGCGAGCAAGGCATCACCATCGATGTCGCCTATCGGTTCTTTTCCACCGACAAGCGCAAGTTCATCGTCGCGGACACCCCCGGGCATGAGCAGTACACCCGCAACATGGTGACCGGTGCTTCCACTGCCGATGTCGCGATCATCCTGGTTGATGCTCGCCGAGGCCTATTGACCCAGACGTTTCGCCACAGCTACCTGGTATCACTGATCGGCATCAAGCATGTGGTGCTAGCGGTGAACAAGCTCGACATGGTCGATTACGCACAGGAAGTGTTCGAGCGTATCGACCAGGCCTACCGTACATTCGCTCAGCAACTGGAGTTCAGCTGCATCCAGAGCATCCCGCTTTCTGCCCTCAAGGGCGACAACATGACCGAACCCAGCCCCAATACCCCTTGGTATGCAGGGCCTAGCCTGATGCAATACCTGGAAAGCGTCGACATTGGCAATGTGAGTAACGACGCCCCTCTGCGCATGCCGGTGCAATGGGTCAATCGGCCCAATCTCGATTTCCGGGGTTTCTCCGGCCGCATGCTGGGGGGCTCGCTCAGGCCAGGTGACAATGTGCGGGTGTTGCCATCGGGTAATTGCAGTACGGTCAAACGCATCGTTACCTTCGACGGAGATCTGGCTCTCGCACAGCGGCATCAGTCCATCACCGTCACCCTGGCAGACGAAATCGATATCAGCCGCGGCGACGTACTGGTGGCAGCAGACGATCCGGCAGAGGTTTCGGACCAGTTCCAGATCACGCTGGTATGGATGGACGCCAACGAGATGCTGCCCGGCCGCCCCTATCTGCTGAAGATGGGCGCAAGCACAGTCAGCGCAACGTTCTCGACGCCGAAGCACCTCGTCGACGTGAACACATTGCAGCATCTGCCGGGCAAGACACTGCAGCTGAACGATATTGCTGTCTGCAACATAGCGCTTGACCGACCTCAGCCGTTTGACCCGTATAACCAGAATCGCGACATGGGCAGCTTCATCGTCATCGACCGTATCACCAACCTCACGGTCGGGGCAGGGATGCTGCAGTTTGCCCTGCGCAGAGCACAAAACGTGCATTGGCAGGCAGTGGAAGTGAACAAGGCCGCACGTAGCCGGCTCGGTGGGCATAAGCCTGTCGTTCTCTGGCTGACAGGGCTCTCGGGCACGGGCAAGTCCACCATTGCCAACCTGGTCGAGCAGCAGCTTCATGCGCTTGGTGTGCGTACCTACCTGCTTGATGGTGACAATGTACGCCATGGCCTGAACAAAGACCTTGGATTCACGGCCGCTGACAGGGTCGAGAATATCCGCCGTATCGCCGAGGTTTCCCACCTGATGGTCGATGCAGGGCTGGTGGTCATCAGTGCATTCATCTCACCGTTCAGGGCTGAGCGCGAATTGGCGCGTAGCCTGGTGGAAGAGGGTGAATTCGTCGAGGTCTTCATCGATACCCCACTGGCAGTGGTGGAGCAGCGTGACCCCAAAGGGCTATACAAAAAGGCGCGTCAGGGAACGTTGAAGAACTTCACTGGCATCGATTCGCCCTACGAGACTCCGCTTTCGCCGGAAGTCTACATCGACACCACACGCCAGAGCGCAGTGGATGCTGCCCAGCAGATCGTTGCCTGTCTGCGTGAGCGGGGCGTGGTGGCACGATAAGCATCGTTGCGCTGGGTCGACATCAATCGGAGGGTATTTCCATGGCTCGAATTGCGGGCAAGGTAGCAGTGGTCACAGGGGCGGGAGCGGGTATTGGCCGGGCAATGGCGCAACGGTTCGTGCAGGAGGGCGCGCGGGTAATAGCCGTGGACCTTGATACGGTCGAGCCTGTGCCGTCTGGTACGGGGGATAACGCCATGGGCAGTTTCGAGTCATGGCCGTGCGATGTCAGTGACCCAGCGGCGGTCGAAGCATTATTCGCGCATGTTCATGCGCGCTATGGCCGGCTCGATGTGCTGGCCAACAACGCCGGTATCGGTCCCACGCAGCGGGTACCCACTCATGAAGTGACTCTCACGGATTGGGATCGCGTCATCGATGTGAACCAACGGGGTGCGTTCCTGATGATGAGAAGCGCCTTGGTGTTGATGATGACCTCTGGGGGCGGTTCGATCATAAACACCGCTTCTGTCGGTGCATTTTCAGCCACCACCAATTCCATCGCCTATTTGGCATCCAAGGGGGCGCTGCTGATGATGACGCGGGCCGCGGCTTTGGAGTATCGACCCCATCGGATCCGCGTTAACGCCATTTGTCCAGGCATGACGCGTACGTCGATTTTTGAGGGGCTTTCCGATGAAAGCATGGCCAGCCTGTTAGCGCGAACCAGCGCCCGCATGATCGAACCGCACGAAGTGGCAAGCCTGGCGCTGTTCCTGGCTAGTGACGAAGCAGCAGGGATAACCGGCGCCATGCAGGTGATTGATGATGGCCGCACAGCGGGAGCGTAATCAATAGATACAACTCAGCGAATGAGGTGTCGAATTCACCCCCTAATTATGTTGAATTCGACACTAGTTGAGGCCCGAATTCCGATGTCAGCATGGGACATCATCAACCTGGTTGACTGAACTCAAGTCAGAAGGAAAGACGGTGTATGAACAATAACAACGCACAAACCGTACCGTTGAACCCGCCCAAACAAATGGGCCAATTGAAAACTGCTAATCACCTGCTCGGCGACCGAAAAGCGCTTGATCAGGCGTGGGAGCGTGACGGTTACTGGTACTTCAAAGGGGTCCTGGACAAGGGCGTTATCGGTGAAATGCGTGCTCGCTGGATTGATTATCTACAGCGCCATGGCCTGATTGACCCTGGCGTTACCGAAAATCGTTATAACGGCTCCAGCTTTGAAGGCAAGAGTGTATCCCCCGCCGAGCTCGCGCGTGTCAGCGAATTCAACCACAACGACATGCATCGCATGCTGACCGAAAACCCCAAGATCGTCGCGACCGTGAAAGAGCTGCTTGGTGACGATCCGTTCTGGCTGCCAATTGCCGAATACCGAGCCAATCCACCGGTAGAGGATCCAGGCCAGAACCGCTTCATCTACCCTCACCAGGATGGCTTCTACAGCCGCGGCCTGGAGATGAAAATCTGCTGGGTGCCAATCGATACGGTTGACGATGAAGTGGGTGGCTGCGCCTGGGTTGAGGGCGCGCACCGCGGCCCCATCTTGCATGACGTGACCAACCCTCCCTCATTCCCTATTCCGGCCGACCTTATTCCCATAGAAGGCTGGAAGCGGGCTGATTTCGAACCGGGCGACATTGTGATCTTCGATTTGAATCTGCCCCACAGTGGCTTGACCAATTTGTCGAAAGACCGCTTCCGGATGTCCATGGATATTCGCGTCACCGAAGCCTCGGGCAAGGTGCCGACGATTGGACAGGTACTCAGCATTACGCCGGATCAGGTTACCTTGCGTGACCAGCGCACTCAGCAGGAAAAGGGCTTTGAGATCGTACCGCAGACTTACGTGCGTGGGACCGACGGGAAGAAGCGCGAGGGCGATGACATCCCGAAAACCTTCCAGATCGGCGAGACAGTGCTGGTCAATAGCGACGATGGACTGATCGCAACACTGGTGCGGTCCATCCACTAACCCTTTACTTGGCGGGCTTGTCATTGATGCCCCGGCGCGAGCTCTTTTTAAGGGCACCGCGCCGGGGTGTTCGCCTGCCGGTTGAATACCTGCTTGCATCTGGAGCGCTGAATAATGCCTCAACCCAAACAATACAACTCAACGATGGCCGGCAAGGTCGCAATCGTCACCGGCGCTGGCGCCGAAGGCGACGGCATTGGTATTGGTCGTGCAATTGCAGTCGTCCTCGCCGGCGAAGGGGCCAAAGTGTGCCTTGTGGACCTGGACGCTCAGCGCGCGCAAGACACGCTCAAGCAGATAGAAAGCATGGGCGCTGAAGCGTTCGTTATCAGCGCAAATGTCACTCTGCGTGATGACTGTGCCCGAATCGTCGAGGAAACCATGAGCCGTTATGGCCGTCTCGACATCCTGGTGAACAACGTGGGTGTGGCTACGCCGGTCGCTCTGGAGGCAGACGATGAAGATGCGTGGACGCGTGTGCTTAACATCAACTTGACCAGCGCGATGCTTATGAGTCGTTACTCGGTGCCTGCAATGACCCAGAACGGCGGGGGCTCGATCATCAACATTTCGTCGATTGCGGGCATACGCGCACACGGCAGTATTGCCTACGGTCCTTCGAAAGCTGCCATGGCAGCACTGGCACGCGAGCTGACGGTGCTGTATGGCCGTCAAGGCATTCGGGCCAACACAGTTGCACCTGGCCACGTACTCACCCCGCTGGCGATGTCGCTGCTACCCGAACAGATGCGAGTCAAACGGCGCAATGTCGGCCCACTGGGCATCGAGGGTGATGGCTGGGATGTCGCCATGGCCGTGCGCTTCCTGGCCAGTGACGAGGCGCGCTTCATCACCGGTGTGCACCTCCCGGTAGACGGCGGGGTTACCGAAATCGGCCCACTGTCTGCCCATGCATTGATCGAGGCTGGCGCAGCGCAATAGCGCCGACAGGGGTCAAGAAGGCTGTCGCGCAGGGCATCAACAGTCATTTAAGAACGGCACCGCGAAAGGAATTCCAACGATGAAATTCATCGCTCCAAACGCTGCGGCGCATGCAGCGATTGCCGCGACACTGCCTGAAGTCAAACTATTGATCGGTGAACAGGCCCTTGTTCGAGGGAGTGGTGGGACTTTCAGCCACTGTAACGCCGCCACAGGCGAGTTCCAGATGGACGTACCCCTAGCCGGCCGAGACGAAGTGGATAAGGCAGTGGCTGCTGCCCGTGCTGCGTACCCGGCATGGCGTCTCACGAAACCAGCGCATCGCCGGTCGATTCTCGACCGTTTTGCAGGCTTGATCGATCAGAACATTGAACGGTTTTCCCAGATTGCGGTGGTCGAAAACGGCATTCCAATCAGCACCATGGTCGATGGCATTGCACCTCGGGTCGCCAATTGGGTGCGCTACTACGCCGGCTGGTCGGACAAAATAGAAGGGCTGGTGACGGGGAGCAATGCAGGAGGAGGCCACTTCGAGTACACCGTGCCTGAGCCGTATGGTGTCGTGGGGCATATCATCACTTGGAATGCTCCCTTGTTGTCGTTGGCCATGAAGGTCCCGGCTGCTCTTGCGGCCGGCAATTGCGTTGTCATCAAACCGGCTGAGTTCACCCCGTTCAGCTCCCAGCTTTTCGCGGAGTTGGCCTTTGAAGCAGGTGTGCCGCCTGGGGTCATCAACGTATTGCCAGGTGGAGTGGCGGCGGGCGCAGCACTTGTGAGTCATCCAGGCATCGATAAGATTTCATTTACAGGCGGGCCCGCTGCGGCACGTGCAATCATGCGGTCGGCCTCGGATACCCTAAAGCCCTTGGTGTTCGAGCTAGGGGGCAAATCGGCGAATGTAGTGTTCCCCGATGTGGATATCGACGCCACCGCAGCGTACTGCGCTGCGTTTGGGTTGTCCAACAGTGGGCAGGGGTGTGCCTTACCTACACGCTTGATCATCCATGAGGCGATCTACGAGCGCTTTATCGATGCGCTTCAAACCACCATTGAACATATACCTTACGGCGACCCGCTCGACAAAGACGTGATCGTAGGGCCTTTGATCAATGCCAATGCCTGCGAGCGGGTGCAGGACATGATTGACGCCGCGCGTGCAAGCGGTGCGGGCCGGTTCTTGAATGAGACCACAACTGCAAATACCCCTGGTAATTTCATCCCGCCGACGTTGATTGCAGATGTCGACCCTTATGCCTCCATTGCGCAGAAGGAAGTTTTCGGCCCGGTGCTATGCGCCTTCAAGTTTCATGATGAGCAGGAAGCTTTGGCCCTTGCTAATGCCACTGAGTACGGCTTGGCCGCATACGTTCAGACCAACAACCTCAATACTGCCCAACGCCTGGTCGAACGCCTGCACGCTGGGACTGTATATGTCAATCGCGCGACTCCTGCACTCCATCCGGGCTTGCCTTTCGGCGGATTAGGGAATTCAGGCTTTGGTCGGGAGGGCGGCAAAGCTGGCTTGGATGAGTTCATACGCACCAAAGGTGTGGGTGTCGGTATTTCACCAAGCTGAGGAGCCCAAGCATTGCCCGCACGGTGGTTTCATGATTCTGAATGTCGCTCAAATCAAGACCAATTCATGATCCCGCACAGGGAAAGAGGGCGTTATGAAGGCCGCAGTTACAGAGCTGTTTGGGATCCGAAAAACTGACTCGGGCTACCTGCAGGGGGCGCGCGACGGAGAAATTTTAAGCTGGTTGGGAGTCCCGTATGCGCAGGCGGAGCGCTTCGGTCCGCCTCAACCTGTAACGCCTTGGGAAGGCACCAGGCCCGCGATAAATTTCGCCGCGCAGTGCCCTCAAAGGCGCGGCAGCGAAGCCAAGCGCGCTCAGGTGGAATCCCCCGACTATGGGGAAAACTGCCTCAACCTTAACATCTGGGCACCCGTAGGAAAAAGTTCAGAGCTCAAGCCCGTAATGGTCTGGATCCACGGAGGCGCCTTCCTGATCGGCGGAAGCAACCCCTACAACGGCGCAGAACTCGCGGCCCTCGGCGACATGCTGGTGGTAACCCTGAATTACCGCTTGGGCATCCTCGGATTCGCGAATTTCGCTGAGGCGTTTGACCTTCCTGAAATACCCTCCAACCTAGGACTTCGCGATCAGATCGCCGCTTTAGAGTGGATCCGCGATAACATTCAGGCATTTGGCGGTGATCCGACCCGCGTTACCGTTGCCGGTGAATCCGCAGGATCCGTTAGCGTGTCTTTGCTGATGCTTAGTTCGAAAGCCTGGCCACTGTTCCATGGCGCCATCATGCAAAGCGGGGCAGTGAATCTCATACAGGATCGTGAAAAAAGTCGGGGGATTGGACGTCGCTATGCGAAGTTACTTGGGCTTGAAACGGTAACGATTGATACCTTGCGTCAAGTTAGCCTTGAGCAATTGTTAGAAGCCCAGGCCGCGATCAACTCGCAAGAGCTGTACGCACTGCCTGCTAGCCCATGGTTCGATGGCGACTTGTTACCAGGTTCACTGGCAGAGGCACATGCGGCGCCTACCGCGCCGGTACCTCTGCTGGCCGGCGCCAACCTGGATGAGGCGCGCAGATTCGAAATTTTTCCAGGCAACAAACTGGTGCCCGTCCGCTGGCTAGATATGGAAAAGCTACTGCGTAGCCAGCTTCCTTCCGATCAGGTCGAGCGTATTCTGGCCAGCTATCCCCGAACACGGGAAGGCCAGAGTGCCTTAGCCTCGGATCTTAACTTCATACTGCCCACGCGGCATTTTGCCGAGCGCCACAGTGCAGTTAATCCTACCTGGTTCTACCGATTCGACTACCGCCATCCGCTGCTGGGAGCCTGTCATGCGCTCGAACTTGCATTCCTGTGGCCGGTGCGGGGGATCTTTGGCTTCCTGATCAGAGGCGGCCCGATGTGCGGCGCGCGAGGGGCGCTCGGCAATTCGATGAAAGCCAACTGGGCGCACTTCGTCAGGAGTGGTTGCCCTCTGCCTGGCTGGCCTCAATACACCACCAATACCCCGAACGTACGAATATTTGACTTGCGAGAATCAGTCATCAGCGCACCAGAGCCCGAACGTTACACGGCGTGGGCTGGGCGGGATGTAATGACGGGGTTATGGGAATCCATGCAGCTAACGACTGAGCGGCATAAGCATTGTTCGCCTCACGATAAGCTGATAAATTGAACGTCGTTCACATAAAAGAACGAATGCGTGATCAATTGTTCAGGAGACAGTGCTGCATGAAGACTGCAATTACCGAGCTGCTTGGCATCCGCTACCCGATCGTACAAGGGGGCATGATGTGGGTGGGGCGCGCTGAACTTGCCTCTGCTGTTTCCAATGCCGGCGGGCTAGGTATTCTGACCGCTCTTACTCAGCCGACACCGGATGCTTTGCGCGCCGAGATCGACCGGTGCCGAGGGCTGACAGATCAGCCGTTCGGGGTCAATTTGACGGTACTCCCGTCAGCCAACCCGCCACCCTATGCCGACTACCTGCAGGCCATTATCGACAGCGGGGTGAAGATCGTCGAAACCGCTGGTAATTGTCCTAAAGAGTTTTTTGATCGGCTAAAGGCGGCTGGCATCAAAATCCTGCACAAATGCACTTCGGTACGTCATGCACTGAGCGCGCAGCGCAACGGCGTCGATATCATCAGCATCGACAGTTTTGAATGCGCTGGGCATCCGGGCGAGGATGATGTTGGTGGATTGGTTCTGATACCGGCAGCGGTCAAAGCCCTGACTATACCTGTGATTGCATCCGGCGGCATTGCTGACGGGTACGGCCTGGCGGCTGCGCTTGTACTGGGCGCCCAGGGGGTCAACATGGGTACCCGATTCATGCTTACCCAAGAAGCGCCCATCCATTCCAATATCAAGGAATCGGTTGTTCAAGGCAGCGAGCGTGACACGGTGGTTATTTTCCGCACGTTGAAAAACAGTGGTCGGGTCTTCCGTAACGAGATTTCCGAACAAGTGGTGGCGATCGAGCGTCGGCCGGGTGGTTGCACGTTCGAGGATGTCCGGCCCTTGGTAGTGGGTGCTCGAGGACGCGCGACTCTTGAGTCGGGGAGCGTCAACGATGGCTTGGTGTGGGCAAGCCAGGCGATTGGGTTGATGAATGACATTCCAACGTGCAAGGACTTGCTCGAGCGCATGATCGGGGAATGCCGCAAGCAGCTTGCTCAAGCATCCCTCTTTGCGTCGGCGTGAACGGCCCCCCCTAGGCAGTGACCGTGCTCAGCTCATCAGAGTAGCGGTTCGCGGTCACTGCACTTCAGATCCGATCTCTTGGAATTGCTATGTTCAAGACCAGAATCACAGAACTCTTCGGTATTGATTACCCTTTGATTCAGGGCGGCATGCGCTTCGTTTCGCGTGCAGAGCTTGTAGCAGCAGTTGCGAACGCCGGCGGGCTTGGCTTTCTGTCCGCCCACAGCTTCCCTTCACCTGGTGCCTTGCGAGAGGAAATCGAGAAGGTTCGCAGCCTCACCGACAACCCATTCGGCGTCAACCTTACGATCTTGTCTAAACTCAGCGTCAAGCCTGAGGACAGCGCCAAAGTGATTCTGGACGCTGGCGTGACATGCGTGGAAACGGCAGGTGGCAATCCCGCGTACTTTATTGCCGCTTTCAAGGAAGCAGGGATCAAGGTACTTCACAAATGTACTGCCGTGCGTTTTGCCCTGAAGGCACAGCAGCTCGGTGCAGACGCAGTGAGCTTGACCGGGTTTGAAGCGGCCGGGCATCCGGGCGAGGACCAAGTGCCCAGTATGGTGCTGGTCCCAGCGGCGGTCGACCAACTGACTATCCCTGTGGTAGCCAATGGCGGATTCGCTGACGGCCGTGGTTTAGTGGCTGCATTGGCATTGGGTGCAGAAGGGATAGCCATGGGAACGCGGTTTTTGATGACCCGTGAGTCACCGATGCCCGAAGCAGTCAAAGCCCGGTATCTGTCGGCGACGGAGCGTGATACCACGCTGATCTGCCGCAGCATCGGCGACTCCACCCGTGTGCTGAAAAATGCACTGACCGATCAGATTCTGGAGCTGGAGCGGGCAGGGGCGGACCACGACCAACTGATGACCTTGGCGAGCAGCCAGCGCTGGGTAAGTGCGGTGGAGCGTGGCGACGCGGATGATGGCGCCTACGCAGCCGGTATGGGGGCAGGCCTGATCCATGACATCCCGAGCTGCGATACGCTTGTGCAAACCATCATTGCTGGTGCCCGTGCAATCATTAATGAGCGGCTGCAGCGCTATGTAGAGCGCTGAGGCGTCTGACCTTCCCGAAACCGGCAGTCAGGTTTCGGGAAGGGAATCCAGCAGGCTCTCCAAAACGCTGTCCAGGCCCTCGCGCTGCGTCGGCGAAAGCGCGTTGAACCCGACGTAGCTGTGAGTGAACTGCTCGTGGCTGATCGCCTCGAAGGTGCGGGCGCCCGCCGCCGTCAAGCGCACTTTTACCGACCGACGATCCTGTTCGGCATGCGTGCGCTCAATCAAACCTGCCTGTTCAAGACGATTCAGGCGCTTGGCGATGCCCGTCACGGATATCAGCGAATGCCGACCTAATTCGGTCGGCGTGCAGGTGCTGTCATTCCCGAGCCTTTTCAAAGTGCCCAAGATCATCGCTTCGCCAACATTCAGCTGGTAAGCGGCTGCGGTGCGGGCGAGCAGACGCTCCATACGGTGACCCGCCACATAAAACCGCCCGGCCAATGAGACGGTTTGAGCGTCGACCTCGTCGTTCACGGCTGACCAATTCAATGCCCTCGACTCGCCTCGTTCCTGAAGGACAGATGGGGCACTTTTCGCATCCGCGTCGCCTGGCGGCGGGGCAACGAGCGACAGCGCATAATCGCTTAATCCCTTGAGCGCCCCCTGCGATTCGTTCATCACCGCATAAATGCGCTGCTGGCCCCGCTTGGCTTGTTGCACCAATCCCGCGGCCTTGAGCACCTTGAGGTGCTGCGACACCGCTGACCGTGACACTGGCACCTGCTGTGCCAACGCGGCCACATGGCTTGGAGCCTGGGCGAGGATTTCCAACAAGGTGCGCCGGGTGGGATCAGCCAGAGCAACAAATACAGCTTGGAGACACTCAGATCGGTTAGTCATAACTAACTAATAAATCTCGAAGGTATGTGCTCCATACATTATCAGCAGTGCTTGATACTGGCCAATTCTATTTCTCATGCGGGCTTTTCCCGTAAAGACAGCGCATTTTGTGCCGTTGACGCAGAGAAAAAACCGGTATATTAATTTCTACTGGAAAACAAAACGCCGTTCACATAAAAGAACAACACTGTGAGGTAAGCAATGAGTCCCGTACGTAAGCAATTGTTGTCGCACATACTCGACCCCGACAGCGCGTTCGATCAGCCGCCGGCTAAGGTGCATGAGATGCAGGTCCAGGCTGCCCAAGAGCTGTTCCAGGAACGTATTGAGCAGATACCGCTCCTGCGTCACCGGGCCGAGGAAGCCGGGATCACCCGCATCGACAGCCTCGAACAGCTGGTGCCCCTACTTTTCTCACACACGGTTTACAAGTCCTACCCGCAGTCCTTCATCGATAACAATCGTTGGGACCGGATGCTGCAGTGGCTGCAAACGCTATCGGTTGCTGACGTCAGCAATGTCAACGTGGACGGCGTGCGCGATGTTGATGAATGGCTTGAGCGCCTGTATGAAGCTGGCCATCGCCCATTGGCCACCAGCGGCTCGAGTGGCAAGTGCTCATTTCTCAACCACACGGCCGGCGACCAGGAAAACAAGGCGCTGCATTACAAGCATGCCACGGCCTGGCCATTTGCGAAGGCAGAGCCAAATCGTGCGTTGTTCTGGTTGGGCCCGATCAAGGGGTACAACAGCGCTATCGAATCGGCGCAGATCGGCCGCGTTAATTGGGGGCGGCCGGGCGCCATGTTTGCTCTGACTGAAGAGCCGCTGCTGATCAGTGAAGTGAGCCGTGCTGCGGCAATGCGCAAAGCCATCGCCGAGGGCACAGCGCTACCTGAAGAAATCCAGGCGTTTGAAGCCTCAGCACGGGTGAAAGCGCAGGAGGGCGCAGCGGCCATGCGCCTGCTTGCCGAGAAAATCCTCGACCACCGCCATGAACCGATCATGGTCAGTGGCCTTTGGGCCCAACACATGATGATTATCCAGTGCGCGCGCGAGCGCGGTATCGGCGACGGTGAATTCCACCCTGGGGCCATTATTCAGGCGGGTGGCGGTATCAAAGGCGTCGCACTGCCTGAAGACTACAAAGAGCAAGTGGAACGCTTCTACGGCAACGTCATCCGCCCGGCGGCCTATGGCATGACTGAAATGGCCCAGCTGATGCCCCGCTGTGAGGCCGGGCGCTACCATCGCGCCCCTGGCTTGATCTGGTTGATTACCGATGAGCCGGGGGAGCGCTTGCTGACGCCAGCGGATGCCGATGAAAACGGCAGGGTCGAAGGCCGATTTGCATTCCTTGACCTGCTGTTCGAAGGGCGCTGGGGGGGCGTGATCACCGGCGACAAAGTGACCGTCGACTTCTCTGATCAGTGCGCTTGCGGGCGCCACGGCCCTACCTTGCTCGACAACATCACGCGTTTTAGCCAGATTGGCCAGGACGACCATATCGGGTGCGCGGGTACGCTCGATGCCTACATTCGCGGAGCGCTTGCAGAATGACTACTTCCTCAGTTGCACAACCCGCATCCGAAGCGGTTGCTGTATGCCATATCATCAAAGGCGATGTGGTAGTAGGCGCCGAGTCGGTGCATGGTCCTGCTCAGGCGCGCTTCGCGACCCCTCGAATTGACCTCGATCAGTTGGTATGGACACGGGACAAGCCTGGCCCGGCCTTCGATACCCCAGTCAGCGAGATCATTGATGTATTGGAACAGACCGGCCAGTGGCTCAAGGCAGACCCTGAAGGGCTGGTAGCCCAAGCCTTGGAGAACTCCCTCAAAACAGGGCCGTTGCCGCGGCATATCATGGAGTTTTCCTATGAAAATATTTCAGCGCCGTTCAATCGGGCGGGGCTGGAATTTCAGATCCGCACTGAACTCGGCGGCGCGGATGTGCTCGACGGCTGGCGCGAGATCAAGGATTCGCCCAGTGGCCGCCAGAGCCGTATACGCGCATTTCCACCCAGGTTGATCCATATCGTTGCAGGTAACGCCCCGGGCGTTTCTGCATTGACGGTTGTACGTGGAGCACTGACCAAGGGCGTCCACCTGCTCAAGCTGCCTTCCAACGACCTGTTCACCGCGCCGGCTATTTTGCGGGCCATGGCGAGCGTGGCACCTGGGCATCCGCTGACGCGCTCGTTCTCGGCAGTGTACTGGCGAGGAGGCGATGAGCAGGTCGAGCGTGCACTGTTCAGGCCGCAGTTCTTCGACAAGGTGGTCGCTTGGGGCGGGGATAGCGCCATCCGCAGTGTCAGCAAGTACATTGGCCCTGGTTTTGAACTGGTGTCGTTCGATCCTAAAACCTCGATTTCGATGATTGGCCGGGAGGTGTTCGATTCACCAGAAACGCTGGCTGCAGTTGCCGACAAGGCAGCGTTTGATGTCACCCTCATGAACCAGCAGGCTTGCGCCTCCAGCCGCTTTCAGTTTGTCGAAGGCACGACCGAGCAAGTCGACCGGTACTGCGCACTGTTGCAGCAGCGCATGAATGTCGACCGACCTATGGCTTCGGCTATTGGGCCGCGAGTGCCAGCAGAGCTGCGTGACGAGATCGACGGTTTGCGGATGCTCGAGCCCGCCTACCGGGTGTGGGGTGGGTACGGCGGGGAGGGCGTGGTTATCCGTTCACACGATCCCGTTGACTTCCACCCTGATGGCAAGATCGTCAATGTCGTGCAGGTCCAGGACCTGCAAGATGCGATACGGCACGTGAACATCGCCACCCAGACGGTGGGTGTCTATCCAACGGAACGCAAAGCACTGCTGCGCGACCGGTTGGCAGGGGCGGGGGCGCAGCGGGTGGTGAATATCGGCGGCTCTGCTGGCATTGAGGCCGGGTTGCCTCATGACGGTTTCAATCCCCTGCAGCGCTTTGTCCGCTGGGTTAACGACGAGGGCTGAGCAGCTGCATGCGCAGCTATGACGCCGCTGCGCGCGGCGTCACTCCATTCACACGACTCAGCTCAGTGAGGGTAGGTATGCATTATCAACGACTAGGTCGCTCTGGTTTAAGGGTGTCGGAACTCTGCCTAGGAACAATGACCTTTGGCGCTAGGCAATGGGGCACCTCGGAGCAGGATGCTGGCCCGATTTACAAAATGTTCCGCGATGCGGGCGGCAACTTTTTCGACACGGCAAACGAAATCTATTCAGAAGGGCGCTCGGAGGAGATTCTAGGCAGACTGGTCAAAGGGCACCGAGATGAAGCGGTTATCGCCAGCAAATACAGCTTTCATGTGCCTGGGACAGGCAACCCCAACATTGCCGGCAACCATCGCAAAAGCCTGAAACGCTCCGTCGAGGCAAGCCTGCGCCGGTTGGACTCTGACTACATCGATGTCCTTTGGACCCACTGCTGGGACGGCATTACGCCCGTCGAGGAAGTGATGCGTGCACTCGACGACCTGGTGCGGGAGGGCAAGATCCTGCATGTCGGTGTTTCCAATACACCAGCTTGGGTCGTCGCGCAATCCAACACTTTAGCCGAGCTGCGAGGTTGGACTTCGTTTATTGGCCTGCAGATCGAATACAACCTGATCGAGCGCGCCGCTGAACGTGAGTTACTGCCCATGGCTGCTGCCCTAGGCTTGTCCGTTTGCGCCTGGTCGCCACTGGCCAGTGGCATTCTCAGCGGCAAGTACGGCGATCCACTCGACACGCAAAGCAAGCGTCTAGACACTTTCCAGCTCAAACCTCTGGATGAACGAAGTCTCGCCATTGCCCGAGGGGTAAGTGCGCTTGCCACTCGATTGGAAAGGCATCCGGTCCACGTGGCTTTGAACTGGCTGCGGGCCAAGAAAGGCGTGATACCGCTATTGGGCGCCAGAACCCTGGAGCAGCTAAGCGATAACCTGGCATGCCTGGATTTTCAGCTTGATGCGGAGCAGGTGGCATCACTGGACACACTCAGCGCCGTCGAACTGGGGTACCCCCATGACTTCATCAAGCGCACCCAGGGCATTGTCCTTGGTGGCTTTGAAGGGAAGATCAAACCGTAACAATGGTAAAAAGGAGCCGGCCAGCGGCTCTGTGGGTCTACACCGAATCCTGCTGGGGTCGCAGATAAATGCCGTACAGCATCAAATCTATGGCCTTTTGCAGATAGGCGTTCATCATCGCCGCATCACCCTTGGCAATCGGGTTCGCCAGTAATTCCCGCCTAGGCTGAGTTACGAGAATGTCGAAGACGATCGAGGCGGCGATCTGAATGGATTCCTCCTCGATCTCACCTCTATCGGCAGCCCCGCGCAGTAGAGACTCGATCAACGAAAGTCGACCTTTCTGAATGGTACCGGATACGCGCTGGTAGACATCGGGTATCCGGTATTGGACCAAGGCGATCAAGCGTTCCAGGCCGATCACCTCATGGCGCAGCGAAATCTGCATCATCTCGCCACCCAGAAAAAGCAGCTGATCCCGAAGCGCCCCATCGGGTATCGCAGTCGAGATCGGGGTGATCAACCTCTCGATACCATATTCAATCGCGTCCACCAATAGCGTTTCGCGGTCCTTGAAGCGTGTATACAGCGTGCGCTTGGATACCTGTGCCTCCTGGGCAATTTCGCTCAGGGTCACGCCATCAAGCCCATGCTGGCAGTAGGCACGCAGAGCCACTTCCAGGAGGTGATTGCGTAACTGCGCGGCGACCTCGCGGCTGGGCCGTCCACCTTTGCTGGAGCGCCCTTCAAGCAAGCCAGTAGCTTGCTGGTTCTCTTCTGTAGCTGCTCGTTTCAAACCTGTATCCCTTCAAATGTCGCCAATGATAGGCAAGCTATTCATGCATTAACGGAACTCATGAGTATACTTTACGATGATGAGCCTGTAGATTCCCAATCTGCTACCTCTGCTTGTCGCCTGAGACTGACGACAGCCCGACCCCGATGCACGATAAGCGAAAAGGACTGATAATGAGCGATGAATACAATTCCAAGTACACGTCCATCAAGCATTCCCATGCCGCGATAACCCTTGACGATGAGGGAACCCATTTCGAATCACTGTCCAAACCCTCTACCGAGACCGACTTCTGGGAAGAAACGGCGTTAGGTGTGGTCGGCCAGGCTGGCGATAATGATGTACTTCTGTGGGCCGCGGGTTATGCGTTGTCGGGCAATGGCGAAGGCATCTGGGGCGAAGGCCTGAGCGCAGAACGGGAGATTCAGCTCATCGTAGTGCCGCGGGCACAACGAGGCACGATGAGCGACAACAACTTCCTGCGCGTGGGCTGGACGCCGACAGAGCGCTTGTCGATGGAGCAACTGAAGGTGACCCGCACCGATGATAAAGTCACGTGGGATTTCAACGGCCTGCGCTTTGAGGCAGCCCCTCCGCTCTGGGCGTTGAAAGGGGAGGCGGGCGGCGCCCAGTTTGACCTCGCCTATGAACAAAACGGCACGCCACTCTGGAACTGGGGGCCGTTCAGCAACGCCGCTCAAGCGGATCGTGCTGGCTACGACACCTTCGTGAACGTCAATGGCTCGATCAAGCTACCTGAACAGACGCTGGAGCTTACCAACGCTTACGGCGTGCGCGAGCACATTCTGACTGGCCAGATGAACGACCCGGTCAAGAACCTTCCGGCGCCCAACTGGATGTGGTGGCTTTACACCATCGATGGCGACGTGAAGGTTAATTTCTTCCAGGTCAATGACGGCATGCAGCTCGGCTTCGTCAAGTACGGCGAACATGAACAGGTCAATATTGCATCGCATGGTGATGCGGGCTCGATCCGCTTTCAAGTGACAGAGAAATGGGAAGACCCGCGCACCGGTATGAACCTGCCGGTCAAATGGAGGCTGGACATGGAGCGTGAGGGATGCAAGGTTGCCGTTGATATCGCTGCTCATGGTCGAGCGTACAGCCACTGGCCGACTGCGCATGGGACACGCATGTACTGCTACTTGTTGTCGACCATGAGCGGCACAGTCGAATTGCCTGACGGCCGAACGATTGAGTTGCACCAGCACCTGACTGTAAATTCATTCTGCCGCACGGTCCTGACGGCTACTGAGTCTATCTCAGGAGCTGCTGCCAAGAAGCCTGTCTGATCGAGAAAATCAAAAGGCGATTGACTCGGTGAGTCGATCGCCTTTTGAGCGTTTACATGATTAACAACCAGGGGCGAGGCCAGAGTAAGCGGCAGCGTTAGCGACCTACAGCGCGATCGCGTTTAGCAGCCGCCAATGCTTCTGCAAATTCGGGGTTGACCGAGGCGATACCGGCCGATAGTTTCGCGCCCGATTGATCGGAGCTCTTTGGCACTGCGTAACCCGACTCATCGAGAATACGCGGCAACGCCTCGAGCAAGCCCTCCGGCGACATCGTATCGAGTGTGAAAGATGCGCCGGCAGTCTCACCTACAAATACGCGCGCAACGAACCCGCCGCCGCAATGAAACATTTCGCCATTGACAGGGCAATCGGTATGCGCGAGCAACAGCACCAGATTGCTGACCATTACCGGGGGCGCGAAGCGTTCCATGAGCGAAGGTATACCCTGAGCTTTGGACTGGTCGGTGAACGCTACAGGGCCTACCAAATTGACCTTGATACCTTGCCGGTCACCTTCGGTCGCAAGCACCTTGGTCATGCCGATGAGTGCGCTTTTGGCCACGCTGTAGGCTTGATCGCGGCGACGACCAAACATCCCGGCGCCTGACCCCGTCATGACGATGCGGCCGTGTCCATGACGCTGCATATGCGGCCAGACAGCATGGGTAACGTTCCAGCCCCCGGTAACATTCACGCGCATGATGCGTTCAAGGTCAGCCACACGGGTTGATTCGAATGGGCCAAGGTCAGCGTAGGTGCTGGCGTTATGGATCAGCATGTCAATCCTGCCCCATTGCGCGATAACCCCATTCACCATCTCTTCAACTTGGGCACTGTCACCGATATCGCAGCAAGCCACCATGGCTTGGCCGCCTGCGGCCCGAATTTCTGCCACCACTGAATCGGCCGGGCCCGTATTGCCACCGTGTTCGCCGCGCCCATCCACGCCGTAGTCATTTACCACGACGAAAGCCCCGCGCTCAGCGAGTGAAATGGCATGCTGTCGGCCTATGCCGCGCCCTGCGCCGGTAATGAGCGCGACTTGCCCATCGAATCTCAACATCGTGTTGTTCCCCTCAGTTGATTGCGGACGGAAATGGGTTTGCCAAGCAGTCAGTCTACAGTCAGCACAATTTTGCCTCTTGCCCTGCCGGACTCACTCCTTGCATGCGCCTGACTTGCTTGTGCCAAGGGGAGGACCTGGTCAATGATAGGTGTGAGCACACCGTCGTCCAACAGCGAGGCAAGCTTGGCGATACGTTTGCCATTTGCCGCGACCTCGACCAACGCCGTACGCACCCTCATCTGTTCTGCAAGCACAGCGTCGACCCCTGGCGGTTGCAGGGTTACGATCAGGCCATCGGTGCGCAGGACTCCCATCGATTTGACTTGGGTTTCGCCGCCCAAAGCGTCTAGGACAATGTCGATGTCTTTCACGGTGCTGGCGAAGTCAGCCATTCGGTAATCGATTACCTGGTCAGCACCCAACGAACGTACGAGTTCGACGTTGCCTGTAGAGGTGGTTGCTATGACTTCAGTACCGGCAAGCTTGGCCAACTGAACCGCATACACGCCTACGCCTCCGGATGCTGCATGAATGAGGACTCGCTGGCCCCGCTTGAGCTCGGCGTGGTCGAACAAGGCGCTCCAGGCCGTCAGCGCGGCCAGCGGCACGGCGGCTGCCTGAACGTGGCTCAACCGCTTTGGCTTTAAGGCAATTGCATCACTGCGCACGGCAATGTACTGGGCATAGCTTCCGCCCACCTGGACGTCCCGCATGCCGAATACTTCATCGCCTGGCTTGAAACCATGGACGCCTGGAGCGACCTGCTCGACCGTTCCGGAAAAATCCGCTCCGGGTATGAAGGGCAGGGTCAGGTTTACGAAATCCTTGAACCAGCCGGCGCGGAACTTGTAGTCGGCTGGATTGACGCCTGCGGCCTTGATCCGCACAAGGACTTCGCCTGCACAAAGATCCGGAGCTGGTACGTCATCCAGCACCAGCAGGTCAGGGCCACCGTAGTGGTGGAAGCGGATGGCTTTCATTCCATGTCCCCTCATTAGGCCCGGGGTCATCGACCGTCCGGTAGTTAATTGTCATCCGGTCTCACTGCGGACGCATCCGACTGCGTTCGCCAGCAGAAAGCAGAGGCGAACGCGGGACAAGGGTGCTATTGTTGCTGTGTTCCGTTATGCGCCCTATGTTCCGATATTCGCACGATAAGATTCATTGGTGAAGCGAATTTTCATCAACAAAAATAAGGATGAGCCATGAACAGCACAGCCATAGCCCCCGAACTGCAGGAACTGATTGACCGACAGAAAATCCATGACTGCATCGTTCGGTATTGCAGCGGCGTGGACCGGTTTGACCGGGAGATGGTGAGAGGCGTTTACCATTTTGATGCCATGGATGACCACGGGGCCTTTGTCGGGCCAGTCGAAGCGTTCATTGATTGGGCTTTCGCCTATCACTCGAAATACCAACACACCCACAAACACTACGTCCTCAACCACCGTTGCGAGCTCGATGGAAATACGGCACATACCGAAACCTATTGGATATTCTCGGGCAAGAACCAGATAGGGCCAGGGCTGACCCTGAGCGGCGGTCGGTACATCGACCGTTTCGAGAAGCGCGATGGGCGCTGGGCAATCGCTGCGCGTAAATGCGTCATTGAATGGAACGGTGCACTAGGCGAATTTCCCATGCCTCAGGAAGCACTTGACGCATTCGCAGCAACGGGCATCGCTTCTCGGGATAAAAACGATCCTTCCTACGAGCGTCCGCTATGTGTGACGCGCTCCAGCACAGTCTTGCCATTCTGAAGGCCCATCTCGTCCAACAATAGGGGTTATCCGATGTCTTTGAAGCGCAACTGGTTGATCACGGGTGTTTCAAGCGGGCTGGGCGAAGCACTGGCCAAGGCTGTGTTGGCGCGCGGCGAGGTCGTTATTGGCACATTGCGCCAGCCTGGGCAAATGGCGGCGTTCGAGGCCCTGGCACCTGGGCGTGCCCATGCGCTGGAGTTGGACCTGCGCAACTTTTCGCAGGTGTTGGAGCGTGTTACCGAAATCCAGCAACAGTTCGGCGGGGTCGATGTATTGGTGAACAACGCTGGCTATGGCCTTGCCGGTGCGCTGGAGGAGGTTAGCGAGCGCGAAGCCCGTGAGCAGATGGAAACAAACTTCTTCGGGGCCCTTGCGGCCACCCAGGCTGTGTTGTCATCGATGCGCGCCAAGGGCTGGGGGCATGTGGTGAATATCACCTCAATGGCTGGCTTCATGGGCATCCCAGGCATGCCGATTTACAGTGCCTCGAAATTTGCCCTGGAGGGGCTCGGCGCGGCCTTGGCAGCCGAAGCAGGGCCGCTGGGGATCCGAGTCACCAATGTCGAGCCTGGAGCCCTGCGCACGCGATGGGCCTCAGGTAATGCAATCGTTCGCTCGCAACGGGTAATCGAGGATTACCAGCGTACGGCAGGTGCCGTCCGTAGCGGGCTGGAGAAGATGGATGGCCACCAGGATGGCGATCCGGCAAAAGCGGCCTTGGCGATTCTTGCTGCAGTCGACGCAGAAAACCCGCCCCTGCATCTTCCGGTTCATCCTACTGCCTTTAGCACCTACAAATCGATCCTGAAGGCTACAGACGAACAGTTGGATAAATGGCGCGATGTCAGCGAGAACATCTTGTACGACTGATACCTGGACAGGTGCTGCTCAAACGCTGATTGCATCGTAACGTATATCTGCGGTTGCAAGGTGTTGCGCTATCGGGGCCGCTCTCGTGGCCCAGATGGCACCGGCAGTGCTGAAAGGATCAAGACCAGGCTGCCGAATCGTTATGCAGCGCGAATATTCACCTTTACCAGGATTGCTGAGTGAACGTAAATCCTACTTCTGAATTTCCGGTAGAGTTGGCTAGGGTTACCAAGCATTGGCGAGCCGCGCTCGACCAGAGGTTGGCTAAAATCGGGCTAAGTCAAGCACGGATGCAAGTCCTTGGGTATGTTCAGCAGTTTCCTATGCTGGCGCAGCAGCATGTGGCCAGAGGTTTAGGTATTGAAGGGTCCACGCTGGTCGCCCTGTTGCAGCAACTCGAGAAGGACGGCTTGGTTGAGCGTCGTGCGAACGCCAATGATAGCCGTGCCAGGCATGCTTTTTTGAGTGCGGCTGGGAAACTGCGATACGAGCAGGCTGAGGCCATATACCTGGAGTATTATCAATTGGCGATGGTCGGTGTGTCGCAACGCGAAATTGAATGCTTAAATAAAACTTATCAAAAATTACTCATGCATTTAAATATGCCTTCTGAATTCACTTCAAAAATAAATGCTACTCGGTAATCTGCACGACCTAGCCTGCGGACTTCATCCGTAAGGGCAAGAGTGAGCGACATGGAGCTTCATGGCACCCAGGCTACGGCTTCGCTTCTAGCGCGTGAATCAAATGTGGCACGGGCCCAATCAAGCAGATGCTTCTCGATTGCAGGGTATCTCTTACGCCCGATTTTTGAGTTAAACACGCTTGAGCGCGAAGGAAATCAGCTACCGCGTATGTTTCAGTAATGTTCATAATTTTCGGCAAGCTTTTAAGGCGTGCACGCGCGCGAATCCTTTTCACTCCCAATACCGAACCAGATGGCATACATGGCCGGCAGGAAAACCAAGGTCAGCACCGTCCCGGCGAAAGTGCCGCCAATCAGGGTATAGGCGAGCGTGCCCCAGAATATCGAGTGGGTCAGCGGGATAAACGCCAGGATCGCCGCCAACGCGGTGAGGATCACCGGCCTGGCGCGCTGCACCGTGGCTTCAACCACAGCGCGGAACGGATCGAGGCCGGCTTGTTCGTTCTGGCGGATCTGCCCGATCAGAATCAGCGTGTTGCGCATGAGGATGCCAGAGAGTGCGATCAGCCCCACCAGCGCATTGATACCGAATGGCTGCTGGAACAGGATCAGCGTCGGCACCACGCCGATCAGCCCCAGCGGGCTGGTAAGAAAAACCATGACCATCGCCGCGATCGAACGTACCTGCAGGATGATGATGATAAGCGTAACGGCCAGCATGATTGGGAACAGCGGCAGCATGGCCTTGCTGGCCTTGCCCGATTCCTCGATGGAGCCCGCCTGCTCGATACGATAGCCGCTCGGAAGCTTGTCGATGATTGGTTGCAACTGCTGACTGATAACGTCCGACACGTCTGGCGGCTGCAGGCCCTCGGCGATATCTCCGCGTACAGTGATGGTTGGTAGACGGTCGCGCCAGCGCATGATCGGTTCCTCCATGCGTACCTTCGCTTCACCCACCTGTGACAAAGGAATACGCTGGCCGTTGGCACCGGCCAAAGTAAAGTCCATCACCCGAGCCGGGTCCAAGCGAATATCGCCCGCGGCACGCGCCATAACCTGCACTGTGCGAATGTCTTCGCGCACGTCGGTAATGGGCACACCGCTGAGCAGAAACTGTAGTTGCTGCGCGACTGAGCGGGAGGTTAGTCCCACCGCTTGCAAGCGATCCTGCTGCAGGTTGAAGTGCAGCGTGGGAACGCGGGTGCCCCAGTCGGTATTGATCGTGCGCATCAGCGAGCTGGCGTCCAACACCTTTTGCACTTGGACGGCGATTTCCCGCAGACGCAATGGGTCTGGGCCTATTACCCGATAGGCCACCGGGTATGGCGAGTATGGGCCAAACACCAACTGAGTGACGCGCACCTGCGCCTCGTTCGCCAGCCCATCGGCAATCGCCTTGCGCAGCCGGTGCTTGAGCGCCTCGCGCTCCTCCGGGTTCTCGGTGCGTACGACGATCTTGGTAAATGACGGATCCGGCAGTTCCGGGCTCATGGCCATGAAGAAGCGCGGTGCGCCTTGGCCTATGTAAGCAGTGACAATCTTGGCTTCATCTTGCTGCGCCAACCAGGCTTCGACTTTTTCTGCTGCGGCACTTGTTTGAAGGATCGAGGTTCCGTAAGGCATCTGTAACTCAACCATGACTTCGGGACGGTCGGAGATGGGGAAGAACTGTTTCTTGACCAGTACCATGCCGAACACGGCCATCATGAACAGTCCGATCACGGAACCTGCGATCAGCCACTTGTGAGCGATCACACGGCCCAGCATCTGTCGAAAGCGGTCATAGCGCGGACTAACGTAGATGGCGTCGTGGCCGCCTTCGACCTTCTTGATCGCCGGCAGCAGCTTGACGCCGAAGTAAGGAGTGAAGATCACCGCGACCAACCAGGAAGCAATCAGAGCGATGCCGACGATCCAGAACATGTTGCTGGTGTATTCGCCAGCTGTGGAACGGGCGAAGCCGTTGGGCATGAAGCCGACTGCAGTGACCAGGGTGCCGGAAAGCATCGGTGCCGCTGTGTGGCTCCAGGCATAGGCGGAGGCACGCAGGCGGTCGTAGCCTTCCTCCATCTTCACCACCATCATCTCGATGGCGATGATGGCGTCATCCACCAGCAGGCCAAGGGCCAGGATCAGCGAGCCCAGCGTGATGCGGTCAAAGTTCTTCCCGGTAGCGGCCATTACCACGAAGACCATGGCCAGGGTGAGCGGCACTGCCACCGCGACCACCACGCCGACGCGCCAGCCCATACTGACAAAGCACACCAGCATGACCACCAAAAGCGCGACGAAGAACTTGATCATGAATTCATCGACTGACGCGCTGATGTTGACGGCTTGGTCTGTGACCTTGGTCAGGCTCATACCCAGAGGCAATTCACCGTTGATCTGCCGCACTTCGGCATTCAAAGCCCTACCCAGGTCAAGTCCGTTCCAGCCTTCACGCATGATGATGCCGAGCAACAGGGCCGGTTCGCCGCCGTTGCGAATCAGGAAGGTGGCCGGGTCTTCATAGCCGCGCGTGACGGTGGCGACATCGGAAAGCTTCAGGGTGCGGCCCTGGGCGATGATTGGGGTGTCGCGTATTTTCTGCAACTCGTCGAAGGCACCGTCGAGACGTAGGAACACCTCCGGGCCACGGGTTTCGACTGAGCCAGCCGGGGTAAGAGCGTTCTGCCCATTGAGCGCGGCGAAAACCTCCTCCGGTCCGATGCCCAAGGTGGCCAGACGCTCGTGGGAGAACTCGACGAAGATGCGCTCAGCCTGCTCCCCGATGATGTTGACCTTCTTCACGCCCGGCACATGCAGCAGTCGCTGTCGCAAGGCCTCGGCGTCGCGGACGAGGCGGCGTTGCGGCTCTCCCTTGGCCTTGAGCGCGAAAAGGGCGAAGGTTACATCCGAATATTCGTCGTTCACCAGTGGCCCGATCACACCAGCAGGCAAGTTCTTAGTCTCGTCGCTGATCTTCTTGCGGGCTTGGTAGAACTCCTCGGGCACCTCTGATGGCGGCGTGGTATCGAGCAGCGATAGCGTGGTGAAGGCCAGGCCAGGACGCGTATAGGTTTCGCTGCGATCGTACCAACGCAGTTCCTGAAGGCGCTTCTCGATTTTCTCGGCGACCTGATCGTGCATTTCTTGCGCGGTGGCACCAGGCCAGGCGGTGACTATCGTCATTACCTTGATCGTGAAGGCCGGGTCTTCAGCGCGCCCGAGCTTGAAGAAGGCGGCCAGACCCGCCAGGGAGATCAGGCAGACCAGGAACAGGGTGACGGAGCGCTCGCGTACGGCAAGCGCGGAAAGGTTGAATCGACCTTCGATCATGGCTGGCCTTCCTCGACCGCCGCTACAGTCGCTGGCTTGGCCAGGCGTACAGATTGGCCGTCGCGTAGAAGGTGGCTACCCAAGGCTACGATTTTATCCCCTGGTTTGATCGCGCCGGTAATGCGCGCGGTTTCGTCATCTATCAAGTGGACGGTAACTGGCGTCCACCTTACCTGCGCCGGCTCTCCGTTAATCATCCATATGCCAGGCCCCTTGCCAGCGTCGAACAGTGCTGCGATCGGTACTTGTACCTCATTGTCAGGGCCGGTTTGCGGATCGCTGATCTGCAAGGTGATGGTTGTGCCCAGTGGGGCATCGGCGATTTCGCCATCAAGCACGTAGCGCGCCTCGAAGGTCCGGGTAAGGCGATCTGCAACGTCCGACAGCTGGCGCAAATGGGTGGTGACACTGACATCGTGCCTGCCGAAGAGCGTGGCCTGGGCGGCGGACCCGATCGCCGGGCGCAGGGTTTCTGGCAGTTGCACCAGCGCTTCCCGTGGACCTGCATGCGCCACCCGCACCACGGTCTGGCCGGCGTTGACCACCTGGCCGGGTTCGGCCAAGGTTTCCATGACGATGCCGTCTGCATCAGCGAGTAATTCGGCATAGCGGGTCGCATTGTCGGCCACTTTGGCCTGAGCGTCGGTCGCGTTCAATTGTGCGCGTGCAGAATCAGCAGCCGCCTTGTATTGGTCGTAAGTCGAAGCGGATACCGCACCGGTGCCGCGCAGAGCGCGATAGCGCATCTCGTCATCGCTCGTCTGTTGAGCCCTGGCCCGCGCCGCAGTTACGGCCTCGCGCTGGGCATGAGCGGCGAGTTGCAGGTCGACAGGGTCCAGACGGAGCAGCACTTGCCCACGCTTGACCGTCTGGCCAGTGTCCACCAATCGCTGCAGCACCTTACCGGACACACGAAAACCTAAATCGCTCTGCACCCTGGCCGTGACGACGCCGGTGAAGGCGCGGGTGGACGCGGCCGACGATTTGGTCGTAGTGAAACGCACCAGAGGCGCATTGGTGCGAGGATCGGGAGGTGTCTGGTCACTGCAGGCAACCAGCGCAAACGGCATCACGCCGATCAAGGTGAACAGAAAAAGGTTGCGCCGGCGCATGAGTAGCCCGTAGTGAGGTATGAGATGACCTCACTTTGGGTCTTGTGACTAAATTAGTCAGTAGTCACTAATCAGGGGGCCAAGCTTCGCAGGATCTGGCTGGAGAGGAGGGCACGCGCCTCATCAGTAGTGTCGAGTCCATGCTGGAGCAGGAGCGGGTTGAAATAGGGCCGCATAATCAGGTGAATTGCCCTGGTGGTTTCGTCGAGCGGGGTCTTGCGCTCAAAATCTCCGCTCTGTCTACCCAGAACCAGGATTTCACGGATGCTCTGCTCGATGAAACCCTCATGGATGAGCGTTACCGGCCAGCGCTCAGAGGCGGCGGACGCGGCGATATCGTAAAGCTTGCGATCCTGGAAGAGCAGCCGTAGGCAGGCCTCGATCATCACCTTGAGCATTCGGCGCAGCTTCTCCGGGGGGCTATCTGCTTCAGCAATGGCGGCACTCACTTCCGAGTGAATCTGCTTCAGGCAGTTAGAGCAAATCATCTCGCCGATAGCTTGCTTGGACTCGAAAAATTTGTATATGTACGCCTTGGAAAAGCCTATAGCTTTGGCTAAGTCCGAAACCGTGGTCTTCTCATAGCCATAGAGGCGGAAGTGCTCGGTCGCCGCTGCGATGATCTGATCTCGGACTTCATGATCCACCGGACCGCGTGCGGTAATTCTGGGAGAGGATGTCTTGTTCATGAGGGCATAGCCTACAGAGCAGCACCGTGATGGACAATGAGTAACCAGCACGTATTCTGGTCACCATGTGCGCTACTCGGCAACGCCATGTCTATCAAGCTTTCTGATGAGCCCACCAAACTGCTTTCTTCAAAACCACAACTTGGATACCGCTTTTGGGTTCAGTGGCAGCCATGCAGGGCGACCAAGATGCGCTTCAGAAGCTATCGAGCCGCATTGTTCCCCAGCTGAAGGGGGTAACCATGGAGCGCTGGTACCCGCGCATCGGATCACAAACACTCACGGGCTCGAGGACGACCTTGTATTCGGTAGGCGTTTCTCGGGCGATCTCAGACTTTCGCAAAACACCGGAGGAGGAGGTCAGCGCTTCATTGCACCTGCCAGAACACGGCGCGGAGCAGACGGAATTCGAGTGGCACAACACGGCGTGGGAAGTGCTGGTCGCTATCTCTGCCAGGATGCACCGTCATCCGTTGCCCACGTGGTATCTCCAGAAGTGTGCTGCTAACCAAACCATTCCGTGAGCCGGCCAGAAGCCGTTGAGCAAATTGGTGCTTGCGAGAGGGGGGGCGCAAAAGGAGTACAAATGTTCCCACCAAACTGCTGAGCCGGCTCTACATAGCGAAGCGCGGATTTCATGTCGCGCCGGGCCACCTACTCCATCAGCGTTTTGATGTCCCAGCCCGACCTTGCGGCCACGTGGCAAAACAAGTACACAGGAGCTAAATGACGCACGCATGGAGGCGATAGCGGCCCACCAGCGTGAAGCAGGGCTAATGATCAGCTGAAACTCAAGGAAGCAGAGCTTGAGGGCCTTCATCACACCCTCAACCAGCATAAAGACGGTAAGCGAAACGCTGCGAGATTGCAGCTTGGATTTTCAAGGTCAACTCACCAAGGAGCAGGATTAATGCAGTTGAAGGCAGATTTCGTGGCAGATTGGACGGCTGAGCTGAAAAGGATCATGGAGCAGGACTGGTCAATGGATCTCAGGCGGACTCCAGATAAGGACATCTGCGTCTTGTTTCACCATGCAGGCAAACGCCGAATCGAGCCTCGGCCCCGTCAGGTAGTGCTGGCAAACACCTTCTAGGCAAGCGCGGTCATCAGGCCAGTTGGCCTGTAAGGCACTAAAGGCAACGATCTTGAAGATTGTTCGAACGCGGGGCAGGGTGGACGGCTATTTGGACTTCCGAACGAGCCTTCTACGCTATTCCAAGCCGGATGAGCCGCCTTTCGGCCCTAATGAAGTCGCAAGCTCCCTAATTCCTTTGAGATAGCGGCGAAGCCATTGCTCTTTAGCTGTCTGTCATCGATCAGATCTTGAGTAACAGCACGGCACCAACATGCTAGATGCGCAGCCCGTAAATGCGCTCAGTTCCGCATTAAATTTTCGGGATGATGCTTTGGAGCACCAAGCAGACTGTCTCATCCTGCAAAGCTCTCAGGTATCTTTGTGGCACCTCAATGCCAGCTAGAGCAGCCCAGCTCAAGCGCTCCTGATCTGGCAAAGGCCTCGTATTGCCACGACATCTGACTCAAGGGTGAAGCGCTTGCAATAGTTTTTAGAGCGAACCAATTCTTTGGCAGATGCTCCATAAGCCATGAAAGCCAGGGGATAGGTAGGTCTGGTGGGTGGGCCAATTAATTTTCAACGCTTACAACGGGATCCTGACAGAGACCTGAGCGCCTGCGGCATAATCAGTAATTTAACATAATATGCATTATGCGTGAGTCTATATATGGTCACCAATCCGTGAGTGAGGCACATTTCGACCAGGCTATGGCCTGTGGTCTGGATTTTTAGCCTCGATTTGTCGTTGGCTGACTACGGCAGTCATCAGAAGTAATTTGTAGGTCCTTCCCGGAGCGAAATCTTGGCCAGCGGGAATCTGCCGCGTGGCTCATGATTTTCTTGCCGCCACCGCTGTGCTGGTCTACGGTAGCCATACGGTACATCTCAACATCGTTTGCTTGACGTGGCGGCTTAACCTGCACGCGTTCAACGCTTCAAGTGCTGGCCAGAACATCCGTGAGGTCACTAAACGTGAACAGCGTCCTGCAGCTTCTGGTACGCGCACGGTAAACAGATCGTAGCAAGTTGTCCCTGTGGGCGCTGAGGGCTGCGAGCAATGTGGCACTGATTTGATGCGTGCCGGGGAAAATATTCTAGCGCGATGCGCATGAGGTCTGCTGCCGATCAAGCTCGCCAGCCAACTTCAGGTTAGCCACTTTCAACTGGGGTGCGCTCCAGAGTGAACGCCAGGCTCTGTCTGAAAAGCCTTGAAACTCGGTGATGCTGCGTTGAAAACAGCGTTTGAATGCTCATTTACAACCCGTAAAGTCAGCCGCGACCTTGGCCGTTGCTCGGTTGTTTTCGCCTTGTCTGACCTTAGTTGCAAGACTTTTCACACAGAGCCTAGGTTTCAAGGCCTATTTCTGGGGCTTATAAACTAGTTATGCAGCCAGTAATTTGGTACGGCGCTGCAAGGCATGTTAATGTAGCTCGGAAGATTAGCCTCCATGCCTTGTGGCACAACGTATGCGCTGTATTGCGATCAGGGATTGTTTACGGGGGTTATCTGCTCCGCCTAAATTCTTAGGATTTAAACTACCCCTACTCCAGTCACGCCTAAGTGCGATTGTGCACTAACTATACTAAATGACTATTTAGTGTAGTTATTACTGAGCAGCTCGCGAACATTGGCGAGAAGTTCGCCGTTATGCCCTTCACATATCCGAAGATTTCCAGGCCCGGATATCAATAAGCGTTGTGTGCAGAGCTACCTGACACGCTGTCGTCCACACCTCGGCTTGACGCCCCTGCCCTCGCCCCATGAATCGCACGCCAACGGCGCGAGTTGGCGGTATCCTGAAGCTACTCTCACGCGGGACACAGATCATGCTCAGGTCGATGCTGTTGCTCGTAATCACGGCAGTTGCTGGTTGTCAGGCGCCCCTGCCAACCGCCAACTCACAAATGGCCTGGGTCGATCTCTCGGTGCCATTCCCCAATGACAGGCTATTGATGGCCGAACGCCTGGATAAAGAGCGTTTGCGCGACGGGCGCTTTTTCCAGGTCAGCCCAGGTAGCCATGTGCTGCTCGTGCGCTTCGACTATGAAGTGGGCGGTGGTGGCGGCACGAGTTTGATGGGCGGCACCACTGTTCGCGAGTGCTACCTGACCATTCCATACGCGTATTTCAAAGCGGGCGAGCGTTACTTGCTGGAGGCTCGCTCGATGGCCCTGACACCGGAGGCACGCTTGTACAATGCCAAGCGCGAGGTGGTGGCAGAGGTCAGCGAATTCTATTGCTTGTAATCATCGCTGCCGGCGCGTCAGCGCTGAGCTTTGCGCTGGTAGCGCGTCACGGCGATATCAGCGAGCTCCTGCGCAGCGGGCCGAAATTTCAGCCGTGCTGACAGCCGGCCCGTCGGACTTTAACCCTTCGAGCAGATCAAAGGAGACAACATTGCCGCCCCGGACTTCCCACCCCGTCCGGCAGCGCGCTGCCGCAAACATTGCGGCGTCTTGCGGATGCGGTGCTGGAGGCTTGAGGCGCCAGACATCGGAGGACCCTCGTTTCACGACAAACGCGCCGTCGTCCTCGGCAAGGACTGTCGGTGACGAAACTTCACGCAGCACCTGGCGCCAACGCAAACGCGCTCTTTCTTTCTCCGACTTGTTGCGTGCATCAAAGAAGGCCGCCTCGGCTTGGTTCACCTCGTCATACCTTGGCACCGGCGCGAAATCAAACATGAACGTCTCCTGCACCGGCAAACCTGTCGATGCGTCGAGCACAGAGGCATAGGTGTCGCCTGACACCAGGATCCGCGCGCCGTCCTTAGAGACGATCGCATTCACGTTCGCGCCCTCGAAAGTCTCGTGCGAACTGAGCAGACGGAAGCGCCAGAGTTCTGAGTTTGTGGCCAGATCATAGGCCAATGTAAGTCCGGAGCTGCGGCTGACCACGACTGCGGACTCATTCACGAATGCCAGCGCGCCGAAAGTTGCCGGCCCCCTGAGACCCGCCCCGGAGAACCTGGAAGTAAGCTTCGGAATGATCCCATTCTCAAGATTGAAAACGAGAATCTCAGCGTTAACCACCATGGCAAGTCTCTGTCCGGACTTCGATATGGCTACATACCCGGGCGAGCCGCCATATTTGTCGCGTAAACTTTGCATAGTGAAATCGTGCAGGGTGGCGTCGCGCCGGTCGACAAGGCGGAACATCGGCTGCGTCACTTCATAAGCCCAGTCCCGAAGATAGACGAAACGGTCGAAGACGCGAGCTCCACTACTCCTGACACCCGGTGAAACGCAGACAGGCTGGGTGTCGGTTGGAATAAGGATACAGACATCTTCCTGCGCAACGCCTGCGTCGCCGGCTGTATGGAGGCGGATCAGGACGGGCGCGCCAGAACCCTGCGGTGTGAAATGGAACCAGTCACCCGTGCCGCATAATTGATACGGTTCGTCCGAAGCACAGAGCGCGGCGAGGTCGCCAACGGCTTCGTCCGGCGCATTCGCCGACTCAAGTCGCTCAGGCTGTTCCACGGGCGGTTGGGCGTCGATGTCGGCATAGATTGTGTCGAGCGACTGCGTGCGCACTCCGCAGGGTGTGCCATCGTCCTGCGGAGTGTGGGTGAACACCACCTCCGTCATCTCAACCACACCTGTTGCAGGATCAATGGTCGCGCACTGCTGCAGCGGTGCGGCGCGAGTGTCGTCTTCGTCGTCATAGTCATCGATCGATGGCGCGGCACCGACAAAGCTGACACGGCTCCCGTCCACACGGCCAGCTTGCCAGACGATATTGAGATCGAGCGCGGCAGCGAGCCTGATTTCCTCCGGTCGCCCTCCGGGTTTGGCACGCCAGAATTTTCCTTCACGGTCGATCGCGAAGATGACACCGTCATTACCGACCGCCACCGCAGTCTGAATATCAAACGGCAGAGCCCGCACTTTGCCAAGCTCTTTCAGGAACATCCGTTCGCCCGCGCGAAATACAGTGCCATTTTCGAGGTTGGCAATAACCGCCGCTCTATCGGGCCAGCGCGGAAGCCAGGCGCCCAGGACAGCGGAGTTCTTCGCCTGTTCTTCCGGCGTCATATCTGCGTAAAGATGCGTGAGAATGGTTGCACCACGGGTTTCGTCCCCATTCTCGAAGGCGGCGCGCATATTCACAACCAGTCGGGTGCGGTTTTCCTCGTCCGCGCGGTTGGATTGCAGGATCCAGGCAGTTGTCAAGATGCCGATCAAAGTCGCGGTCGCACCTGCAAGCGTTGCAATTCTGATTAACCTGCGACGCTTCTGGACTGCGTCTCGATTGATGAGCGAGCCGAGATTAACCCTGAGTATCCCTGCAAGTACCTTGAGCCATGCGTTGCGGAAACCGTCGAAACCTCGCCTCGCATCGCCTGCCAGTAGCTCAAGCGGCGCCGCTTCGCCAGCCCGGACCCGCGCATCGGTGCGCAGCGCCACTGGAAAACACTCCGCTGCGTCGTTACCTGTCTGCGCAACGCCTGGTTCGCCGCCCGCGATAACGGCGAAAATTCGGTCGCCACGTCCCAAACTCTGGTAGAAAAGGATCTCCTTGTTGACCCAGTCACTTTTCGCTGCGTTTGGCGAACAGATAACGATTAGCGCCCCTGATTCGCCAAGCGCATTCTTGATGCTTTCATTAAGGTCGCCGCTAGGCAGCTCTACCCGATCGAGGAAACAGGGATAGAGTCGGTTCTTGCCACGTGAGTCACTGCTCAGCGCAAACGAGCCAAGCTGAGGAGGAATCCGATAGCTCTCCAGGCTCCGATGCAAGCGCTTGGCGAAAGCGGCGTCCTTGCTTGAGTAACTGATAAAGGCTGCATAACGCTTAAGCTCCGACATTGGTTGCCTCCCGCGCCATCGGCAGGCGCCAATCGTAGGCGAACTCCAAAACTTTGTGGAATGATCACGTTAACTTCCTTGGCGTACGGCCTGATCATAACTAATACATACAGTAGTTGAACGCAGCGCTACCTTTATACTTATTCGTCAAGTGTGCATGCGCAAACACGCAGTCAATTCGGCAACCCGTCAGCCTCGTCGCTACGCTGGTAGATGTTGACGCTCCGTACCACCTCTTCCAGCACTGGCTGATAGGCTTCCAGGTCTTTCGCGTAATACGAGAAGGTAATCAGGATAGCCACTTGCGCTGTGAGCGTAGTCATGTAGTGCGTGCGATAGCCGATCACCTCGCTGTTGAGGTGAGTCCCTTCGACCCAGGTGCGGCCATTGATCACGGAGCGTTTGACCTGCTCTACGATCGATGTGGGCTCGTTGCTGGGTGAAGTGGGCATTTTCAAGTGGGTTTCATAGGCGGCGAACGTGTCCGTTTGCGGGTTTCGATACTTCATCGTCGCAATCAACATGGCGTGATAGGGTTGCGGCCCAGGTGGTGTGCAGACCAACTCGGAGCTTTCCATCTCGCACCCCCACCCCCTGGGCAGCGTAATGTCGTACACCGACATGCGGTAGATGTTCGCCGGGGCGGGCATCAGAAAGTTTGCAACTGCAAGGCCTGCTGCGGTCATTACGGCGAAGACCAGCGCCGCGGTGGCAATCGCTGTCAACAGGTTGCGCATCTAGTTGGCCTTCAGCGCAATCGCAGTTTCGGTGCTTGTAATACGCTGGGTGAAGAAGGCTTTTTCCCGCGTTAACGCCTCCCGCTGCGCTTCGCTGAGATCAAGGGCAAGCAGTTCGTCGGTAACGGCCAAGCCACGCTTGTCTACCACCACGCCTTCCGGCTGGCGACCGGTAGCGATCAACGCGGTTGCGCGTACCTCCTGGGCCAGAACTTCCTCCATGCGCAAGGCGATGTAGTATTCGTCGCCCTTCGTCGTCAGGCCAAGCCCTTCATTCACCAGTGCCAAGGCTGACGCCGTCGCGGCAAGCGAACCTGCATTGTCCCCGAGTTTCTCGGTAAGCAGCCAGCCCCGGCGGCGTTGAAACACAGCTGCCTGCTCAAAACCGGTGAGCTGCCGGCGATGCGCACCCTCCTCGGTTTCGCTTTTCATGCCCGGTTGTTTTTTCGCCATCGCTGCGAACAACCCGGCGGCTACCTCGGCCACCTGCGCCGAATCCCCGTAGTTGCCTGCCTTTTCCAACGCGTTGGTCAGCCAACCGACACGATCGGCATAATCGTTGGCCAGTGCTAGCGTGAGATGCGCCTTGAAAAGCTCGCCCTGCTCGCGCGCGTTGTCGCGTACAACGTGCAGTTGCGCGGCATCGTCCTGTGCTGACAGCAGGTTGATCCTGAGTTGCAGGTTGCTCAGCGATGAGACGGCTTCGGCCCAGTCAGCGGTGGATTTCTCGGCGTAGCGTGCTCGCACCTGGGCCTGCGTTTCCTTCAGGTACGTCTTTGCACGTTCCAAGTCAGGCAGCTCTATCAGGGTGCTGATGCGGTCAACGTCGCAGTTGAGGCTTGCGAGCTCGAACTTCTCCCGTGCGGCTTCATCCGCCATGTTGTCGAACAGGTCGCAAGCCATCATCAGCATGGACCGCCTCTGCCCCTCATGAGTCGGGCTAACGCTCAATGCGCTCGCGCCTTCGATGATCCGGCTGGCGGTGAACAGGCTGGTGTCGAGGGTATGCTGCGAGGCTCGCTGCTGGCTCAAGGCATACCAGGACAGCGCCACGGCGAACGCGATCGCACCGGCACTTCCCCCCAATACAATCGCCAATACGCGCTGTTGAGCCAACTCCTGCTCGCGCCTGAGCCTGGGCATGTCGGTGGCTGGCACATCGAACAGGGGCGCAACCAGTTTTATCCACTCATCCGCCAGGCGCGAAGTATGCAGGGGCGACATCATCGAAAAGAAACCCAAGCGCCTAAGGTCGATGATCTGGATATTGGGCGCGGTGACGTCAAGGTCGCCCGGTAGCTTCTCGAAAAGCTCGCCTGCTGCGCGCACGACCAGGATGTTCTCTTGGCCACGATGGGCACGAAAGTCCTGAATTTCACGCTGGATCCAGTCATCAGCGCCCGGTCGGTAAATGGCGTCCGGGGTGGCCAGCACGATCAATCGCCGCGAGGACAAGAGTGCTGGCCGGATATTGCGCTCGTAAAAGTCGTCAGCGCCGCGCTCGTACACCGTGTCGAGGAATACTTTGAGCTTTTCTCGCCGTAGATGCTTGAGCCGGCTGTGAATGTCATAGCGCTGAAGCTTTTGTCGCAGGCGACGTGCAGCCTGGGTGCCATCGGAGCGGCGATAGGAGATAAAAATATCAAAGGCGAAGTCTGTTGGCAGTTGCTCGTTCAGTGCAGGGAGTGGAGGTTGTGAAGACGCCACCATGTTTATTTCTCCCGCCTGCGATAACAGAAATCATCGCTACGAAAACGCGTTGGTGCTCACCGTTTACTCTAGCTCAGGAAATCAACGAAACGGCGTTACTGCAGCCGACCCCTCCCCTGGCATCTACACTCATTCGACACATGTCTGCATAGAGCCTGCCGCCATGCCTTCGCAAACTGCAATCGTCTTCGCCGGTGGCGGTAGCCTGGGTGCGGTGCAGGTGGGCATGCTGAGGGCTTTGGTCGAGGCCAATGTCAAATTCGACATGGTGATTGGCGCTTCGGTGGGCGCAATCAATGGCGCCTACTTTGCCGCAAGGCCCAATGCCCAAGGCGTCGAGACCCTTGCCAGTTTCTGGCTGGGGCTGAATAGAACCGATATCTTCCCTTTGTCCTGGCTCGACACCTGTAGAGGCCTGATCAAACGCCGCGGTTTTTTGCTGCAACCGGCGGCCCTGCGCCGGCTGCTTGGCCAGGCCCTACCTATTCATCGCATCGAGGATGCGCAGCTGCCCCTGCACATCGTCACCACCGACTTGCTCAGTGGTGCAGAGAAAGTCTTGTCTGAGGGTGAGCTTGAGCAAGCATTACTCGCCAGCGCCGCGATCCCGCTGGTGTTCCCTTGTGTGCAGATCGGCGGCCAGTTCCTGGTGGATGGCGGCGTTTCAAGCAACACGCCCATTTCGACTGCCGTAGCGTTGGGCGCCAACAACGTTGTGGTCATTCCTACCGGGCTCAGTTGCGCCTTGACACAGCCGCCAAAGGGCTTGGTTGCCCTGGCCCTGCACACCGTCAACCTGATGAGCATGCGCCAGCTTGTGAGCGACATCGAACACTTCCGCGCGCTCACCAGCCTGCACATCGTCCCGCCCTTGTGCCCTGTAGATGTCTCGGTGTTCAACTTTGATCAGACCGAGTCACTGCTGCAGCGTGCCTATGAGCAGACGCTACGATGGTTGGAGCACGGCGGGCTTGAACGAACCAAGGTGCCTGGTGCCCTGACCATTCACTCACATTAGTAGGGCGCCATGGGCCGATTACCAGGTTCGGTCAAGCTAGCCCGCCAAACCGCTTGTAGAAACTCTCGTTCACATCGGGCAAAGGCCCGTCTGCCGTCTCCAGTGCAGCGTTCAGCCATTCCTCCGCCTTGGCAAACACCAGGCGATAGAGGTTACGGCACAACTGGCGTGCGGCCCTTCCCTCCCAATCCCCTGGCAGCAACTCGTCGGGCAATTGCGGGTCGCGCAGCAGCAGGCGGCGGTACTCGTGAATCAGCAGCGTGCGTGCCAGGAAGCAATCTTGCGCTTCGAGCTGTTGCTGCTCTTTCAGGCCCTGCCACAGTGGGCGGAACAGCTGGATGAACTCGCTGTACTGCTGCCCCAACTCGTCGATACGCCAGCTTTCCCGCACCTGGGCGCGCATGGCCTTGGAGGCGAGTACTTCCTGGGTGTGGGTTTCGAAGACGATGCTGTCGTCGCTGGCCTCAAGGTCGCGCAAAGTGGCAGCCAGGTCGGCACGGTCTGCCCGTGGGCAACCCAGCAGGTTCGGTGCCATGACACCAAACCCTTGCCACTCCAGCTCTTCACGCAACGCCTTGCGCTTGCCACCTTCAAGTTGTGATAGCAACACCAGCGTCCAGGCCCCGTCCCAGGCCGGCTGGCTTGGGCTATAGACCCGCTTGAAGGCTTTTTCGAAACGCCGGCGGCCAGTGCCGGTCAGGCTGTAGTAACTGCGCCGGCCAACCTTTTCAGCAGTAAGCCAGCCTTCCTTGGTCAGGCGGAAGATCGACGTGCGGATCAGCCGTTCATTGATGCCGATCGGCTCCAGCAGGTTGATCAGGCTACCCAGCCAGACAGTCCCGCCGTGGGGCTCGATGGCATCGCCGTACAAGGTGATGATCAGCGAACTGGCGCGGATCGGCGTCTGTTCCTGAAAGCGAGTGATCAGAGTGTTCAGTGGGGCAAGATTGCTCATGGGCGAACTGTGCGCAGATAAAGCAGCGACTATACCTGCGCGGCGGGCCGCCTGGCCATTGCGTGACGCTGCCTGGTTCATGCCGGTGCCTGGCCTTTGGGCCTGACCCCGGTGTCTTCCATGCGTGGGCGACCCGGTTCGGCTTCGGCCAGTGGCGGGCACTCGACCATGCTGCTCATGCAACGCTGTGCCAGGTGCTGATACTCCGCCGTGCCGCGCTGCTTCCAGGCCAGCTCCTGTTCGCTCAGCGGCCGTTTGACCTGGGCGGGCGAGCCCATTACCAGGCTTTGCGCCGCACATTCGAAGCCTGCCTTAACGAACGCGGTAGCCGCGACGATGCAGCGTGGCGCGACATGCGCGCCGTCCATTACCACGGCGTTCATGCCAATCAAGGCGTCCTCGCCCACTCGGCAGCCGTGCAGCACAGCGCCATGGCCGACATGCCCGTTGCGCTCCACGACTGTGTCGCCCCCCGGAAAGCCATGCATGACGCAGGTGTCCTGCAGGTTGGCACCCTCCTCCAGCACGATGCGGCCGAAATCCCCCCTCAGCGACGCCAGTGGGCCGATGTAGCAACGAGGGCCGATGATCACATCGCCGATCAGCACTGCGCTTGGGTGCACGTAGGCGGTGGGATGAACCACGGGCGTCAGGCCGTCCAGTCGATAGCAAGGCATGGCGAAGCTCCTGAAATGATTTGAATTGCCATTCGATCTTGTATCACAAGGCATTTGGCCGTCAATCGTCTAAATCGTGTATCACTTTGACCGTACGTATATTTAATGGGCATTAATAGGCTATTTTCCGTGATAAATCTGTGATTAATCATTTCATCAGCTAGAAAAGCTCAGCCGTTTGTTCCGCCACAAACCAATAAAGAGATACATGATGCATTTTTTGATGTTGCATTCGTGTATCGCATAATGCATATACTGGCCTCACCTGGTCGTGACCCGCTCACACCCCTGCAAACAATTCCAAGAAATGCCGGCCCCACGATGAGCCGTGCCTGCAGCCAGAGGAACCCGACATGCCGCGATATCTCGATGTGCAGGCGCCGGAAAACGGCGTCCAGCTCATTACCCTGCAACGGCCCGAGGCACTGAACGCCCTGTGCACTGAGTTACTGGCAGAACTGGCCGCTGCGTTGGGCGCGGCCGCAGAAGACGAGCACACCGGCGCCGTGGTTATCACTGGCAGCCGCAAGGCATTCGCCGCAGGCGCCGACATCCGCGAAATGGCAGAGCGTAATCTGGTCGGCATCCTCAATGACCCGCGCGTGGCCCACTGGCAAAGCATCGCCGCCTTCGCCAAGCCGCTGGTTGCCGCAGTCAACGGCTACGCCCTGGGCGGCGGTTGCGAACTGGTGATGTGCGCCGACATCGTCATCGCCGGCAGCGATGCCCGTTTCGGCCAGCCGGAAATCAATCTCGGCATCATCCCCGGTGCCGGTGGTACCCAGCGCCTGCTGCGTGCCGTGGGCAAGCCGCTGGCCATGCAGATGGTGCTGACCGGCGAAGCCATCAGCGCCCGCCACGCACAGCAAGCCGGCCTGGTCAGTGAAATCACCCAGCCCGAATTCACTGTGGAGCGGGCCCTGCAGGTCGCTCGCAGCATCGCCGCCAAGGCCCCTTTGGCGGTGCGCCTGGCCAAGGAAGCACTGCTCAAGGCTGGTGATACCGACCTGGCCAGCGGCCTGCGCTTCGAGCGCCACGCATTCACGTTGCTGGCCGGCACTGCCGACCGCGACGAAGGCATTCGGGCCTTTCAGGAAAAGCGCCAGGCCCGCTTCCAAGGCCGCTGATCATCATTCCCTCGACTGACGGAGCGAGTCTGTCATGACTTTCCAGCACATCCTGTTTTCCATCGAGGACGGCGTCGCCCTCCTCTCGTTGAACCGCCCCGAGCAGTTGAACAGCTTCAACACCGCCATGCACCTGGAAGTGCGCGAAGCGCTCAAGCAAGTGCGCCAGAGCAGCGAAGCGCGGGTGTTGCTGCTGACCGGCGAAGGCCGTGGCTTCTGCGCCGGCCAGGACCTGTCCGACCGCAACGTCGCGCCAGGTGCCGAGATGCCGGACCTGGGCGAGTCGATCGACAAGTTCTACAACCCGCTGGTGCGCACCCTGCGCGACCTGCCGTTGCCGGTGATTTGTGCGGTCAACGGCGTGGCGGCCGGCGCCGGCGCCAATATCCCGCTGGCCTGCGACCTGGTGCTGGCTGCGCGCTCGGCCAGCTTTATCCAGGCCTTCTGCAAGATCGGCCTGGTGCCGGACTCCGGTGGCACCTGGCTGCTGCCGCGCCTGGTCGGCATGGCGCGGGCCAAGGCCCTGGCCATGCTGGGTGAGCGCCTTGGCGCGGAACAGGCCCAGCAATGGGGGCTGATCCACCGCGTGGTGGACGATGCGGCCCTGCGTGACGAAGCCCTCGCCCTCGCCCGCCAGCTTGCCACCCAGCCTACTTACGGCCTGGCCCTGATCAAGCGCAGCCTCAATGCCAGCTTCGACAACGGTTTTGATGAGCAGCTTGAGCTGGAGCGCGACCTGCAGCGCCTGGCCGGGCGCAGCGAAGACTACCGTGAAGGCGCAAGTGCCTTCATGAACAAGCGCACGCCAGCATTCAAGGGGCGCTGAACATGGGTCCACTCGCAAACAATGTGCAGGTGGCGGTTATCGGTGCCGGCGCCATGGGTGCCGGCATCGCCCAGGTCGCGGCCCAGGCCGGCCACCCGGTAAAGCTCTATGACAACCGCCCGGGGGCTGCCGCCCAAGCGGTCGCCGGCATTGATCGGCAACTGGCCCGCCTGGTGGAAAAAGGCAAGTTACAGGCCGCTGAGCACGCAGCGATCAGCGCCCGCCTGTGCCCGGTGGACATCCTCGACGCGTTGACCGATGCCCGCCTGGTGATCGAAGCCATTGTCGAGAACCTGGCAGTTAAACAGGCACTGTTCAGCCAGCTTGAAGCGTTGTGCGCCGACGACTGCATTCTCGCCAGCAACACCTCGTCGCTGTCCATCACCAGCCTGGCCGCCGGGCTGAAGCGCCCGCAGCAAGTGGTGGGCATGCACTTCTTCAACCCGGCGCCACTGATGGCCCTGGTCGAAGTGGTATCGGGCTTGGCGACCGACCCGGCTGTGGCCGCATGCATCTACGATACTGCCCATGCCTGGGGCAAAAAACCGGTACATACGCGCTCTACGCCGGGTTTCATCGTCAACCGTGTGGCGCGGCCGTTCTATGCCGAAAGCCTGCGCTTGTTGCAGGAAGGTGCAGCCGACTGCGCCAGCCTCGATGCACTGCTGCGTGACGCCGGCGGCTTCCGCATGGGCGCGTTCGAACTCACCGACCTGATCGGCCACGATGTCAATTACGCCGTTACTTGCTCGGTATTCGATGCTTTCTATGGCGACTTCCGCTTCCAGCCTTCGCTGGTGCAAAAAGAGCTGGTAGACGCCGGTCGCCTCGGCCGCAAGACCGGGCAAGGCTTCTATAGCTACGCCGAAGGCGCCGAGCGCCCGCAACCTGCCGAGCTGCACAGCCCCGCCAGCGCGCAAGCCTGCGTCGTCGAAGGCGACCTGGGCGTGCTGCGGCCGCTGGTCGAGCGCCTGCGTCAGAACGGCATTGCCGTAACCCAGCGTGCCGGCAGCGGCCTGATTCAGGTCGGTGACGCCACCCTGGCGCTGTCCGATGGCCGCCTGGCCAGCGAGCGTGCCCGTGAAGACGGCCTGCGCAACCTGGTGCTGCTTGACCTCGCGCTGGACTACAGCAGCGCCACGCGGATTGCCATCAGCTGGTCCGCCGATACCACCGACAGCGCCCGCGACCAGGCCGTGGCCCTGCTGCAACGCGCCGGCCTGAAAGTGACCGCCGTCGCCGACCTGCCCGGGCTGGTGGTACTGCGCACCGTGGCAATGCTCGCCAACGAGGCCGCCGATGCCGTGCTGCAAGGCGTCGGCAGCGCAGCCGACATCGACCTGGCCATGCGCGCCGGCGTCAACTACCCCTGCGGCCCGCTTGCCTGGGCCGCGAACATTGGCATCCGCCACACCCTGCGCGTGCTCGACAACCTGCAACGCAGCTATGGCGAGAGCCGTTACCGCCCATCCCTGCTGTTGCGCCGCTGCGAAGCCAAAGGAGGCACCCTGCATGACTGAAGTGGAACTGGCACAAGCCTGTGCCGACGCCATGTACGCCCGCGACCAGGCCACCCAGGGCCTGGGCATCAGCCTGCTGGATGCCGGCCCGGGCCAGGCCTGCCTGCGCATGCCGGTGCGTGCCGACATGATCCAGGGCCATGGCACCTGCCATGGCGGCTTCCTGTTCGCCCTGGCCGATTCGGCGTTTGCCTTCGCCTGCAACAGCTACGACCAGGCAACTGTGGCGCTGGGCTGCAGCATCGACTACCTGGCGCCGGCATTGCGCGACGACGTGCTTACCGCCCGCGCCAGCGAAGTCAGCCGCAAAGGCCGTACCGGCCTGTATGACGTGCGCATCGAGAACCAGCGCGGTGAGCTGGTGGCGATGTTCCATGGCAAATCCTACAAAGTGCGCGGCACCGTGCTGGCGCAGGAGACGCAAGATGACTGAACACACCCTCGCCGATGCCTTGATCATCGACGCCGTGCGCACGCCCATCGGCCGCTATGCCGGGGCCTTGAGCGGCGTACGCGCCGATGACCTCGCGGCGGTTCCGCTCAAGGCGCTGATCCAGCGCCACCCCGAGCTGGACTGGAAAGCCGTGGACGACGTTATCCTCGGTTGCGCCAACCAGGCCGGTGAAGACAACCGCAACGTGGCGCACATGGCCAGCCTGCTGGCCGGGCTGCCCCTCGAAGTACCGGGCACCACTATCAACCGCTTGTGCGGGTCGGGCCTGGATGCCATCGGCAATGCCGCCCGCGCCCTGCGCTGCGGCGAAGCCGGGCTGATGTTGGCCGGCGGCGTGGAGTCGATGTCTCGCGCGCCATTCGTCATGGGCAAGTCGGAGCAGGCATTCGGTCGTGCGGCCGAGCTGTTCGACACCACCATCGGCTGGCGTTTCGTCAACCCGCTGATGAAGGCTGCCTACGGCACCGATTCGATGCCCGAAACTGCCGAGAACGTGGCCGAACAGTTCGGCATCTCCCGTGCCGACCAGGACGCCTTTGCCCTGCGCAGCCAGCACAAGGCGGCAGCAGCCCAGGCTCGCGGCCGCCTGGCACAGGAAATCGTGCCGGTCGAGATCCCGCAGCGCAAAGGCCCGGCCAAAGTGGTCGAGCACGACGAGCACCCGCGCGGCGACACCACACTGGAGCAACTGGCCAAGCTCGGTACCCCGTTCCGTGAAGGCGGCAGCGTTACAGCCGGCAATGCTTCAGGTGTCAATGACGGTGCCTGCGCCTTGCTGCTGGCCAGCACCTCTGCCGCCCGCCGCCACGGCCTGAAGGCGCGCGGCCGTATCGTCGCCATGGCCGTGGCCGGGGTCGAACCACGGCTGATGGGCATCGGCCCGGTGCCGGCAACCCGCAAGGTGCTGGAGCTGGCCGGCTTGTCGCTGGCCGACATGGACGTCATCGAGCTCAACGAGGCGTTCGCCGCCCAAGGCCTGGCAGTGTTGCGCGAACTTGGCCTGGCCGACGACGACCCGCGGGTCAACCGCAATGGCGGTGCCATCGCCCTTGGCCATCCACTGGGCATGAGCGGTGCGCGCCTGGTCACCACCGCCCTGCACGAACTGGAAGAAACCGCCGGACGCTACGCCCTGTGCACCATGTGCATCGGCGTTGGCCAAGGCATTGCCATGGTTATCGAACGCCTCTGAGCGGTTCGGGCCATCGGCCTGTTACCGAACCGAACGCAGCCGTATATGCTGCGCTCATGACACTCACCGCGTGGCCGGCAACCGGTGCCACGCGGCGTACAAGAACAATTCGAGTGAAGCCATGAACATGTACCATAAAGCCGATCGTGCCCTGTTGGACCCGATGGAAACCGCCAGCGTTGACGCCCTGCGCCAGCACCAGCTGGAGCGCCTGCGCTGGAGCCTGAAGCACGCCTACGACAATGTGCCGCTGTACCGCCAGCGCTTCACCGAGTGCGGCGCTCACCCCGATGACCTCAAGTGCCTGGAAGACCTGGCCAAGTTCCCCTTCACCGGCAAGAACGACCTGCGTGACAACTACCCCTACGGCATGTTTGCCGTCCCCCAGGAAGAGGTGGTGCGCCTGCACGCGTCCAGCGGCACCACTGGCAAGCCGACTGTGGTCGGCTATACCCAGAACGACATCGACACCTGGGCCAATGTAGTCGCCCGCTCGATCCGTGCCGCTGGCGGGCGCAAGGGCGACAAGGTGCATGTTTCCTACGGCTACGGCCTGTTCACCGGCGGGCTTGGCGCGCATTACGGTGCCGAGCGCCTGGGCTGTACGGTGATCCCCATGTCGGGTGGCCAGACCGAGAAGCAGGTACAGCTGATTCGTGACTTCCAGCCCGACATCATCATGGTCACCCCGTCCTACATGCTCAACCTGGCCGACGAGATCGAGCGCCAAGGCATCGATCCGCAGGACCTCAAGCTGCGCCTGGGCATTTTCGGCGCCGAGCCGTGGACCGACGAGCTGCGCCGTTCGATCGAGCAACGCCTGGGCATCGATGCCCTCGACATCTATGGCCTGTCGGAAATCATGGGCCCCGGGGTGGCGATGGAGTGCATCGAGACCAAGGATGGCCCGACCATCTGGGAAGACCACTTCTACCCCGAGATCATCGACCCGGTCACCGGCGCGGTGTTGCCAGACGGCCAGCTGGGCGAGCTGGTGTTCACCTCGCTGAGCAAGGAAGCCCTGCCGATGGTGCGCTACCGCACCCGAGACCTCACCCGCCTGCTGCCCGGCACTGCCAGGCCAATGCGGCGGATTGGCAAGATTACCGGCCGCAGCGACGACATGCTGATCATTCGCGGGGTCAACGTGTTCCCGACCCAGATCGAGGAACAGGTGTTGAAAATAAAACAGCTTTCAGAGCTTTATGAGATTCATCTGTATCGCAATGGCAACCTGGACAGTGTCGAGGTGCATGTGGAATTGCGTGCGGAGTGCCAGCACCTCGATGAAGGCCAGCGCAAGCTGGTGGTCGGCGAGCTGAGCAAACAGATCAAGACCTACATTGGCATCAGCACCCAGGTGCACTTGCAGCCGTGCGGTACGCTCAAGCGTTCCGAGGGCAAGGCTTGTCACGTGTTCGACAAACGATTGGCCAGCTGATTCATTCGGCTGCCTTTTCGGCCCCGGCATTGTCCGGGGCTTTTTTTTTGCCTGCTCTCTGATAAAGCATCTTGGCTGTCAGGTGCTTGTCACAACATTTTCAGCGCCTATGAGATCGAGCGCCGCCCGCGCGGCGCTTCGCAGCACAAGGCTGCTCCTACATCTGTTTCGGGACAGTCACGCCTGTGAGGTCACCGCTGTCCGCCTTGTTTGTTCCATTTGATATCGAAGGGGATGCAGTTGCTCTTCATCGATCTCCAGCCATGCACCAAGGCTGCAACCCACCTGGCACAGGAATAACTGGCCCGAAACAGATGTAGGAGCAGCCTTGTGCTGCGAAGCGCCGCGCGGGCGGCGCTCGATCTGTGCATCAACCTTAATCCCAAGCCATCCACCTGGAAGCCCTCACCCCGCCTCCCCGACGGGCAAGCCCGCGAAGAGGCCGGCAATGTGATACACAAATCTTATTCGATACACATAAAACTGTTTGACGTTATGTTTTGTATCGCTTACAAATGACTCATGCCTTAGCAGGAGTCGCAGCACATGTACGCACAGCTAGTGGAAACCGGAGTCAAGCGCGTCAAGTCGCTGGAAGAGATGTCGCCCGAAGAGCGCAACTTCCAGGAAAAGATCGACGCCGAAATCAAGATCGAAGCCAAGAACTGGATGCCAGAGGCCTACCGCCAGACCCTGATCCGGCAGATCTCCCAGCACGCCCATTCGGAAATCGTCGGCATGCTGCCCGAAGGCAACTGGGTCACCCGTGCCCCCAGCCTCAAGCGCAAGCTGCAACTGATGGCCAAGATCCAGGACGAAGCCGGCCACGGCCTGTACCTGTACAGCGCCATGGAAACCCTGGGCGCCGACCGTGACGAAGAAATCGCCAAGCTGCACAGCGGCAAGGCCAAGTACTCGAGCATCTTCAACTACCCCACCCTCAGCTGGGCCGACATGGGCGCAGTGGGCTGGCTGGTGGATGGCGCCGCGATCGTCAACCAGGTCGTGCTGCAGCGCACCTCCTACGGCCCCTACTCGCGCGCCATGATCCGCATCTGCAAGGAAGAGAGCTTCCACCAGCGCCAGGGCTACGAAATCCTCCTGACCATGATGCGCCACGGCACCCAGGCGCAGCGCGACATGGTCCAGGACGCCATCAACCGCCTGTGGTGGCCGTCGCTGATGATGTTCGGCCCCAGCGACGAGCACTCGCCCAACAGCGCCCAGTCCATGGCCTGGAAGATCAAGCGCCAGACCAACGACGAACTGCGCCAGCGCTTCATCGACCAGACCGTGCCGCAGCTCGAACTGCTCGGCTGCACCGCCCCCGATCCTGAACTGAAGTGGAACGCCGAACGCGGCCACTACGATTTCGGCCAGATCCAGTGGGACGAGTTCTACGAAGTGCTCAAGGGCAATGGCCCGTGCAACCAGGAACGTGTCGCCACCCGGCGCAAGGCCATCGAGGACGGCGCCTGGGTACGCGAGGCCGCCGTGGCCTACGCGCGCAAGCAACAGAACAAGAACGCCGCCTGAGCGGCGATTGATGCGGAGATCGAAAATGTCTGTCTGGACCCTCTACGAAGTGTTCGTGCGCAGCAAGCACGGCCTTAACCACAAGCATGTCGGCAGCGTGCACGCCGCCGATGCCGCCATGGCCATTGAAAACGCCCGCGAGCTGTACACCCGCCGCAGCGAAGGCGTAAGCCTGTGGGTGGTGCCTTCGGCACTGATCACCGCCTCCTCCCCGGACGAGAAAGACCCACTGTTCGCCCCGTCGGACGACAAGGTCTACCGCCACGCCAGCTTTTATGAGCTGCCCGACGAAGTCGGACACATGTGAGGTTGGCCATGCACAAAGAAGCCCTTATTCCTTACCTGCTGCTGCTTGGCGACAGCGCCCTGGTGCAGGGCCAGCGCCTCTGCGAATGGTGTGGCCACGCGCCAGCCATCGAAGAAGAACTGGCCCTGATGAACGTCGGCCTCGACTTGGTCGGCCAGGCACGCAACTGGCTGGAGTACGCCGCCGAGCTGCTCGATGACGGCCGTGATGCCGATGCCCTGGCCTTCCGCCGCGATGAGCGGGCCTACCGCAACCTGCTGCTGGTCGAGCAACCCAACGGCGATTTTGCCGTGACCATGACCAAGCAGTTTTTCTACGACGCCTGGCACTTCGCCGTGCTGCAGGAGTTGGTCGAGTCCAGCGACGCGCGTATTGCCGGTATTGCCGCCAAGGCCCAGAAGGAAGTCACTTACCACCTGCGCCGTTCCAGCGAGTGGGTACAACGCCTGGGCGGTGGTACCGAAGAAAGCTGCCAGCGCATGCTCGCCGCCATCCCGGCACTGTGGCGCTTCACCGTCGAGCTGACCGCTGCCAGCGACAACGAAGTGCATCTGGCCGAAGCCGGGATCGCCGCTGACCCGGCGACTGTTGGCGCTACCTGGCTCAAGCAGGTGAGCGCGACCTTCGCTTCGGTCGAACTGCCGCTGCCGAACGCCGCCAGCCATTTCTACCTGGATGGCCGCAAAGGGCTGCACACCGAGCACCTGGGCCTGCTGCTGGCCGAGATGCAATTCCTGCCAAGGGCCTACCCCGATGCAACCTGGTGAGCTGATTGCCGGCGACCGCGGTGCGCGGGCGCAGCAAGGCGACGACCTGGCTCGGGCCTGGGCGGTGCTGGGCGAGGTCATGGACCCGGAAGTGCCTGTGGTCAGCGTGGTCGACCTGGGGATCGTGCGCGACCTCGACTGGCGCGCCGGCCACCTGCACCTGGTGGTTACCCCTACCTACTCCGGCTGCCCGGCCACCGAGGTGATCGAGGGCGATATCCGCCAGGCGCTGGAACAGGCGGGGTTTTCCGCGCCGGAGCTTGAGCGCCGGCTGACCCCGGCCTGGAGCACTGACTGGATCAGCGAGCTGGGCCGCGAGCGCCTGCGCGCTTATGGCATCGCGCCGCCGCAAGGCAGCGCCAGCAAGCGCAGCCTGCTCGGTGACACGCCCCAGGTGTGCTGCCCGCAGTGCGGCAGCGGCCATACCGAATTGCTCAGCCAGTTTGGCTCCACGGCCTGCAAGGCGCTGTATCGCTGCCGCGAGTGCCTGGAGCCGTTCGACTATTTCAAATGCATTTGAGCCGTGGAGAACGCCATGAGCCAGTTTCACAGCCTGACCATCAAGCAAGTGCGCAACGAGACCCGTGATGCGGTATCGATTGCCTTCGACGTGCCCGAGCACCTGCAGCAGCAGTTCCGTTTTACCCAGGGCCAGTACCTGGTCATGCGTACCCAGTTGGACAACGAAGAAGTCCGCCGCTCCTACTCCATCTGCAGCGCCGTGCAGGACGGCGAGCTGCGCGTAGCGGTCAAGCGCGTGCCGGGCGGGCGTTTCTCGGCGTTTGCCAACGAAGTGCTCAAGGCCGGCCAGCAGCTGGAAGTGATGCCGCCATCCGGTAGCTTCTTCGTGCCGCTGGACCCGGCCCGCCAGGGCAATTACCTGGGGGTGGCCGCCGGCAGCGGCATCACGCCGATCCTGTCGATCATCGCCACTACCCTGGCCAGCGAGCCACATAGCCGCTTTACCCTGTTGTACGGCAACCGTTCCAGTTCCGGTGCGCTGTTCCGCGACAAGCTCGAAGACCTGAAAAACCGCTACCTCGACCGCCTGAACCTGATTTTCGTGTTCAGCCGCGAGCAGCAGGACGTCGACCTGTACAACGGCCGTATCGATGCCGACAAGTGCGGCCAACTGTTCTCGCGCTGGATGGACGTTGCAAACCTGGACGCGGCGTTCATCTGCGGCCCCCAGGCCATGACCGAAACCGTGCGTGACAGCCTGCAGGCCAATGGCATGGCCAAGGAGCGCATCCACTTCGAACTGTTCGCCGCCGCCGGCAGCGAAGCCCGCCGCGAAGCCCGTGAAGCGGCACGCCAGGTGGACTCGGCGGTTAGCCACATCACCGTGATCAGCGACGGCCGCGCCCTCACCTTCGACCTGCCGCGCAACAGCCAGAACGTGCTGGACGCCGGCAACGCCATCGGCGCCGAGCTGCCCTATTCGTGCAAGGCCGGCGTGTGCTCCACCTGCAAATGCCGGGTGATCGAGGGCGAAGTGGAAATGGACAGCAACCATGCCCTGGAAGACTACGAAGTGGCCGCCGGGTATGTGCTGTCGTGCCAGAGCTACCCGGTAAGCGACAAGGTGGTGCTCGACTTCGATCAGCTCTGAGACCGCGTCGCCTGCTTCGCGGGCGCGCCCGCTCCCACAGGTTCGTCACCGCTCTCAGGCCTTGTGCGGTCCTTGTAGGAGCGGGTTCACCCGCGAATAGGCCATCAGCAACACCGCAACACCCGCGTGACCTCACAAAAAACAATTACAACACCCAGAGATCGCAACCCATGACACCCGAACGCATAGAAAGCATCGCCAACCACCCCGACTTCCAGCACCTGGTGCGGCGCAAGCGCCGCCTCAATGGCAGCCTGACCTTGGCCATGCTGGTGATCTACTACGGCTTCGTCCTGCTGGTGGCATTCTCCCCCAACACCCTCGGCCAGTCCCTCAGTGGCGGTGTGACCACCGTCGGCATGCTGGTGGGTGTGCTGATGGTGCTGTTGTCCTTCGCCCTGACCGGCATCTATGTGCACCGCGCCAACAACGTGCTCGACCCGCTCAACGACAAGGTCAAGCAGGAGTGCGCACAATGAACTGGACCGCCATCTCGATGTTCATGGTGTTTGTCTGCTTCACCTTGCTGGTGACCCGTTGGGCTGCCCTGCGCACCCGCTCGGCCAGCGACTTCTACACCGCCGGCGGTGGCCTGACCGGCATGCAGAACGGCCTGGCGATTGCTGGCGACATGATCAGCGCCGCCTCGTTCCTGGGCATTTCGGCGATGATGTTCATGAACGGCTACGACGGCCTGCTGTATGCCCTGGGCGTACTGGCCGGCTGGCCGATCATCCTGTTCCTGATTGCCGAGCGCCTGCGCAACCTGGGCAAGTACACCTTTGCCGATGTGGTCAGCTACCGCCTGGCACAAACCCCGGTGCGTTTGACCTCGGCCTTCGGCACCCTGGTCGTGGCGCTGATGTACCTGGTGGCCCAGATGGTCGGTGCCGGCAAGCTGATCGAACTGCTGTTCGGCATCAGCTACCTGTACGCGGTAATGCTGGTCGGCGTGCTGATGGTCGCCTACGTCACCTTCGGCGGCATGCTCGCCACCACCTGGGTGCAGATCATCAAGGCAGTGATGCTGCTGTCGGGCACCACCTTCATGGCCTTCATGGTGCTCAAGCACTTCGGCTTCAGCACCGAGACAATGTTCGCCAGTGCCGTGGCCGTGCATGCCAAGGGCCAGGCAATCATGGCCCCGGGTGGCTTGCTGTCCAACCCGATCGATGCCATTTCCCTCGGCCTGGGCATGATGTTCGGTACCGCTGGCCTGCCGCATATCCTGATGCGCTTCTTCACCGTCAGCGATGCCAAGGAAGCGCGCAAGAGCGTGTTCTACGCCACCGGTTTCATTGGCTACTTCTACCTGTTGCTGATCATTGTCGGCTTTGGCGCCATTGTCATGGTTGGCACCGAGCCGTCCTACCGTGACGCCACCGGCGCAATCATTGGCGGCGGCAACATGGTCGCCGTGCACCTGGCCCAGGCCGTGGGCGGCAACCTGTTCCTTGGCTTCATCTCTGCCGTGGCCTTCGCCACCATCCTGGCCGTGGTCGCCGGCCTGGCGCTGTCTGGCGCATCGGCGGTATCCCACGACCTGTATGCCTGCGTGATGCGCAAAGGCAAGGCCACCGAGCAAGAGGAAATGCGCGTGTCGCGTATCGCCACGCTGGTCATCGGCATGCTGGCGGTGATTCTGGGCCTGATGTTCGAGTCGCAGAACATCGCCTTCCTGTCCGGCCTGGTGCTGGCAGTCGCGGCCTCGGTCAACTTCCCGGTGCTGCTGCTCTCGATGTTCTGGAAGGGCCTGACCACCCGTGGCGCGGTGTGCGGCAGCATGGCCGGCCTGGTTTCGGCGGTACTGCTGGTGGTGCTGGGCCCGGCTGTGTGGGTCAACGTGCTGCACAACGAGAAGGCGCTGTTCCCCTACAGCAACCCGGCGTTGTTCTCCATGACCCTGGCCTTCCTCGGTGCCTGGGTGTTCTCGGTCACGGACAGCTCCGCACGCGCCACTGAAGAGCGTGGCCGCTACCTTGGCCAGTTCATCCGCTCCATGACCGGTATCGGCGCTGCCGGCGCCAGCAAGCACTGATTTTCAAGGACGAACAACCATGTCGGGTAAAACAACAACAATGAACCGCACGCACCTCATGTCAGCTGCCTGGCTGGCCACCCTCGCCCTGCCGTTGCCGGCACTGGCGGACTTTGTCGGCGACAGCCACGCACGGCTGGAACTGCGCAACCACTACATCAACCGTGACTTCCGCCAGAGCAACGCGCCGCAGGCCAAGGCCGAGGAATGGGGCCAGGGCTTTACCGCCAAGCTCGAGTCGGGCTTCACCGACGGCCCGGTCGGCTTTGGCGTCGATGCCATGGGCCAGCTGGGCATCAAGCTCGACTCCAGCCGCGACCGCCGCAATACCGGCCTGCTGCCCTTTGGCCCGAACAGCCATGAACCGGTCGACGACTACAGCGAGTTGGGCCTGACCGGCAAGGTGCGGGTGGCCAAAAGCACCCTGCGCCTGGGTACCCTGCAACCGATCCTGCCGGTAGTGGTGTACAACGATACCCGCCTGTTGGCGTCCACCTTCCAGGGCGGCCTGCTCACCAGCCAGGACCTTGCAGGCCTTACCTTCAACGCCGGCCGCCTGACCAAGGCCAACCTGCGCGACTCCTCGGGCCGAGACGACATGGGCTTCGGTGCCGCCCGCAGCGACAACCTGGACTTCGGTGGCGGCAGCTATGCCATTACCCCGCAAACCAGTGTCAGCTACTACTACGCCAAGCTTGAGGACATCTACCGCCAGCAGTTCGTCGGTTTGATCGACACCCGCCCGCTGGCCGAAGGCATAAGCTTGCGCAGCGACCTGCGCTACTTCGACAGCCGCAACGACGGTGCCGAGCGTGCCGGCAACATCGACAACCGCAACTTCAACGCCATGTTCACCCTTGGCGTGCGGGCGCACAAGTTCACGGCCGCCTGGCAGCAGATGTCGGGCGACAGCGCCTTCCCGTTCGTCAACGGCGGCGACCCGTTCACCGTCAACCTGGTCACCTTCAACACCTTCACCCGCGCCGGGCTGGACTCGTGGCAAGTGCGCTACGACTACGACTTCGTGGCCATGGGTGTCCCCGGCCTGAGCTTCATGACCCGCTATACCGACGGCCGCCACGCCGAAACCGCCACGGTCAGCAATGGCCGTGAGCGCGAACGCGACACCGACATCACCTATGTCATCCAGAGCGGCCCGTTCAAGGACGTCAGCCTGCGCTGGCGCAACGTCACCTTCCGCTCCGGCAATGGCCTGACCAACGCCGTGGACGAAAACCGCCTGATCATCGGCTACACCCTGGCGCTGTGGTAACAGCGCCCCCCTTACATTTGAACAGCATGGAGAACAGCATGTCTGCCGCCCCTACTCTGCAAAGCTTCATCGCCGGCCGTTGGCTCGGCCAGCACGGCGCCCAGGCCCTGCGCAGCGCCCTCGACGGCCACGTGCTGGCTTACAGCCACGAAGAACGCCCGGACTTCGCCGAAGCCGTGGACTTCGCCCGTGCCCGCGGCCTGGCCACGCTGATGGCCATGGACTTCCAGCAACGCGCCCAACGCCTCAAGGCGCTTGCGCTGTACCTGGCCGAGCACAAGGAACAGCTCTACGCCCTTTCCCACCACAGCGGCGCCACCCGTGCCGACAGCTGGATCGACATCGAAGGCGGCAATGCCACGTTGTTCGCCTATGCCGGCATGGGCAGCCGCGAGCTGCCGTCGGGCAACCTGGTGCACGAAGGCCCGGCCATCCCGCTGGGCAAGCAAGGTCATTTCGCCGGCAGCCATATCCTGGTGCCGCGCGCAGGCGTTGCGGTGCACATCAACGCCTTCAACTTCCCCATTTGGGGCATGCTGGAGAAGTTCGCCCCGACCTTCCTGGCCGGCATGCCGTGCATCGTCAAGCCGGCGACCTCGACCAGCTACCTGACCGAAGCCGTGGTGCGCCTGATGAACGCGTCCGGCCTGTTGCCTGAAGGCAGCCTGCAACTGGTGATCGGCAGCACCGGCGACCTGCTCGACCGCCTGCAAGGCCAGGACGTGGTGACCTTCACCGGTTCTGCCGACACCGCCGCCAAATTGCGTGTCACGCCTAACCTGGTGCGCAACTCTGTGCCTTTCACTGCCGAAGCCGACTCGCTGAACTGCGCCATCCTCGGCCCGGACGTAACCCCGGACAGCGAGGAGTTCGACCTGTACATCAAGGAGGTGGTGCGTGAAATGACCACCAAGGCCGGTCAAAAATGCACCGCCATCCGCCGCGCCATCGTCCCGGCCAAACACGTTGACGCGGTGGCCACGCGCCTGCGCGAGCGGCTGAGCAAGGTGGTGGTGGGTGACCCGTCGGTGGAAGGCGTGCGCATGGGTGCCCTGGCCTCCCACGACCAGCAACACGACGTGGCCGAGCGGGTGCGCAGCTTGCTGCAGAGCTGTGACCAACTGTTCGGCGCCAGCGATGGCTTTGCCCCGCGTGGCGAGGGCGTGGCCGAGGGCGCATTCTTCGCCCCGACCCTGCTGCAGGCCCGCGACCCGCATGCCGAAGGCGGTGCCCACGATATCGAAGCGTTCGGCCCGGTCAGCACGCTGATGGCCTACGACGGCCTCGACGAAGCCCTGGCCCTGGCCGCCCGTGGCAAGGGCAGCCTGGTGGCAACCCTGGTTACCGCCGACCGCAGCGTGGCCACCAAGGCCATCCCGGTGGCTGCTGCCTGGCATGGCCGCCTGCTGGTGCTCGACAGTGAGGCCGCCAAGGAATCTACCGGCCATGGTTCGCCTCTGCCACAGCTCAAGCACGGCGGCCCTGGCCGCGCTGGTGGCGGTGAAGAGCTGGGTGGCTTGCGCGCGGTCAAGCACTACCTGCAGCGCGCCGCGGTGCAGGGTTCGCCGAGCATGCTCACGGCCGTTACCGGCGAGTACGTGCGCGGTAGCGAAGTGATCGAGACCGAAGTACACCCGTTCCGCCGCTATTTCGAGCAGCTGCGCATCGGCGAGTCGTTGCTCACCCACCGCCGCACCGTGACCGAAGCCGACCTGGTCAACTTCGGCTGCCTGTCGGGCGACCACTTCTACATGCACTTCGACGAAATCGCCGCCAAGGAATCGCAGTTCGGCAAGCGCATCGCCCATGGCTACTTCGTGCTGTCGGCCGCGGCCGGGCTGTTCGTGTCGCCGGGGGCCGGGCCGGTGCTGGCCAACTATGGCCTGGATACCCTGCGCTTCATCAACCCGGTGGGCATAGGCGATACCATCCAGGCGCGGTTGACTTGCAAGCGCAAGATCGACCAGGGCAAGACCAGCCCGCTGGGCCAGCCGCAAGGCGTGGTGGCGTGGGATGTGGAGGTCACCAACCAGCTGGGTGAGCTGGTGGCCAGCTACGACATTCTGACTTTGGTATTGAAGCAGCCAGAGTGATGTGTTGACCTCGCGGGCCTCTTCGCGGGTGAACCCGCTCCTACGGGTTTGTGCAGTCCGTGTAGGAGCGGGTTCACCCGCGAAGCAGGCAACTGGGTATATGGCACCGGCTTCGCCGGTGTTCGCGGGTGAACCCGCTCCTACAGGGTTTTGTGCAGAGCTTTACACCATCGCCGCTGGGTCGCCCACCGACTGGTTCGGCTTGCTCCCGGAAAGCCGCCAACTTACCGCCGTAATCCCATAGCGCTCGGCCATCGGCCGGCTGACCTTCCTGATCTTCTCGCGGCCGAACTTGGGAATGATGCCGATGCCCGCATCGCAACTTGCCCAATGCCACGCCTCGGCATTGTCCATGCGCTCCAGACGAATGATGAAACTGCGCGGCTGGCCATGCAGTTGGTAGTCGATGATGTACAGCTGTGGGCTTGGCATCGCTGGGGCCTCCTCTTCTCCATGGATGACACCCTGATTGATCGGGGCATGGCCAGAAGATTCAATATATTGTCGAACTATTGGTACCAGTGGCCTTTGCAGCTTGCCCACAGCGGTAGTACGCGGCACCCGGCTCCCGCAGTGCCGGGCGCTTGGCGTCACTGCTGACGGCCCCCACCGTGGCTGTTCTGCCCACCCTTGCGGCCGGCTTCCGATGCCCGGTCACGGTCGTTGGCGAAGTTGCCGCCAGAGGCTTGGCCGCCCTTGTGGCCCGCGCGCGAAGCGCGTTCCCGGTCATTGGCGAAATTGCCTGGGTTGGTTTCCTTGGTACCGCCACGCTGGCTGGTTCGCTGTTGGTCCTGCGCCATGTCGTTTCTCCTTGCGATGGATTGGCTGCTCGCATGAATCTGAGCCATGCCTTATTTCCGAGCCGCCGGTTACCGGCTCTGCTCAATGCGTTTACCGGCAACTGACCGGTGGCACGAAACTCACGCAGGCAAAATGTTTGCGTGGCGGATGCAGGCAGATCGCACTTTGTGCCACCGGCAGCGGTCACAACTGCAAAGTGGCGGCCTATAATCCCGCCACTACACACGCCCGGCACAGCAGTTACGGGCTGCACGTAAGGCTCATGCACAAGGCTCCGTCGATGAAGTCGTCCTCCAAGCAACCCGCCTCGCCCCAGAACCCGGCGCTCAGCCCCAGCCATCTGGACTTCCCGGTGGTGGGCATCGGCGCCTCTGCAGGTGGCCTGGAGGCAATCTGCACGCTGTTCCGGCAAATGCCCAGCGATTGCGGCATGGCCTTTGTCGTGGTGCTGCACTTGTCGCCCGACCACCAGAGCGTGGCCGACCGCATCATCCAGGAAACCACGCGCATGCCGGTGCGCCAGGTCACCGAGCCGGTGCCCATCGAGCGCAACCACGTCTACGTGATTTCGCCGGCCAATCGGCTGTCCACCAACGACGGCTACCTGCGTGTAGCCCCGGCTAACCGGCGCCGTGGCGACCATGTGGCCATCGACCTGTTTTTCCGTGACCTGGCTGACGTGCACAAGGACCACGCCTTCTGCGTGGTGCTGTCCGGCACCGGTGCCGACGGTGCTGTGGGCCTGTCGCGGATCAAGGAGCAAGGCGGCGTGACCCTGGTGCAGACCCCGGACGACGCCCAATACGACAGCATGCCCCGCGCGGCCATCGAAACCGGCATGGTCGACCTGGTGCTGCCAGCGGCGGAAATACCGCAGAAGCTGTTGGAACTGTGGCGCAATGCGCGCCAGGTCAAGTTGCCGGAGATCGACGACGACACCTTGCCGCCCGCCCTGGGTACCCGTGCTGGCGACGCCCAGGCCTTCGAGCCGCTGCTTGAAGAAATCCTTCTGCAGCTGCGCAGCACCACCGGCCATGACTTCCAGCACTACAAGCGTGCCACCGTGCTGCGGCGAATCGAGCGCCGTCTGCACGTAACCGGGCAAGCGGACCTGGCTGGCTACCTGCATTACCTGGAGCAGCACCCGGCGGAATCCCGCGCCCTGCTGGCCGACATGCTGATTGGCGTGACCAATTTCTTCCGCGACCGCGACGCCTTCGAGGCCTTGGAGCGTCATGTACTGCCGCAGCTGGCCAGCGAGCGAGAGCCGGCCGACGGCGCCGACGAGATCCGCATTTGGTCGGCGGGTTGCTCCACCGGCGAAGAGGCCTACAGCCTGGTCATGCTGGTGTGCGAGCAATTGGCTCTGGAGCAGCGCGCGCGCAAGCTGCAGGTGTTCGCCACCGACCTGGATGAGCGCGCCATCGGCATCGCCCGCAGCGGTACCTACCCTGAGGCCATCGTCACCGACGTGCCGCCCAGCCGGCTGCGCCAGTTCTTCGTCAAGGAAGACCAGCATTACCGGGTACGCAAGGAAATCCGTGAAAAGGTGCTGTTTGCCCGCCATAACCTGCTGTCGGACCCTCCGTTTTCGCAGATCGACCTGATAGTCTGCCGCAACCTGCTGATCTACCTGGACCGCGAGGTGCAACGCGACATCCTGCAGATGTTCCACTTCGCCCTGCGCCCGGGTGGCTACCTGTTCCTTGGCTCGTCCGAGTCGGCCGACGTAGCCGGTGAACTGTTTGCCGCGGTGGACAAGCGCAACCGTATTTTTCGTGCCCGTGATGTCAGCAATGCCAGCCGCCGTTCAGGCCGCCAGTTACCCGGTACCCTCGCCGCCAGTAAAGCGCTGGATGCCTTGAGCAAGGCCAAGCCCGGGCGCAAGCCATCGTATGCCGAGCTGCACCATCGCGCGTTGGCGCGGCGCATGCCGCCCAGCCTTATCGTCGATATCGACGGCAACATCCTGCACATGAGTGACGGCGTGGGCCACTTCCTGCAACTGACCGGAGGCGAGCCGAGCCGCAACCTGCTCAACCTGGTGCTGCCCAGCCTGCGCCTGGCCCTGCGCAGCACCTTGTTCCAGGCGCGCCAGGGCAGCGTGGCGGTAAGCTCGCGCCCGGTCGACCTGGCGGACAGCGAACACCGGTTGCAGGTGGAGATCACCGTGCAACCGTACAAGGACGAACTCAATGGCAGCGATTACCTGCTGGTGGTGTTCGAAGAGCGTACGCCCGACCCGTCCTTGCCGTTGCCCGGGGTAATCCGCCAGACCGACAGCATGGTCCTGCACAACCTGGAACGCGAACTGCAACGTACACGCTTGCAACTGCAGGAGACCATCGAGCAATCGGAGGTCTCCAGTGAAGAGCTGACCGCCTCCAACGAAGAAATGCAGGCCATCAACGAAGAACTGCGCTCGGCCAGCGAAGAGCTGGAAACCAGCAAGGAAGAGCTGCAGTCGATCAACGAGGAACTGTTGACTGTCAACTACGAGCTGAAGAACAAGGTCGAGGAAACCGACAAGGTCAACGACTACCTCAGCAACCTGATTGCCTGCACCGAGATCGCCACGGTGTTCGTCGACCGCAACCTGCATATCCGCTGGTTCACCCCGCGCGCCACCGACCTGTTCAACATATTGCCGGTTGACACCGGCCGCTCTTTGCTCGATATCACCCACCGCCTGGATTACCCGGCGCTGGCCGATGATGCGCGCGCTGTGGCCCAGGGTGAAACCGTCATCGAGCGCGAAATCGGCGGCCAGAATGATCACTGGTACCTGGCACGCCTGCTGCCCTACCGCTCCAGCGAGCAGAAAATCGACGGCACGGTACTGACCTTCATCGACATCAGCACCAGCCACGCCGCCGAAGAGCGCGTGCGCCTGGGTGAAGAGCGCCTGAGCAAGCAACTGGCCGAGTCGCAGAGCAGCAGCCACATGAAGGACGAGTTCTTCGCGGTCATGTCCCACGAGCTCAAGCACCCGCTCAACCTGATCCAGCTGAATGCCGAAATCCTTCGTCGCCTGCCAACGATCAAGAACATCAGCGCCGCCAGCAAGGCCGTCGTCACCATCTGCGAGGCGGTCTCCAGCCAGGCGCGGATCATCGATGACCTGCTGGATGTGGCGCGCATCCGCACCGGCAAGCTGAAACTGAAGACCGAACCGGTAGACCTTGGCGCCATCCTGCAGGGTATCCATGGCGTGGTGCTGAGCGAGCAACACCCCTGCCCGGTGCGCCTGGAGCTGCCCGCCGACGGGTTGCCGCTGATGATCGAGGGCGACGTCACGCGGCTGGAGCAGATCATCTGGAACCTGTTGAACAACGCCCTGAAGTTCAGCCCGGCAGGCAGTGAGATACGCCTGGTGCTGAGCCACGACGATGACCAGGCACGCCTGCAGGTGATCGATCACGGCGTAGGGCTGAACCACGACAGCCTGGAGCATATCTTCGACCTGTTCAGCCAGGCGGCACCGCAATTGGCCAGCCACAGCCGCGAGGGCTTGGGCATTGGCCTGTCGTTGGTGCGGCAACTGGCCGAGGCCCAGGGCGGGACGGTGCAGGCCAGCTCGGCCGGGCTGGGCCTGGGCTGCACCTTTACCGTCTGCCTGCCATTGTGCGATGTGCAGGGCCCGCAGCGTGCGCAAGGCAGTGAACAGCTCAGCGAAGGCCGCTTGAACGGCATTCGCGTGCTGTTGGTGGACGACTCCGTGGACGTGCTGGAGGTGATGCAGGAACTGCTGGAAATGGAGAGCGCCAGCGTCTGCGCTTTCAGTGACCCGCGCAAGGCGCTGGAGGCCGCCGTAGGCGAAGAGTTCGACATCATCTTGTCTGATATCGGCATGCCAGTCATGGACGGCCACGCCTTGATCAAGGCGCTACGTGCCCATGTGCACCTGCGCCATACCCCGGCCATCGCCCTCACCGGCTATGGCGCCAGCGCCGATCAGCACAAGTCGCGGCAGTCGGGCTTCGACCGGCACCTGAACAAGCCGGTGGGCTACGACGAGCTGATCGAGGCTATCGAAGCCTTGAGTGGGAGCGTGCCGTACTGACCGTTCGTCAGCTTCAACGCAACGTTTATTGCCGCCTGGGGCCGAATCTTCATGGAATAAGGATTCGTCCAGGAGCCTGAATGAAACCCGTCAAGCACCGCGCCACCATCATTTGCCGGCATGGCAAGCAAACCCATAAATGGCTATGGGTAAGAAAGCCCAATGCCGCCTGGACCCTGCCCGGCGGCAAGATCGAGCCTGGCGAGACACCTGTGCAGGCGGCGGAGCGCGAATTGCTGGAAGAAACCGGGTTGCAGGCCGATTCGTTGACCTTGTTGATGCGCCATGAAGCGGCAGAGCGCATGCACTATGTGTTTGAGGCAGAGTTTGCCGATGCGCCGCACCCCAAGGCCCTGCATGAGATTGCCGACTGCCGGTTTGCCCACCTTGACCAGGTGGCGGTGCTCAAGGATGAGATCAAGTTGCTGATCCGGTTGTTGCTGGCCTGTGACAGGGCCACGGCGGCGTCGGTGCGGTAGGCCTGTTTCTTCTGTGCCGGCCTCTTCGCGGGTAAACCCGCTCCCACAGGATTAATGGTATCTCAGGCATACACTGTACCTGTGGGAGCGGGTTTACCCGCGAAGGGGCCGGCAAAGGAAAACGCTAGGCATGCACACTCCACTGCACCGCCTCCGCCTCGATCGGCATCTCGTCAATGGCATGGATCATGCCGCTCTCCAGCGCCTCCCGTGGCCCCAGTATGCGCGGGTAGGCCATGAGGTAACGCGGCACATCCAGCACCTCGGCCGCGCCTTCGGTCCGCTCGGCGACGATCTGGGCGTACAGCCGCAGGTCATAGTCCAGGCTCATCGCATACTCGGCCATGCGTGCATGGTCCACCGAGCCATGCAAGGTCCAGTGGAACGGGTGAAACAGGAATTTGCTCAAGCTGCACGCCGTGCGCCGCTCCCCGGCCAGGAACAGGATATTGCCCATGGACTCCACTGTGCCCAGGTTGTGGGTATGCACCTGCACCGGCAGTGATCGCAGGAAGTTATACAAGGTGAAGCCATAACTGCACTCGCCGCCCATGGTGGCGATGTTCAGCTGCAGGATATCAGCCCCCTGCTGCAGCGCCCGCGAGCAGTTGTTGATCAAGTTGCCACAGGTCGACGAGTTGATCGGCCCGGTAAAGTGAATGATGTGTCTGGCCATGCTTGCCTCCAGGGTTGGCAGGTCATTCCTTGGTGTTCTGCGCATCGTCACCCTGCCCGGCCATCTGCCGGTACTGTTTGCGCAAGGCATGCAGCTCGGCCGGGTCCATGTCTTCCAGGTCCAGCAGCGCTTTATGCGCCCGGCGCGTAGTGCGCAGCAGTTCGTCGATCTTGATGTGCAGTTCGTCGTTGTCGCGGTTCTGGGTGTTCTGGATCAGGAACACCATGAGGAAAGTGATGATGGTGGTCGACGTGTTGATCACCAGTTGCCAGGTGTCGTTGAAGTCGAACAGTGGCCCAGTGACAGCCCAGCTCACGATGAGCAGGCAGGCGACACCGAAGCTCAGCGGGCGGCCGGCCCAGTTGGCCAGCCATTGGGAGAAACGGTCGAATTTCATCCTCGCACCCTTCCTCATGGCAGGTATGCGGTGGAAAAGCCAGCGCCGGCAAAGTTCAACCCGCCATAGCCCTTTCCCGTTGGTCAACCGTGCTGAACCCTGGCCGGTGTTCACCAGTCGCACCTTCAGAGCGACCGAACAAGGAACCGGCTATGAGGAGCACAGCGTGAGCGATATCCGCATCGGTATCTCCGGGTGGCGCTATGGCCCCTGGCGCAAGGATTTCTACCCCAAGGGCCTGCGCCAGGCTGATGAGCTGGCGTTTGCTTCGCGGGCGGTGAACAGCATCGAGATCAATGGCTCGTTCTACAGCCTGCAAACCCCCAAGCGCTATCTGGACTGGCGCGACGAAACCCCGGAAGGCTTTGTCTTCGCAGTCAAAGGGCCGCGCTATATCACGCATGTACGGCGGTTGAAGGGCGTCGAAGAAGCCGTGGCCAACTTCTTCGCCTCCGGGCCGCTGTTACTGGGCAAGAAACTCGGGCCGTTCCTGTGGCAGTTTCCGCCGAACATGAAGTTCGATGAGGCGCGCTTTGCCCGGTTCTTCGAACTGCTGCCGCGCAACCGCAAGGCTGCCCGGGAATGCGCCCAAGGCTGCGCCGAACGCCTGAAAGATAATGGCAGCCTTGATATCCGCGGTAATTCCCGCTTGCGCCACGCCGTGGAAATCCGCCATGAGAGCTTTCTGTGCGACGCATTCGTCAAGCTGCTGCGCAAGCACCGGGTGGCCCTGGTGGTTGCCGACAGCGCTGGCAAGTGGCCCTATGTCGAAGACGTTACTGCCGACTTCGTGTATATGCGCCTGCACGGCGATGTGGAGCTGTACAGCAGCGGCTATACCGCGCGGGCCTTGCGGCGCTGGAAGCAACGCATCCAGCATTGGAGCCAGGGCAGCCAGGCAGACGACGCCCGCTTGATCATGCCGGGGCCGCCACCACGGCGCGCCGCGCGCGACGTGTACTGCTACTTCGACAACGACCAGAAAGTGCACGCGCCCTACGACGCCCGCCGCCTGCTGCAAAAGCTGTCACTGGACCATGAACTGATGACCGAACCGGGCGTGGTGCCGGAGGTGGCCTTGTGAACAGGACCCTGCCCGCCCCGCGCTGCATCATCGACAAGGTCACCGCGGTGCACCGGCTCAATGTGCTGACGCTGAACGTGCACAAGGGCTTCACCTTTTTCAACCGGCGTTTCATCCTGCCCGAACTGCGCGAGGCCGTGCGCGCCACCGGTGCCGACCTGGTGTTCTTGCAGGAAGTGCACGGCAGCCACCAGCAACATGCCCTGCGCCATCCAGCCTGGCCAGAAACGCCGCAGTATGAATTTCTCGCCGACAGCATGTGGCCGCAGTTCGCCTACGGCCGCAATGCCGTGTACCCGCATGGCGACCACGGCAACGCGCTACTGTCGAAATTCCCCATCAGCTGTTTCAACAACCTCGACGTTTCGGTGCACGGCAATGAGCAGCGCGGCTTGCTGCACTGCCAGCTTGAGGTCCCGGGGCACGACCAGGTGCATGCGGTGTGCGTGCACCTGGGCCTGCGCGAGTCCCACCGGCAGCGCCAGGTGAAGTTGTTGTTGGAGCTGCTCGATAGCCTGCCCCGCAAGGCGCCGGTTATTGTTGCCGGCGACTTCAACGACTGGCGGCTGAAGGCCGACACTGTACTGTGCGAACACCTGATTGAGGCCTTCGGTGAGCATTTTGGCACCCCGGCGCGCAGTTTTCCGGCCCGTTTGCCTATGTTGCGCCTGGACCGTATCTATTTGCGCAACGCCATGCCCGGCACGGCCCAGGTGCTGTCGAAATACCCATGGTCGCATCTGTCCGACCATGCCCCACTGGCTGCGGAGATCAACCTGTGAACCGGCCTTGGGTAGACGGCAACGCCGTGCAATTGCTGATCAATGGCGAACAGTACTACCCCCGTGTGTTCGAGGCCATGGCCCAGGCACGGGAAGAAATCCTGCTGGAGACCTTCATCATCTTCGATGACAAGGTTGGCCAGCAATTGCAGCAGGTGCTGATCGATGCCGCTGGCCGGGGCGTGCGTGTCGAAGTCGCCGTGGATGGCTATGGCACCGCCGACCTGCCAGCACCGTTCATTGCCGCCATGACCGACGCCGGGGTCAGCTTTCACGCCTTCGACCCGCAGCCTCGGCTGGTGGGCATGCGCACCAACCTGTTCCGGCGCCTGCACCGCAAGATCGTGGTAGTCGATGGTGAGCGGGCGTTCATTGGCGGCATCAACTACAGCGCCGATCACCTGGGCGACTTTGGTGCCATGGCCAAGCAGGACTATGCCGTCGAAGTCACCGGCCCGGTGGTGGCACAGGTACATGCCGCCAGCAAGCGCCTGATGTCGCCGGTGCTGCAACCACCCAGCGCGGTGCGGCCACTGACCGAGCCTGCCGGGGACAGCAGCGCAGTGTTGGTCGAGCGCGATAACGGGCTGCGCAGTACCGATATCGAGGCCCAGTACCTGCAGGCCTTTCGTGCTGCCAAGCAGCGCATCGTGGTGGCCAACGCGTACTTTTTCCCGGGCTACCGGCTGATGCGTGAACTGCGCAATGCGGCCCGGCGTGGTGTGGAGGTACGGCTGATCTTGCAGGGCCAGCCCGACATGCGCTGGGTTCGGGCGCTGTCGCGGCTGCTGTACAACTACCTGCTGCGCGATGGCGTGGCTATTTACGAATACTGCCAGCGGCCCTTGCACGGCAAGGTGGCGCTGGTGGACGAGCAGTGGGCGACTGTCGGCTCCAGCAACCTGGACCCGCTCAGCCTGTCGTTCAACCTGGAGGCCAACCTGTTCATCCGTGACCGTGCCTTCAACCAGCAACTGGACCAACATCTTCAGGCGCTGGCCAGTGAGCAATGCAAACCGGTCACCCTGGAACGTATGTTTCGCGGCTATTGGTGGCGGGCGCCATTGATCTTCGTGTGCTTCCACGTGATCCGCCATTTCCCGCGCATTGCCGGCTGGTTCCCGGCGCACCGCCAGCGTTTGCGTTCGGTGCAGCCGGAGGTCGAAGCCCACGGTGATCTACACGGGGGGCAGACATGATGGCGCGCAAAGGCTGGCATATCTGGGGCAAACGCCTGTTTACACTGGCCTTCCTGGTGCTGATCCCGACCCTGCTGTACGTGCTGGCACGCAACCTGGACTGGCACGAAGTGCGCCAGTCACTGCTGGCCTACAAGCCCGGTACGCTGGCCATCGGCCTGGCGATAGCCGTGTGCAGTTATTTGACGTTTGCCAGCTACGACCTGCTGGCACGGGCCTACACCGGCCACCACCTGCCAGCCCGCCAGGTACTGCCGGTTGCCTTTGTGTGCTACGCCTTCAACCTCAATTTCACCACCTGGGTGGGCGGCGTTGCCTTGCGCTACCGGCTTTACAGCCGCCTGGGCCTGGACACGGCGACCATCACGCGCATCCTGACCCTGGGCCTGCTGACCAATTGGATGGGCTACATGCTGTTGGCCGGCACGGTGTTCGCCCTGGGCCTGGTGGAACTGCCCAGCAACTGGGCGGTGGGTGCTACCGGCCTGAGACTGATCGGCCTGCTGTTGCTGGCCATTGCCGGGGGTTACCTGCTGGCCTGCGGCTTTGCCAAAAAGCGCACTTGGTGCTGGCGCGACCATGAGCTGACGCTACCGTCGCTGCGCCTGGCGCTGTGCCAAGTGGCGCTGGGCGCCAGCAACTGGGCACTGATGGCGCTGCTGATTTTCTGGTTGCTGCCTGGCCAAGCCTTCTACCCGTCGATACTCGGCATATTGCTGATCAGCTGCGTGGCAGGGGTGGTTGCGCATATTCCCGCCGGGCTGGGGGTGCTGGAGGCGGTGTTCCTGGCATTGCTGCACGGGCAGCTGGCCCAAGGCACGCTGGTGGCTGCGCTGCTAGGCTATCGCACGCTGTACTACCTGGTGCCGCTGCTGTTGGCAGTGGTTACTTACCTGATCCTGGAAAAGCGCGCCAAGGCCATGCGCCAGCGCGACAAGCCCGCCTAGACCTTGCAAGGGCCAATGGCCCGGGAGGTGGCAAATGCGTGTCCCTGTACTGATGTTGATGGTTGCCAGCCTGGCCAGCGGCCAAGCCCTGGCCGAAGCTTGTGACGTGCTCACCCGGTCCTCCAGCGACGCGGTAAAGCCGGTGGAGCGGCACACCTGCTACAGCTACGGCAACCTGCCCGCCGAAGCGATCAACTGGTCGTGCAGCAACGAGAGCAAAGACATGCTCAGCAGTACGAAGCACAAGGTCGCGCGTTGTGCCGACGGCAGTGTCGGCAGCTGCATTGCGCCATTGACCCAGGAAGCGCTGGCCAACCCCAAGGCCAGCGGCGGTGACAAGCCGGCGTTGCCCAAGGAGGCGCGGGTGATCACCTACTACTACGACACCCCCAGCCTGGGCCAGGCCCGCACCGATTGCGAGCGCAACAACGGCATCTGGCAGACGCACTGAGCCAAATGACCAAGCTGTGGCGCTCATGGAACTGCACACAACTCACTGCTTCAACAGGAACCCTGTGGGAGCGGGTTTACCCGCGAATGCGATGCTGATTCTACCGCCGCATTCGCGGGTGAACCCGCTCCCACAAGGTCTGCGACACGCTTGCGGGTTCTGTTCTCTGCGCGACAGCGCAGCCTGAAGGGCCGGGTGATCTCCCACAGGCGCCTGCCAACAGCAGGGATCAGCTATCAAGGCGAAATCGGGTCACTCGCCGGAAAGGTCTCATCCAGCGCATTGTCCACGGCGCTCTCCCCCGGCTTTTTCCCACAATTGCAATCCTGCATCCGGCACGGCTCAGCATTGCGATGCCCGCTGGCACAGGCCTCGCAGCAGTACAACTTACCGTCCCGTTGCACGGCATTGGCGTCCACAGTGCAGGAACAATGCGCACACGCACAGCGCTGCTCGTTCATGGTTTGTGCTCCTCGTCATCGATCACATCATCGGTCCACGGTTCGCCATCCAGCGGTGCGGAACGGGCCAGTTCGGCCTCGTCCAGGCCTATGCCGCCACCGATCTCATCGGCATTCACTCGCCGCAGGGTCTGGTCCGCCGGGCCGCCGCTGCCAGGTTCGTGTCGGTCGCGGGCGCCGGTTTCGTCCAGCAGGGTATCGGGGCTAAGGTCGTCATAGGTGACGTTGTCCTCATGCAGGCTGTCGCTCAGCGCCTCGCCGCCCGTCATGCCGCTTTCGGCCACGCGCCGGGGTGGAAACTCTTGGTCGGCTTCCTCGGCCGGGCGCTCATCTCCCACGCGCCCCTCACGCTCGTCCAGGCGCTCGTCGAAGTCCAGTTCGTGGACGCTGCCCATGCGGTCTTCGGTATCGTCGATCTCGGTTGGGGTATACGGCTTCGGTTCATCTGCTCGGGCCATGTGGGTTCTCCGTCAGGTGGCTTCATTCGGTCGACTACCCCCACCTGCGGAAGATTCAGAGTTTTTTGAACTACCACCCAGGCCGCCGCCTCCCACTTTAGAGAATGCAAAACCGCCCGGAGCCCGCCATGGCCAAGTCCCTGCAGGAATATGCGCGCAAGCGCGACTTCAACGCCACGCCTGAGCCCAGTGGCAAGGGCAGCCGTGGCAAGCGGGCCCATGCGCTGCAGTTCTGCATTCAGAAACACGATGCCAGCCACCTGCACTACGACTTTCGCCTTGAGCTTGATGGCACCCTGAAAAGCTGGGCGATCCCCAAGGGCCCGTCGCTGGACCCCAAGGTACGCCGCCTGGCTGTGCACGTGGAGGACCACCCGCTCGACTACGCCGACTTTGAAGGCAACATCCCCGAAGGCCACTATGGCGCAGGTGATGTGATTGTCTGGGACCGGGGCATCTGGGAGCCCGAAGGCGATGCGCATGAGGCCTATGCCAAGGGCAAGCTGCGCTTTCGCCTGCAAGGCGAAAAACTGAGCGGTGTGTGGAACCTGTTCCGCACCCACCTGGCCGGCAAGAAAGAGCAGTGGATGTTGGTCAAGTCGCACGATGGCCAGGCGCGCAGCGAAGCCGATTACAGTATCGTCGAGGCTCAGCCCGACAGTGTGCTCAGCGACCGCACCCTGGTGCCGCGCAAGGCTGCGGCGAAAAAGGCCGCTACCCCCCGCGCCAGCCGCAAACGTGCCGGCAAAGGCCATAAGGCGCCTTTGCCAGCGCAGCTGCAGCCGCAGCTGGCAACCCTGGTGGACTCCCCGCCCAGCGGCGACTGGCGCTATGAGGTCAAGTTCGACGGCTATCGCATCCTGGCCCGCATCGACGGCGACGACATCCGCCTGTTCACCCGCAACGGCCACGACTGGAGCAGCAAGATGCCCAGGCAAATCGCCGCCTTGCGCGCACTGGGCATAGATTCGGCATGGCTTGATGGCGAAATGGTGGTGCCCGACGACAACGGCGCGGCGGACTTCCAGGCGCTGCAGAACGCCTTTGACACCGACCACGACGAGCGCATTACCTATTACCTGTTCGACCTGCCCTTCCTCGGCGGCCAGGACCTGCGCCAGGTGCCGCTGCAGGATCGGCGCGACACCTTGCGGCGATTGCTTGAGCACGCTGAGTCGGACGTGCTCAAGTACTCCGCCGACTTTGACCAGCCCGTCGAGGCCCTGCTCGACAGCGCCTGCCGGCTGGAACTCGAAGGCCTGATCGGCAAGCGTGCCGACAGCCCCTACACTGGCCGCCGCAGCCCTGACTGGGTCAAGCTCAAGTGCAAGCAACGCCAGGAGTTCGTGATTGTCGGCTACACCGACCCCAAAGGCAGCCGCAGCGGCTTCGGTGCCCTGCTGCTGGCCCTGCACGACAACGACACTGGCGCGCTGCGTTATGCCGGCAAGGTCGGCACCGGTTTCAGCGCTGCGACACTCGCCAGTATCCACGCCCGGCTCAAGCCACTGCAAAGGGCCAAACCAGCCCTGGCCAAACCACCCGCGGGGGCCGAAGCCCGTGGCGTGCACTGGCTGCAACCGCAGCTGCTGGCTGAAGTTGCCTATGCCCAGATGACCCGTGACGGCATCGTGCGCCACTCGGTGTTCCATGGCCTGCGCGATGACAAGGCGGCCACCGCCATCGACCTGGAGCGCGCCATGCCTGCCAAGACCGTACCCAAAGGCGTCAAGCAGGCCAAGGGGCCAGGCACCTTGGGTGAACTGCGCCTGACCCACCCCGACCGGGTGATCGACGCCACCAGCGGTGTTACCAAACGTGAGGTCGCCGAGTTCTACGCCGCCGTCAGTCAGTGGATCCTGCCCCAACTCAAGCACCGCCCGGTAGCGCTGGTGCGCGCACCGGAAGGTCTGGCCGGCGAGCTGTTCTTCCAGAAAAACGCCGGCCAGCTGCACATACCCCATGTGCTCAGCTATGAAAAGGCCGAGGCAGGCCAGGCGGCGATGGTCATCAACCGCCCGGACACGTTGTTGGGCGCGGTGCAGATGAACATGCTCGAACTGCACACCTGGAACGCTACCGACAAGGACTTCGACAAGCCCGACCGATTCGTACTCGACCTCGACCCCGACCCCGCGCTGCCCTGGAAGGCCATGCTCGAAGCAACCCAGCTGACCCTGACCTTGCTTGACGAGCTGGGCCTGCAGGTGTTCCTGAAAACCAGCGGTGGCAAGGGCATGCACCTGGTAGTGCCGTTGACCCGCCGGGCTGGCTGGGACGAGGTCAAGGACTTCAGCCACGCCATCGTCAACTACCTGGCCCAGCTGTTCCCGGACCGCCTGAGTGCGGTATCGGGGCCGAAAAACCGCGTTGGGCGCATCTTCATCGACTACCTGCGCAACGGCAAAGGCGCCACCACGGCGTGCGCCTATACCTTGCGTGCCCGTGAGGGGTTGCCCGTTTCGGTACCGATCTGGCGCGAGGAGCTGGTGCAGATCAAGGCGGCCAACCAGTGGAACATTGCCAACCTGCGCGAGCGCCTGGCCGAGGTCGACGACCCTTGGGCCGACATGGGCAAGGTACGCCAGTCCATCACTGCCCGCATGCGCAAGCAACTGGGGCTTGAGTGATGGCGCTGCAGCGAATGGACATAACGCGGGAGACGCGCCCATGAGCATCGTTCAAGACTTCAACCTGACCACCCTTGACCGCTTGTTACGGGCCTTTGGTGAACGGCTGCAACCGCTCAACCTCGACACCCAGTTGCCGCAGCTGATCCAGGCGCTGCAAGCTGACCACCTCGACCTGCTGCCCTTACCGGGGCAAGGCAATACCTTGCGCCGCTGGCAGACCTTGGCGCGGGTGGCTGGCTGTGACCTGGCACTGGCCAAGCTTTATGAGGGCCACACCGATGCCTTGGCGATCCTGGCCGAGTGCGGTGCCGCGCACCACGTGGCTGACGGCATCTGGGGTGTATGGGCAGCAGAACCGCCCGATGCCCGCGCCTGTATCACGGCACGTGAGGGTGACCAGGTACGCTTGCATGGCCGCAAGGCCTGGTGTTCAGGTGCCTTGCAGATCGACCGGGCGCTGATCACCGCCTGGGATGAGGCTGGCCAACCGCAACTGGTGGCGATCGAGCTGTCGCAACCGAGCCAGGGGTTGAGCATCGAGCATTGGCAAGCCGTTGGCATGGCCACCACCGCCAGCGTAGACGTGGAATTCAACGATACCCCCGGCACGCTGATCGGCAAACCAGGCCAATACCTCACACGCCTGGGCTTCTGGCAAGGCGGTGCCGGTATCGCCGCCTGCTGGTACGGCGCGGCCGAAGCACTGGCGGATTACCTGCGCGAGCATTGCCGCAAGCCCCGCCCCGACCCGCATGCCGATGCGCACCTGGGCGCTGTGGATGCTGCATTGTACGGCGCACGCGCGGCGCTGCACGAGTGCGCCGCCTGGATCGACCGGCAGCCCGGGGTGGATGCCAGCTTCGAAGTGCGTCGTACCCGTGCCCAGGTAGAACAGGCGGTGGAACAAGTCATCAGCCACGTCGGGCGCGCCTTGGGCGCTACGCCGTTCTGCCGTAGCAGCCATTTTGCCCGGCTGAGCGCCGATTTGCCGGTGTTCCTGCGCCAAAGCCATGCCGAGCGTGACCTGGCGGTGTTGGGCCAGCAGTTGGCCCAGGTGCCGGCCGGGGCGTGGCAGCTATGAAGAAGAACCTGATCCAGGCCGCCAGCGGCACACCCTGGGCAGCCTGGCAGCAGGCGGCGCACCTGGCGCGTGCCACCTGGCTCGATCCACAGCAACTCTGCCCGCCGGGGCGTCGGCTGGTATTGATTGCGCCGCACCCGGATGACGAAATTCTCATGGCCGGCGGCCTGCTGGCAGGCTTCAAGGGCCGTGAGGATGACCTGCTGCTGATTTCCGCTACCGACGGTGAAGGCAGCCACCCCGGTTCCAGCCACTGGACCCCGCATCGCTTGCGCCGCCAACGCCCGCTGGAGAGCCGTCAGGCCCTCATGCAACTCGAGCTGGCTCCTAACCGGCTGGACTGGCGCAGGCTGCATCTCAAGGACGGCCAGTTGCCGCGCGAAGCCGCATTTCTGGTCAGTCACCTGACCCAGCTGCTGCGCCCCGACGATTTGTTGATGGCTACCTGGCGCGGCGATGGCCATTGCGACCACGAGGCCATCGGCCGCGCTGCGGCATACGCTGCGCAAGCCCGCCAGGTGCAGCTGGCCGAAGTACCGGTATGGGCCTGGCACTGGGCGCAACCCGACGACCCCCGGCTGCCGTGGCCCCGTGCGCACCGGTTGCAGCTGGACGAAGCCCGCGTGGCAGGCAAGCGCAAGGCCCTGTCCGCCCATGTCAGCCAACTGGAACCAGACGGCCACAACCCGCCCGTGCTACCGGCAAACCTGCTGGATTGCCTGCTACAACCCTTCGAACTGGTGTTCCTGTAAATGGAGTTGTCATGAGCCTCGATGCGCAGTATTTCGCCGACCTGTACGCCACCAACGAAGACCCTTGGGCCTTTCGCACCCGTTGGTACGAAAAGCGCAAGCGCGAGCTGGTGCTGGCCAGCCTGCCGCGTCAGTACTACCAGCGGGTGTTCGAGCCTGCCTGCGCCAATGGCGAGCTCAGCGCCTTGCTGGCCGAACGCTGCGCTGACCTGCTGTGCCAGGACCTGGACCCGACCGCTGTGGGGTTGGCCCGCGAACGCCTGGCTGATGTGCGAAATGCCTCGGTGGAACTGGCCCGGTTACCGGCGGACTGGCCAGGCGGGCGCTTCGACCTGATCGTGCTGAGCGAAGTGGGTTATTACCTCGACCCTACCGACTGGCTACAGGTGATCGAACAGTCGGTGGCCAGCCTTGGCTACGACGGCGGCCTGCTGGCGTGTCACTGGAAGCACCCCATCGCCGGGTGCCCGCAGGACGGGCGCGAAGTGCACCGCATGCTGGCCAGGCACCTGCCGCTGTATCAGCAGTTCCAGCATGAAGAAGCAGACTTCGTGCTCGAATACTGGGCCTGCCAGCCCAGCGTGGTTGACCTCGACGAGACCTGCCCATGATTGCCGTGGTCATCCCGGCGCATAACGAGGCCCGCCGCCTGGGGCGTTGCCTGCGGGCGGTGCTGATCGCTGCCCAGCAGGCATGGCAGTCGGGGCACCGCGTGGAAGTGCTGGTGGTGCTGGACCGCTGCAGCGACAGCAGTGCAGCGGTGGCGCGGCGTTTCGGTATACAGGTGCTGGAAGTGGATGCCGGTAACGTCGGTATGGCCCGCCGGGTGGGTGCGGCGCACATGGTCCAGCGTGGGGCGCAGTGGCTGGCGTGTACCGATGCCGACAGCCGGGTGCCGGCGCACTGGTTATTGTCGCAGCTGGCCTGTAGCGCCGATGTGGTGTGTGGCACGGTGCATGTGGCGTATTGGCAGCCTTGGCAGACCGCTGCCTTGCGCAAGCTGTATCGCAGCCGCTATGAAGCGCGGGAAGGCCACCGGCATGTGCATGGGGCGAATCTGGGGGTATGTGCCGATGCCTACGAGCGTGTGGGCGGCTTCCAGCCCTTGGCGGCACATGAAGATGTGCAATTGGTCAGCGACCTGCAGGCCAGTGGCGCGCAGATCGTCTGGACTGCCAGGCACAGTGTGGCCACTAGCAGCCGACGCGATAGCCGCGCCCGCGAGGGGTTTGGCGATTATCTGGCGGGGTTGCAGGCGCAGGTTTGATGGCGCTTGTACCGGCCTCATTGCCTGCAAGGCATGCACAGATCTGTAGGAGCAGCCTTGTGCTGCGAAGAGGCCATTACAGCCACACAGGATTTTTTGCCCTACCGGCCTCTTCGCAGCACAAGGCTGCTCCTACAGGATGGCATTGGCCCGAAGTCATGTGCAGTTCCTGTGGGAGCTGGCTTGCGGGCGATGAGGCCCTTGATGCCGGCTCAGGAACCTGGATGTTCACGAGGCCTTGCGCGTCTTCTTCGCGGGCTTCTTGCCACCCAGGCTGCGCTTGAGCAGTTCGGTCAGGTCGAGGATATCTGCGCCCTTCTCTGCCGCCGCACTTTCGCCCTTCTCCACCGTCTCGATCTTGCCCTTGCTGGCCTTCTCTTCTACCAGGTCCATGATGGTCTGGCGGAACGCATCGTGATACTCGTCGGGCTTCCATGGCCCGCTCATGTCCTCCACCAGCCGCTTGGCCATGTCCAGTTCGCGCTTGTCCACCTTGCTGTCAGTCACGCTGCTGTCCAGTTCCAGCGATTCCAACCCGCGCACTTCCTCGGGCCAACGCAGGGTGATCATCACCAGTGCATCGTCCAGCGGGCGCAGCAGCGCCAGGTGCTGACGGGTATGCAGTACCACCGTGGCCAGCGCCACCTTGCCAGTCTTCGCCAGGGTCTCGCGCAGCAAGGCATAGACCTTGCCACCTCGGCGGTCCGGGCTCAGGTAGTACGGCGTATCGAAGTGCTGCAGCGGGATCTCGCTGGCGTCGACGAAGGAAAATATATCGATGGTCTGGGTGGCTTCGGGCCGGGCCTTGCGGATCTCTTCCTCGCTGATCACTACATAGCGGCCTTTCTCGAACTCCACACCCTTGACGATGTTGTCCTTGTCGATTTCCTTGCCAGTGACCTTGTTTACCCGCTTGTAGCCCACCGGTTCCATGCTGCGTTTGTCGAGCCAGTCGAAATCCACACGCTCGGTGCGCACGGCGGTATTGAGGGCCACGGGGATGTGCACGAGGCCGAAACTGATGGCGCCTTTCCAGATTGCCCGAGCCATGACGGTTTACCCAAGGTTGCCTGCCGATACCTGTGCTGACTGCGGTGGGCGGCGAAGGTTTAGTTGGGCCGCCCTGTGGTTATGGGCTGGTGAAGCATTTTGGCTGGAAGGTGCCTGGCACAGCATTTTCAGCGCCTTTGAGATCGAGCGCCGCCCGCGCGGCGCTTCGCAGCACAAGGCTGCTCCTACATCTGTTTCGGGCCAATGAATCCTGTGCCACATGCGCGCGACCGCCTTGGCGCATGGCTCGATATTGAGGAGTACAAACAAGGGGCGCGCGCTGCCGCCTCAGGAATAACTGGCCCGAAACAGATGTAGGAGCAGCCTTGTGCTGCGAAGCGCCGCGCGGGCGGCGCTCGATCTGCGCACCACCTCAAATCCCAAGACATGCACCTGGAGCCCCACCTGGCCCCAACACCGCCCAGCCTTCAAACCTGGCTGAACAGCACCCGCTTGAACGCCTCGGCGGCCAGGTGCACCTGCACCGCCCAATCCCCCGCCGCATCGCTGCCGGCATCATCGGAAATGTACTTCAGGCACACGAACGGAATCCCTTCACCGCGGGCGATCAACGCCAGCACATAGGCTTCCATGTCAACCACGTCATAAGGCGCGTCGCCATGGTTGATCTCGAAGCTGTCGCCGCTGCCGCAGGTTTCCAGCGCCAGGCCAGGGATTACCGCCCCATGCTCCAGTACTACCGGGATATCCGACAATGGCGTTTCGTAACGAGCAAAGCCCAGCGGGGTCACGTCCATGTCGCGCTGCACGAAGCGGTTGCAGCACACCACCTCGCCCTTGCCATGCCGCTGGCTGCCGGCCGAACCGAGGTTGACGATCAGTTTGGGCCGGCGCAAGGCAACGGCTTTGGTCAGGGCGATGGCGGCATTGACCTTGCCAATGCCGGTGAACACGGTGTTCACCTCGGTAAATACATCGCCAGCCTCGGCCTCAAGGGCGAAGACGAACAACGTGTCATCCAGGGAAATCTCGGGGAATTGCTTGATCAGCATCATGGAGCAGGTGTTTCCGAATGGCTGCAAGGGGCGCGGCCATTGTCGGCCAACCCCGGCTAATTGCAAGTCCCGACAGCCACCACGGCCCGTAGCGCTTGCGCCTGGCCCTGCCCGGCAGCGGTGGCGTGTTCCAAGCAGCGCAGTTGCAGGTCGGCATGCGTACCGTCACGCAGCAGGTGCCGGGCATGCTGGTAGGCGCGCTCGGCGTCGACGCTGTCAATTGGCACTTGCTCCTGCAACTGGGCCAGCCAGCCTTCGGCGGTGACCGGCCGCTGTTCGTGCACGCCGATGAACTCGCCGTGGCGGCCATGGCGCATCGCGCGCCAGTAGTTCTCCTGAGCCACCCAGCGCAGCTCGCGGTTGCAAGGGGCCGGGGCATGAGGGTAGCTGATGTTGTGTTCCACCAGGTGACGAAACAGCGCGGCAATGCACAGGGCGTCCTCCAGTTGCGGGCAGCCATCGCATATGCGCAGCTCCACCGTCGGAAAGCGCCGTGAAGGCCGCAGCGCCCACCAGAAATCGCCATCTGCCGCCAACGAACCGGTGCGCTGCAACAGCGCACGGTAGCGTTCGTAGGCCGCCCAGTCTGGCAAGGCTTCCGGCAAGCCCATGTGCGGCCACTCCCCGCAAACCACTCGGCGGTAGCTCATGTAACCCGTACGCTGGCCGCCCCACAGCGGCGATGACGTACTCAATACCAGCAGCAACGGCAACCAGGCCAGCAGGCGGTTGATCAGCTGCATGCGGTCATACGCCGGGGGTACGCCAACATGTACATGCAGGCCATTGAGCAGGCTGCGCCGGGCAACCAGCTGGTAGTCATCGAACAGTTGCTGGTAATGCGTTGGCGCGGCAGGCTTTTGCCGCAGCCAGGCGGCGCTGGGGTGGCTGGCCGCAGCGTACAACCCCATGCCTTCCTCGGCCAACGTCAGGCGCAGCCGCTGGCGGCTCTGTTGAAAGAATTCGCGTGCTTCATGCAGGTTGCTGAATACCGGCGACGCCAGTTCGATCTGGCTGCGGAACATTTCCTGGGCAAAATGCTGCCCCAACGCTTCGCGACAGCGGCCAATAACGGCCGGCGATGGCGTGGCCGGCACCTGCCCGCTGGCCAGCCGCACCAGCAGGTACTCTTCCTCGATGCCGAATGTACAGGGCCGCGCCATGCTGCTTCAGCGGTTGCGGGTAACGGTAAGGGCCACGGCGGCGATGCGTTCGACCTGCTCATAGCCGGGTTCGGCCAGTTGCTCGCCGAACACGTCCGGGTCGATCTCGCGGTACACCCAGGCCCATTCCGGCCCCGCCAGGCGCAGGCGGATGGCTTCAAGCAATGCATCGCGGCCGTCAACAATGGCCACGCCGGTGTACAGCAGCAAAGTACCGTGCCGGCTCAGGCGCTCGCGGGCCTGTTCGATGATGCGCAGCGACAGCTCGGCACCCAGTGCGCCACCGCCGTGGCGATAGGTTCGCGCGCTGCGGTCAAACATGTAGGGCGGGTTGGCCACGATCAGGTCGAACGTGCCGGTGATACCGTCCAACAAGTCACTGGGTTCCACCGACACATTGCTCACGCCCGCCAGTGCGGCATTGATCGCGGTATAGCGCAGCGCCAAGGGGTTGATATCCACGGCGCTGACTTGTGCGTGCTGCGCGGCACGGGCAATCAGTAAAGCGCCTATGCCACTGCCGCAGCCGATATCTACCGCATGTTCGACCCGCGTGGGGTTGTGCTGCAGGTAGTCGTGAATGACCTGGGCAAAGCGGTAGCTGTCCGGCCCGAAGAACACGGCATCACTAGCGTCGGTTGGGAACGCCGAATGCACCAGCAGCAGTTCGTCCAGGCTGGACCAGCGTACCGTGCTGGCCAGCAGTTCGCCGTGCGGCACCAGTACCTGGGCGCGTTCGAGCAACTGCAGCTCGTCTGCCGATAGCAGCCCTGTGGCGAAGGGCCGGCTCCAGCCGAACACGTCGCGCAAGTTCTTTGCTTGCGCTGAGCCTTCGCGGGCATTGACCCTGGCGTGAGTGGCCGGCGTTACGCAGGTAAAGCGGTAGCCATCGGCACGCAGACGTTGGCCCAGTAGCAGCAGCGCCTGATCGGCCTCGGTTTGGCGGGGGTCAAGCATCATCAGCGGGGTTCCTCCTGCAGCAGCCCGGTTATGCGCATGTAGGCGCGTGTGGCCAACAGGCCGTCGGGGGTCGCATGGCGGTTGCCGGCCATGCACTTGATCAGCGTGGCTGGCGTTTCATCTGGCAGGCTGGCGGCGGGCTCGCCTTGTGCTTCAGGCATCTGCCAACTGCCGGGTGCCGCGCGGCGGATCGTTGGGCGCCAATCGTCAGCGATCCAGTCATGCCATAACTGTTTTTCGTAGGCATTAAATACGCCGAACATTGCGGCGGCAGGCCCTTCGATCAGCTTCCACCAGCGACTCTCTGCTGGCGGCTGGCCGCGGCGAATCCAGCCCTGGGCCTGCAAGGCGGCAACAAACGCTGGCATCGCGCCGGGCTCGGCCAGCCATTGATTGATGGTGCGCTGCTGCAGGCGGCAGCGGTCGGCATGCATGAACTGGCCGTAGACTCGCTTGCGCTCCAGCGCCGCGAACAGTTCGGCCTGCAGGTCGAACTGGCGGATCAACTCCGGCGCGGCAATGCCCAGGTCATTGAGGCGATAGCCGCAACGTACCCTGGTGTAGAACGACTGCTTGTCGTCTTGAGGGCACAGCTGGCGCAGCGCCTGAATGGACAGCTGGGCATGACCGCTGGCGGCATTGTCGATGGTCACGTGCAACTGGAAATAATGGCCGTCGATGCCCAGTTCGGCCAGCTCGAAGGTCGTGATCAGCAGGTGTAGCGGTGGCTGCTCGTATCCCAGGTTGTAGCCAATCACTTCTGGCAGGTACGTGTCGCCATGCTGCCCAAGGGCCAGTTGCAGGGTGCCTTGCAGGTAGCGTATGTCATCCAGCGGCATGGCTTCTACGCAGCCCAGCCGGCTGAGCAGGCGCTGGTAGATCAGCACGTGGTTGCATTGAGGATCGCCGTTGCCGAGTTCTTCAAGGTAAGTGCGGATCAGCCCATGGAAGCGCGGGTCGCGCCAATGCTGCAGGCTGCCGTGCAGCCAGGCCCCGTCCACGGCTTTGGTCGGCGCAACCTGTTGCAGAAACCACAGTGCGTGGGCGCGGTTGGTAAAAAAACGGCGTGGTGCGCCTTGCCGACGCTGCTGCAGGTAATCGGCGTAGGCGGCAGCGACCTTGGCGGCATGCATGGCGCTCCAGGCCGGCAAGTGTGACGGTGTATCGGGCAGGTCATCTGGCAAACTTGCGGCACGTGCCAGTTGCTCGTCGAGCCAGGCGACGCTGGTTTCATCATGGCCCTCCAGCAATGCACGGTAGCGCTGCTGCAAAATGTTTCCCCCGGCAGCCACGGGCGCAATTGCAGCAGTTTTGCGGTTCATCACCGTCATGCCGTGCTCCTTATGTGCTTACTGGCTCGGTTTCTGCCCCGGCATCGGCTCGGGGTCGGGTGCAGGCTGCGGTGCCGGCTGGGCATCGGGTTGCTGCATCTGCAGCGAGGGCTTGCTGGGGTCGGCGTCTTTGGCCGGGTGATCGTTATCGCGGTCGAAACAGCCGCTGAGCAGCGTGAGGGCGCCCATGAGGGCTATCAGAGGTGTCAAGCGCATACAGTCCTCCAGCGAGGGTAAATCGCAGTGCCGGTGCACCCGGCACTGCGTAGCTCACTTACGAACGGCCGCCTTTGCGGCTTGTGTCTTGGCTTTGGTTGCCACCGGAAGACTGGCCGCCCTTGCGGCCGGCTTCGGAAGCCTTCTCACGATCATTGGCGAAGTTGCCTGGGTTCTTGTTACCGCCCTGGCTACCTTGTTGATTGCCGGTACGGCTGTTCTCTTTGTTGGCCATGGTCTCAAACCTCATATGACTTCGGGGTGCACGGCTCGCTGCCGTACACAGGTTCGGAGTTCGGCGATATCGGGGGATTCGTTTTATTGCCAAGGGTTCGGACCGGTGGCGTTAAATAAGCGGCGGAGCCATATTTGGTGCGCCTGTCAGTCGTGCGGCGGGTTATCCAGGCGGGCTTGGCGACGGCCTAGCCAGGCACCGGTTGCTGCCCAGCCCAGGGCGATCAGCGCACCGATCAACATGGCCAACTGCGGGTGCTCGCCCATCACGTCCAGCGCGCGCTTGACCCAGCCGCTCAGGGCATCGCCGCCGCGGTAGACCACGGTGTCGATGAAGTTCTTGGCCTTGTACTTGTCCTCGGCGGGCAGCACGGTGAACAGCATCTCGCGCCCTGGCCGCACCAGCGCGTACTCACCGGCCCGGCGCACCACCATCACCACCACGAACACAGCGAACACCGGCGCCAGTGCCAGCCACAGGAAGCCCGCCGCCATTACCAGCGGCACGGCCACCAGCAATACCCCAACGCCCAGCCGACGGGCCAGGCGGCCAGTAAGGAATACCTGGGTAAGGATCGCCAGGGCCTGCACTACGGTGTCGATCAAGCCGAAGACTTGAGTTTGCCGGGTGCGGTCGGTGAAGGTTTCGCTGACGATGCGTGCCTGCTCGAAGTACAGGAAGGTGCTGACGCTGGCCAACAGCACCACGAACAGCGCAATGCCCAGCAGGTACGGCGAGCGCAACACGGCGGTTGCCCCGGCAAACGGGTTGCCACCCAATGGGCGCGAGTCGGGGCGTTCAGCTTGCACTGGCAGCGGCTGGCGCGCTCGCCAGCGTTGCAGGAAAACAGCCGCGCCAATGCTGGCCAGCAGAAAGGCTGCTGCCAGCACCAGCAGCCCGGCGTGGCCCAGCGGTGCCACCAGCAAGGTGCCGAGGATCGGGCCACTGAGCCCGCCGAGGCTGGCCCCCGCGGCCAGCAGGCCGAACAAGCGCTTGCCCTGGGCGGTGGAAAAAAGATCGGCGAGCACGCTCCATGCCAGCGAGATGGTCAGCAGGTTGAACACCGATAGCCAGATGTAGAAGGCCCGGGCAGTCCACAAGTCGTCCGGGTTACCGGCAAACAGCCCAGCGAACAGCAGCAGGTTGCCGGCAAAGAAGCCGTAGGTCCACGGCAGGATGTGCCGGCGTTGCACCCTGGAGGCCAGCCAGCCGAACAGTGGCAAGCAGGCCAGGGTGGCGATGAAGGTGCCGGTGAACAGCCATTGCAGGTTGTCTACGCCACCGGCAACCCCCATGGTTTCACGCACCGGGCGCAGCATGAAGTAACCCGTGAACAGCAGGTAGAACAGCAGCAAGCCGGCGATAACCGCCGGCCCCTCCCCTGGCTGGATGTTCAGCCCTTGGTCCAGGCGCCGCCGCCAGGCATTCATGGCTTCAGGCGAACTGCTTGATCAGCGCCTGTTGCTGCGCTTGGGTAAGCATCGGCTCATGCCCGGCCTTGAGCTGGTCGAGCTGGCGGTCGGGGCGCCCGGTCGCGGGAATGACCGTGGTCACCGCCGGGTGGCTGATGGCGAACTTGAGAAACAGCTGCGCCCAGCTGCTGATACCCGCCTCTGCAGCCCAGCCGGGCAAGGCCTGGTGCTTGACCCTGGCAAACAGGCGGCCATCGTCGAAGGCCCGGTTGATCAGTACCGCGACGCCTTTGTCCTGGCAAAGAGGGAGCAGTTCACGGGCGGCATCGGGCGCGTTGACCGAGTAGTTGATCTGGATGAAGTCCAGCGGCTCGCTACGCACCATGCGGGCGACTTCGTCGTGCCCGCTGTTGAGGTAGTGGGTGATGCCGACATACCGGGTCTTGCCCTGCTGCTTCAGTTCGCGGGCATAGGGCAGTTGGGTCTGCCAGTCGCGCAGATTGTGTATCTGCAGCAAGTCGACCTTGTCGGTGCGCAGGCTCTTCAGGCTGCCGGCCCATTGCGCTTCGGCGTCGGCCCGGCTGTCGGCGGCTATCTTGGTAGCAATGAAGCACTGCCGGTGCCAGCCACCCTCCTCCAGCAACTGGCCGAGAATGCTGTCGGCACCGCCGTAGTTGGGCGAGGTATCGATAACCCGGCCGCCGCCCTCGAAAAACGCCTTGAGCACCGTTTTCAGCTGCTGGTACTGGGGCGAGCCGGTTTCTACCTCGAAACTGCCGGAGGTACCGGCGCCGATCACCGGCAAGGCTTCACCGGTGGACGGCACTTTACGGGTCAGCAAGCCCGCCGGGGCGGCGGCGTGCAACCAGGGGGTTGCCGCCAGCAAGCCCAAAGTGGCACCTGCGCGTAGGACATCACGACGTGCGTACATGGAAAAGCCCCCGCCATGAATCGGAAACTTTCAAGGCTAGCCGCTCTACCCTGTGCCGGTGGGTGTTTCTGTATCTGGATGTTTAGTGATCAGGCCTGCAGCAGCGGGCTCAGGTCGACACCGGTCTCGCCCATTGGCGGGCACCAGTAGTAGCCACCGGTCAGTGGCCGGCTGAAGCGGTACAGGCCGTCGATGATGCCGTCTTCCAGGCCGCTCATACGGCGCAGCTGTACTTCGAATGCATCGAAGCTGTGGCCCAGGGCGACGAAGGCCAGGCCCGCACCGCGCTGGTCGGCCCAGGCCACCGAACGCCGGACCATGAACGCCTCGGGTTCGAAGCTTTCCTGGGCGGTGCGCTTGACATGCGCAGACTCGGGGGCGTCGTCGAGTTCTTCGTTGTCGCTCAGGCGGCGGCCGATGATGTTGTCCTGGTCAGCCTGGGGCAGCGACTTGAAGTACTCCAGGTCGTGCTTCCACAGTTGGAACGCAGCAAAACTGGAGCCGTCGGTGGCAATGGCCGCTTGCACGGCGTCTTCGTCCACCGGGTTTTCGGTGCCGTCTTCGTAGCCAGTCAGGTCATGGCCGCCACGGTGCAGGAAGCCATCAACGCTGTCGGCCAGGCGCAGGGCCGGTGCCAGCGCCTGCTCCAGCGCCTGGGCACGTAGCAGCAGGTCGCCACGTTCGTTGCCGCGCAGCCACAACCACAGGGCGTGCTGGGTGCTCGGGTTCTCCACTGCAGCATCCAGCTGCGGGAACGCGCGCAGGCCTGGCACTTCACGGCCCAGGGCCTTGGCCAGCGGGGCTCCGATACCCAGGATCAGTTGGTCGCCGTCGACTTGTGGCAGCAAGGCATCCAGGGCAGCAGGCAACGCCTCGGGCGACTGCAGGGTGAAGAACAGGTGACGGGCGTGGGCCGGCACCGGGGTGGCAAGCAGACCTGGCTGGAACGGCATCAGGCTAATCCTCGGTAAAAAAAGGAATGCTACTGCGCCTGCAGGCCTACTGCAACGCGGCATGCAGCCTTGCCAGCCGCTGCGCTTGGTAACAAACGGTTACCAAGAGCTGGCTGTTTGCATTTAGCCATCAATCCGGGCCGACCTACACTCCTGCAGATCCTTCGCCCGAGAGACCGCCCATGACCGCCTCGCCCCTGCTTACCGCCTTTCTACCGCTGGCCTTGGGCATCATCATGCTTGGCCTCGGGTTGTCACTGACCCTGGCCGACTTCGCGCGCGTGGTGAAGTACCCCAAGCCCGTGGTGGTGGGCCTGGCCTGTCAGATCCTGCTGCTGCCACTGGTGTGCTTTCTGATCGCCAACGGCTTTGGCCTGGAGTCGGCCCTGGCGGTGGGTTTGATGCTGCTGGCCGCGTCGCCGGGCGGTACCACGGCCAACCTGTTCAGCCACCTGGCCCACGGCGACGTGGCGTTGAACATCACCCTGACGGCGGTCAACTCGCTGATCGCGATCCTGACCATGCCGTTGCTGGTCAACTTGTCGCTGAGCTGGTTCATGGCCTCGGACCAAGCCATCCCATTGCAGTTTGCCAAGGTCATGCAGGTGTTCGCCATTGTGCTGCTGCCGGTGGCGCTGGGCATGCTGATTCGCCATTTCGCAGCCGCGTTCGCTGCACGCATGGCAAAGCCGATGAAGCTGGTGGCAGCGCTGTTCCTGGCGTTTACCATCGTCCTGGCCCTGGCCAAGGACTGGCAGACCGTGGTCGAGTACGCACCGGTGGTGGGGCTGGCTGCGCTGCTGTTCAACCTGCTGAGCCTGGCCGTGGGTTACTGGGTGCCGCGCTTGCTGAACATCCCCAAGCGCCAGGCGATTGCCATTGGCATGGAGATCGGTATTCACAACGGGACGTTGGCGATTGCCCTGGCGTTAAGCCCCTCGCTACTGAACAACGCGACCATGGCGGTGCCGGCGGCGCTATACAGCCTGATCATGTTCTTTACCGCAGCGGGGTTTGGCTGGTGGGTGAGCCGTGGGCATGTGGCGGTTCAGCCTAAAGGTGAAACAGTGAATTAAGGCTGATGGCCTCTTCGCGGGTGAACCCGCTCCCACAGGTACCTCTATCCCTGTGGGAGCGGGTTTGTTTACCCGCGAAGAGGCACGATCAGGCTGTCACAACTGGTTGCGCTTGCTGCGCAGCTGCTGCTTCAACACCTTCAACGGCGGCGCATAGAAAAACCCGAACGACACACTGCCGGTGCGCCCCTTCACCGCATGATGCAAGCGGTGCGCCCGATGCAAACGCTTGAGATAGCGATTGACCGGCCGTGGCTTAAGCGGCCAGTGCCGGTGAAAAAAGCCATCGTGGGCCAGCACATACAGCGCCCCGTACCCGGCCACGCCACCGCCCACCCACTGCAATGGCGCGTAACCACTCTTGCCCAGGGCCACCAAAGCCGTGGCGATCAGCCCCAGGGCCACCAGGTACAAGTCGTTGGTTTCGAGCATGCCGAGCTGTGGCTCATGGTGCGAGCGGTGCAGCCACCAGCCCCAGCCATGCATGATGTACTTGTGAGCCAGCGTGCCAACGCCCTCCATGGCCACCAGGGTGCCGAACAATACGGCGAGATTGAACAGCATGGAACGGTCCGGGTGATGGCAAAGGAAGGCGCAAGGGTACCGGCTACCCAGTTTTTTTTCCATGCAGGTGTGACCGGGTGCATGCCTGATGCCGATGAAGCTATCGTCATGTTTTTTTGAAGTGATCGAAGAGGGGCTGCTGAGTGAGCGGCTGCGGGGCATTCTGGCTAGCGAGCATGCCCACGGTCTCAACGGGCGTTGTGCCATGCGCTATCGTGTTGGTCCTTCGATCCCGGGGCCGCCATGCAGCCCATCGACGCGGTTCGTCGCCACGACAAGCCAGCCCCCACAGGGTTGGCGCCGAATTTGATATCTGCACCTTACCTGTGGGAGCTGGCTTGCCGGCGATAGGGCCAGTTCAGGCGATGCAAGGTTTACTGGTCTACGCCCGCCACCACACTCCCCGCCACACAATACCCGTCCCGCCCCTGCCTTTTGGCCTGGTACAGCGCCCCATCCGCCGCCGCCATCAGGCCTTCTGCAGTCACCTCGTCCCGCGCCAGGTCGCCCACTGCAATCCCGGCACTGAACGACACCCGCCCCAATGGGCTGCCGGCATGCTCCAGCAGCTGCCGTCGCAACAGTTGCTGCAGCTCCTGCACCAGCAGCTCTGCCCCTCGGCTATCGGTATCGGGCAGCAACAACGTGAACTCCTCGCCCCCGTAGCGCACAGCCAGGTCTGCTGGCCGTTTCAGCGCTTGTTGCAATACCTCGGCAAAGCGCCGCAAGCACTGGTCGCCCGCCGGGTGCCCATAACGGTCGTTGTAGGCCTTGAAGTAATCCAGGTCGAGCATCACCAGGGCCAGCGGATAACCCTGGCGCCGCGCCCGTCGCAGCTCCGGCTCGAATACCGCGTCCAGCCGCCGACGGTTACCCAGCCCGGTCAGGCTGTCAGTCAAGGCCAGCGCCTTCAGCGTCTGGTGTGCCTGGTGCAGCGCCCGCTCGATGACAATGCGTTCGCGCAACTGGCGCAGCACCACACTGCCGAAGGCGGCCAGCCCCACCAGCAAGAGCAGCAGTACCGCTACCGACTTGATCGCATCGTGCCGCCAGGGTGCGACGATCGATTCGCGCGACAAGCCTGCTTCCACTACCAGCGGGTAGCTCGACAGTGCTCGGTAGCCATATAGGCGTGGCGTGCCATCGACTACCGCGACCGCCTCAGCCACTCCTTCGGGGGCGTACGGCAGGTACTTGCGAAAGATATCGCTGTTGGCCAGGCTGCGGCCTACCACCTGCTCCACGAACGGGCGACGTACCAGGATGGTGCCGTCACGCTTGGCCAGCACCAGTGCGCCGCGTTCGTCAATCTTGAAGTCGCCGTAGTAGCGTACGAACCACTCCACTTTGATGGTGCCCAGCAATACGCCAGCGAAGCTGCCGTCGGCGTACTCCAGGCGGCGGGAAATGGGGATGATCAGGTCACCCGTGGAGCGGCTGCGCACCACCGAGCCTATGCGCACCCCGCGGTCCGTGTGGTCGCGGTGGTAGACAAAGTAGTCTCGGTCGCCATTGTTGGCATTGGGTGGAATTACCGCCTGGTCAGTAACGATCCAGCTGCCATCCGGGCCATACACGAACAACCCGTGCAGCTGCGGCATGATGCTTTTCTGCTGGGCCAGCAAGGCATGCAGGCGCGGCCGGTTGATGTGCTCGAAACCATCGCCTTCCAGGCGCTCGGCCAAGGCTGCGGTGATGGCATCGACCTGGCGGATGGCGTCTTCGGCATGTTGCGCTGTGGCTCGGGCCAGGTTGCTGACCATGTTCTCGGCATTGCTGTAGGCGTGCCGGTAGTCGCGCCAGATGCGCCAGCCTTCCACCATTACAAAGGCCAGCATCACCACCAGCATGAACGCCAGCACCAGGCGAAACAGCGCCACGGCGCGGCCTTCGCTGGTTACCGCGAGAAGCCCGTCATCATCCTGTTTCCTGGCTGCGCACATTGGAATCCCTAGCCATACCGCATTCGCCGCCTTTCACTATAGTTCAGCGCAGCACCGGCAAAACCAACGGCGAAAAAGATTAAACCTTTGCCCCGCCCTGCCCCTCAACCGTACGCGACACTGACGTCGCGTCAAGGTTAAGGAGTGAAGCATGAGCAGTCTCTTCATCAAACGCGTTGGTTTTTCCATGGTGTTGGGTTTGGCGTCGGTGCACGCAATGGCAGCGAGCTCCGATGACTTCGTCGACGCGGCAACCGAAGCCGGCATCGCCGAAGTGGTCACCGGCAACCTGGCCCAGGAAAAAAGCCAGCATGCCGAGATCAAGACATTCGCCCAGCAAATGGTCACTGACCACACCAAGGCCAACCAGAAACTCGGCGACATCGCCCGCAAGCTGGACATTTCCGTGCCCGATGACGCGGCAATGACCGACAAGGTCAAGAAAATGATCCTGGAATGGCGCGATGAATCGTTCGACAAGTCGTACATCAACAACCAGGTCGACGCCCACGAAAAAGCGGTGGAGCTGTTCAAGAAAGAGGCTGCATCGTCCGACAAGGCCGAGTTGAAGGCCTTTGCCAGTGAAACCCTGCCCAAACTCGAACAGCACCTGGAGCATGCCAAGGCGCTTCAGGCCAAGCATGGCAAGTGAGGCCCGAGATGAGTAACGATGCATTGAAAACCGAAGTGCTAACCCGGCTGTTGCACGCGCACCCTGAGGGGCTGGGCAAGGAAGTGCTGGACAACTATCGCGGTGAGAAAGCGGTGGCCGGAATGCTCAAGACATTGCAGGAAGCCGGCTTGATCCAGGATGGCAGTGTGGAGGTAAACAGTGATCACCAGATCAGTGTGAGCTACCCGATCAAGCTGTCGGCGGCGGGTGTGGAAGCAGCCAGGCAAGCCGAGCGCTAAAAGTTGCCAGCCCCGGCCTTATCGCCGGCAAGCCATGCGCTACCCCTGTGGGCGCTGGCTTGCCAGCGATGGGCTGCATGGCAGCCCCGGATTTACCTCTTTTTCTCGATGTCTCTGGGCGGCTTGGCCGGCCCTTGCGGGTCGACCTGTGGGTCATCGACATCCGGCGAGTCCGGGTCGAATCCCAGGTCATTCTGTTTATCGGCCTGCTCGGACGAGTGCGGCCCTTCTTTGTGCGGTGGTCGTGATTCAGGCATGGCGTCATCTCCCGTGAGTGTCTAGGGAAGAAAACGCTGGCCCGGAAAAGTTTGATTAATCTGCAGCTTCAGCCACCTGTGCCTTGCACTGCGCCAACGCCTCGTCACGTTCCTTTAGCTGCTCCTCGAAGCGCTGCAATTGCCGCGCCTGTTCAGCACACAAGTCGCGCCTGTCTTCCAGGCTCTGCGCCTGCACGTCCAGCTGCCGGCGCATTTCCTCGCTGGCGCCCTGGGCCTGGGCCAGGATCGTGCGCAAGCCCTGAATCTGCGCATCACGTTGTTCCAGCAACTCGTCCTGGGCCCGGCATTCGCTGGCGGCCTGGCGGTGTTCACCCAGCAAGCGCTCGTTATCGCGGTGCAGGCGGGTCAGCTCGTCCTGCTTGATGATCATGCCTTGCTGCAGTTGGCGCACTTCTACCTGCATCTGCTGCAGCTGCGCTTCATGGCGGCGTTGTTCCTGTTCACGCTGTTCGCGGCTGGCGCTGCGGTAGTGCTCCAAGGCATCGCGGGCATGGCGATGCTTGTCCTCCAGTGACTTTACTTGCTCGTCCTTGTCGGCCAGGCGCACCTGCAACTCACCTAGCGACTGGTTGAGGCTGGCACTGCGCAGCTGTTCGGCCTGCAGCGTACTTTGGGTGGAGAGCAGTTTTTCCGACTCGGCGGCCAGCGCGGCCACGTCTATCTGGTGTTGCTGGTGCGCTGCGGCCAATGCCTGCTGGGCGAGGGCCAGCTGCGCTTCCAGCTGTTCGCGCTGCTGGGTGAAGGTGCTTTCGGCCTGCTCGATCGTCAGGTCGGCTTCGTCCTGCAGTTGGGTTGCCAGTTGCCCTACCAAACGGCTCAGCACATCGCTCAGCGCCGCGCCGCCTTCCGACGCTACAGGCTGCTGACCGTTCAACTCCTTCAGGTAGCGGTGAATCGTGGTCTTGGAACCGGTATTGCCCAGCTCGATACGTATGGCATCGATGCTGGGGTTCTCGCCCCGGGCAATCAGCGCCTGACGCGCCTGTTGCACTACAACCTTGTTGATACCGCCCCGGGCCATGCTTGCTCCTACGATTTTGTACTGTGTTATGTAACATGTAATTACGTACCAATTATGAAGATAACAAATGGCAGCTGCAAACATTTCCTAAGGTTAAATAATCACGGCTTATCGCATCTGATAGGCTGATAGCGTCGAATAAGCGCAGCGCAAAGCGTACCGCCCACAGCAAAGCGCCCCGCCAGGCTCAAGGCCGGCGGGGCGCTGAATGGATCTGAAGGGTGCTTGGCGTCAGTGCGTCATGCGCTCAACCACGGCTGGCGTCCTGCGCATCAGCACCTTGCCGTTGCGCACCGACACCAATGCATGCCCCTGGCTGCGCGCCATCTCGTAATCATCCGGCGCCGACAGCAACAACAGGTTCGCCGGCCGCCCCACCTCGATGCCATAGCGCTCGCCCAGGTTCAGGGTGCGGGCGCTGTTGTCGGTGATCAGGTCCAGGCAACGCTGCAGGTCGTCGTAGCCAAGCATGTGGCAGATATGCAGGCCGGCTTCGAGAATGCGCAGGATGTTGCCATTGCCCAGTGGGTACCACGGGTCGACGATGGAGTCCTGACCAAAGCACACGTTCATCCCGGCGCGGTCGATTTCGGCCACACGGGTAACGCCGCGGCGTTTCGGGTAGTTGTCGAAGCGCCCCTGCAGGTGAATGCTCTCGGTCGGGCACGACACAAAATTGATGCCCGACAGCTTGAGCAGGCGGAACAGCTTGTAGCAGTAGGCATTGTCGTACGAGCCCATGGCCACGGTATGGCTGGCCGTCACCCGGGCACCCATGCCGCGTACCCGGGCTTCTTCGGCCAGTACTTCAAGGAAGCGCGACTGCGGGTCGTCGGTTTCGTCGCAATGCACGTCAACCAGGCAGCCGCTGCGCTCGGCCAGGTCCATAAGGAACTTCACCGACGATACACCCTGGTCACGGGTGTTCTCGAAATGTGGAATACCGCCGACCACATCGGCGCCAATCGCCACCGCTTCGGTCATCAGCGCCCGGCCGTTGGCGTACGACTCGATACCTTCCTGCGGGAAGGCAACGATTTGCAGGTCGACCAGCTCGCGTACTTCGTCACGCACCTCGACCATGGCCTTGAGCGCCGTGAGCTTCGGGTCAGTCACATCGACATGCGTGCGCACATGCTGGATGCCGTGGTCCACCAGCATGCCGATGGTCCTTTTCGCACGGCTCTTGATGTCGTCGTGGGTGGTGATTTCCTTGCGCTCGGCCCACCGCTCGATGCCTTCGAACAGGGTGCCGCTCATGTTCCACTTCGGTTCACCGGCAGTCAGCGTGGCGTCCAGGTGGATATGCGGCTCGACAAAAGGTGCCACCACCAGGTTCTGCCCGGCATCCAGGTCATGGGCAGCGCCCGGCACCAACACATCGGCCTGAGGCACGATGGCGGCTATGCGCTCGCCGTTCAGTTCGATGCGGAACAAGCCAGGCTTGCCGCGCAGGCGTGCGTTGAGGATGTTCATGCTGTTACTCCTTGCCGTGGGCTTCGCTGATGGTGCGGTAATGCCGAATAAGCATGATTAGCTTAGAACCCATGAACCTTTCAACTTGCGGCGCCAGCGCAAAATTGAAACGCCAGGATTTTATGGCTGGAAACTGCCGTGGAAACCGGGCGGAGTACATTTGTGCTCCAGCCAAGTGATGGAGAGCATTGTAGGAGCGGCCTTGTGTCGCGAACGGGGGTGCGTAGCGCCCCCAGGATTTGCGCATCAAGCTGATATCGCAGGGGCCGCCATGCGGCCCGATCGCGACACAAGGCCGCTCCTACAAGGGCCTGTACTCGCTCTAGAAAAAGGCTGTAAACAGCTTGCTAGAGCGGTTATTTCATTTTCATTAGGCAACTAATTAAGTTACCCTCGCCCGCGCCAGAACAACATCAAGGAGCAGGCATGAAGATCGAAATCGTACGCAATGAGCAGGACGCAGGCTGCAAGGTCATCATCGACGGGCACCCCGTGTCGTTCTCCGACATCCACCGCGCCCAAGCCTACGTGGACCAGTTGCAGTCCCGTGTTCAGGCCGCTCCAGAGGCTTTCGCCAACCCCGTGGCAGAAACCGCCTGACCCTGGTCAACACGCGAGGAAGCCGGTCAGCTTCCTCGACGTTGCAGTCACAGATTGACTATGATCCCGCCTTGAACGTTTCAGCATGTTTCAATAAGGATCCCGATGTCAGTCCAGGAACTACCCCCTCTCCCCAGTAAAAGCACCGTCGCCAAGATGGAAGCCGCCATGGCGCTGGGCAGCTTTGCCATCGGCACCGGCGAATTCGCCATCATGGGCCTGATGCCCGACATCGCAAGCAACCTGCAATTGAGCGAGCCCCAGGTGGGCCACGCCATCAGTGCCTATGCGTTGGGGGTGATGGTCGGCGCCCCGACACTGGCGATTCTCGGTGCCAAGCTGCTGCGCAAGCACATGCTGCTGCTATTGATGCTGCTGTATGCCCTGGGCAACCTGGCCACCGCCTTCGCCCCCTCGTTCAGCGGCCTGGTCGCCTTCCGCTTCATCAGCGGCCTGCCCCACGGCGCCTACTTTGGCATTGCCGCGGTAGTGGCATCGAGCATGGTGGCCAAGGACCAGCGCGCCGGTGCCGTTGCCCGGGTGATGATGGGCCTGACCTTGGCCATGTTGCTCGGCAACCCGGTCGCGACCTTCCTGGGCCAGTACTTTGGCTGGCGCTCGGCATTCGTGCTGGTGGGCCTGATCGCCTTGTGCACCATCGCCATGGTCTGGCGCTTCGTACCACAGCGCCACGATGAGGCGCGCAGCGACCCTCGCAAGGAGCTGCAAGCCTTCACCCTGCCCCAGGTGTGGATGGCACTGGCCATCGCCTCGATCGGCTTTGCCGGCATGTTCTGCGTGTTCAGCTACCTGGCGCCGACCATGCTGCAGGTGACCCAGGTGTCGCCGCAGTGGATTCCGTTCGGCCTGGCGGCGTTTGGCGTGGGCGGCATCGTCGGCAACATTGCTGGTGGCAAGCTGTTCGACCGCCTGCAGTTCCGCGCCGTGGGGTTGGTGTTGGTGTGGTCGATTGCCGTGCTGCTGTTCTTCACCTTTGCCGCACAGGCGCTGTGGAGCTTGCTGCTGGGCATCGGCCTGGTCGGCACCATGATTGCCTTGGCAGCGCCGCTGCAGATCCGCTTGATGGACATTGCCCATGAAGCACCGAGCCTGGCGGCTGCGTCGAACCATGCGGCGTTCAACCTGGCCAATGCTTTGGGGCCGTGGCTGGGTGGTATGGCGATTACGGCGGGGATGGGCTGGACCAGCACCGGGTACATTGGCGCTGCGACCGCGCTGGTTGGGTTGGGTATCTACCTGGTGGCGCGGCGGATGAAGGGCGGGCATTGACCCAGAAGCAGGTTTGGCACACGACCCCTTGTAGGAGCGGCCTTGTGTCGCGATTGGGCTGCAAAGCAGCCCCGGCGATTTGTGCATCAAAGCAGAAAAATTGGGGCAGCGTTGCGGCCCTATCGCGATACAAGGCCGCTCCAGGGGGACGCGTCAGGTCATCAAAATCGATGATCAACGCGGCAGGCTAAGCCGCACCACCTCGGCAAAATAGCGGGCCCCGGTCGCCAGGATCGCATCATTGAAATCATACGACGCATTATGCAGCGGCGTAGCCCCCGCATCACCCTCCGCACCATTACCGCCTACCCGGCATGAGGCGATCGCTTCGATGGGAATCACCGAAACGATCGAGATCCAGTTGGCCCAGGCCGCCAGAAAGCCCACCAGCGAGCCGGGGTTTTGTCCGGCCCTGGGGTGTGGGTCAGGCGCGTGCCCAGACGCACTGGCGGGCCAGCACCGAAGCGGCCGGCTCGCCCAGCAGTTCGGCGTAGACGCCTGGGGCGGTGGCGCCTTCGGTACTGATGAACAGGACGCGGGCATTGCCGTCGAGGCCCAGGTCCGTGGCTGCGCCGGCACCCTTGACCAATTGGACCAGCCCGGCCAGGCCGGCGACGCTGGACTCACCGGCCACCAATGGAATATCGCCGGCGCTGCCGGCCGCCAGGCGGCGCATGGCGGCGACGGCCTGGTCGTCGGTAATGGTCATGAAGTAATCGACGCTCGGCTCAAGGAAGCGCCAGGCCAATGGCGAGGTCTCGCCACAGGCCAGGCCGGCCATCACCGAGTCCACCGAGCCAGTCGCCTTGGCCGGCTTGCCGAGCAAGGCGCTCTGGTACAGGCAGTCTGCCTGCTCGGGCTCGACCATGACGAACAGCGGGCGCTGCTCACCGTAGTGCTCCCACAGGTAGCTGACGATGCCGGCCGCCAGGCCACCTACCCCGCCCTGCAGGAACACGTGGGTGAATGGCGGCTGCCCAGCGGTGGCTTCAATGATTTCCGCGGCGATGGTGCCGTAGCCCTGCATCACGTCACGCGGGATCACCTCGTAGCCTTCATAGGAAGTATCGGAAACCACGGTCCAGCCGTTGCCGCCCGCCAACTCGGCGGCGTGCTCGACCGACTCGTCGTAATTGCCGGCAATGCGTACGATCTTAGCCCCATAAGCGGCAATGGCTTGCTCGCGCTCGATGCTGACGTTGGCGTGCAGCACGATCACGCAACGGCAGCCAATGCTTTGCGCAGCCGCCGCCAGGCCCTTGCCATGGTTACCATCGGTGGCGCTGATTACAGTGAAATGGCCCAGCAGGTCGGCATAGCGGCCCTCCAACAAGCCGCGCGGGTCGAATTGCTGTTCGGGGAACGTGCGCAGGATCAGGCGAACCAAGGCAATCGGCGCACCCAGGGCCTTGAAGCTGCCCAGTTCCGAACGTACCGATTCGTCCTTGACCGAGAGCTGGGCAACACCCAGTTCGGCGGCCAGGTCGGGCAACGTGTACAGCGGCGTGGCCCCGATATTCAGCCGCGCCCAGCCGGTCAGCCACTGGCGGCTCTCCTCGGCCTTGGTGATGCTCATCACCGCTTGCAGCGCTTGCGGGTAAGGCTGCCGGCCAGCCTTGGGGTTGGAAACAAACATGCGGCACTCCTTTCTACAGGCAACAGGAAGCCCTTACCGCTGCAGCCGGGCTGCAGCGGGCGGGGCGTTTCAGTGGGGATCAGGCGTGGGTCAAGCGGCGGCTCACCACATCCAGCAGCACCTGTGCGCCCTGGATCAGCTGGTGGTCATCGGTATGCTCACGAGGGTTGTGGCTGATGCCGCCCTGGCTGGGCACGAAGATCATCGCCGCCGGGGCGATGCGGGCGATCATTTGCGCGTCGTGGCCGGCGCCAGAGGTCATGCGCCGGTGACTGAAGCCGAAACGTTGCGCCGAGGCTTCGATGGCATCGGCCAGGCCGGCATCGAAGATCACCGGCTCGAAGCGCACCAGGCGCTCTGTGCTGATGCTGACCCCTTCGCGCTCGGCGAGCGCCTCCAGGTATTGGCCCAGACGGTTTTCGGCGTAGGCCAGGCACGCTTCGTCGGGGTCGCGCAGGTCGACGGTGAAGGTGGCCTTGCGCGGGATCACGTTGATCACATTCGGCTCGAACTGCATGCAGCCGACCGTGGCCAGGGTGGTGCCGGAATCCACGGCCATGGCGCGCAGCTCGGCGACGATGGCGCTGGCGACAAAGCCTGCGTCATGGCGCAGGTGGGTCGGTGTGGTGCCGGCATGGTTGGCATGGCCTTTCACCTCCACCTGCTGCCAGGATATACCCTGCAGGTTCTCGACCACGCCAATCAGGGTGTTCTCGGCTTCAAGAATCGGCCCCTGCTCGATGTGCAGTTCGAGGTATTCGTGCGGCACAATAGCGCCTGGCTCCAGCGTGCCGGCATAACCGATGCGCGCCAGCTCGTCGCCAAGGCGCGTACCATCGGTGCCGAGGGTGTCGAGGGCCTGCTGCAGCGGCAGCCCGCCGGCATATACCAATGAGCCCATCATGTCCGGCTGGTAGCGCACACCCTCCTCGTTGGTAAAAGCGCCGACGGTGATCGAACGCTCGGGTAAGCGCCCGGCATCACGGTAGGCGCGGATCACTGCCAGCCCAGCCAGCACGCCGTAGCAGCCATCCAGGGCACCGGCGTTGGTAACGGTGTCGATGTGCGAGCCCATCATCAGCGGCCGCAGGTCGCCGCTGTCACCCGCTGCGCGCAAGGTACAGAAGATATTGCCGATACGGTCGACCTGCACATCAAGGTCCAGCTCGCGCATCCAGCCGACCAGCAGGTCGCGCCCGGCCTTTTCGGCATCGGTCAGCGCGATCCGGGTGCGCCCGCCGTGGGTGGCGTCGGCACCTACCTGCCCGAGTGCACGGATTTGCTGCAGCAGCAAAGGGCCGTTCAGTTGCAGTGGGGTACTCGCATTCATCAACCGTTTCTCCCTGGGGGCACAGCCATGGCTGCACACCGGTGTTTTTGTTCATGGGAGAATTTTATTCGCTTGCTTCGTACGAAAATCTTGATTTTTAGCCTTTGCATGCACTTCTATTACGCTTTTCTGGCATTTGGCGCTGTTGAACAACGGAGACCCGTACATGCCCCTCGATCACTTCGACCTGGCCCTGCTCGATGCCGTGCAGCGCGACGCCCGTACTTCGCAGCTGGACCTGGGCGCTCAGGTCAACCTGTCCTCGGCGGCCGTCAACCGGCGCTTGAAGAAGATGGCCGCCGACGGCGTGATTCGCGGCACCGTGGCGCAGGTGAATGCGGAACAGCTGGGCTACACGCTGACCGTGATCACCGAGGTGGAGGTGGAGAACGAGCGGCTGGACCTGCTGGACGAGATGAAGCGCAGCTTCCTCGCCTGCCCGCAGGTGCAGCAGTGCTACTACGTAGCCGGGGAATGCGATTTCGTGCTGATCATGCTGGTGCGGCACATGGAGCAGTACACCCAGCTGACCCGTGAGCTGTTTTTCGAGAACAACAACGTCAAGCGGTTCAAGACGCTGGTGTCGATGAGCAACGTGAAGACGGGGATGTTCGTGCCCACGCTCACGGATTGAAGCCTTATTGCGCCCCCTATGGGAAATCACCCGACTCTTCGGGCCGCGCCGCGCACCCTGTGGGAGCGGCTTTAGCCGCGAAGAATTCAACGCGGTGCATGGCACCGGCTGCGCCGGTGTTCGCGGCTAAAGCCGCTCCTACACAGGTTGCGTGCTCTTCAAGTATTACTATTAACTGTCATATCTGTAATATCCCGCTAACAGGCAACTGTGCATCATGAAATAACCACCCAGTTGCGCACTCTCAAAATAACAATATCCAGGCAGGTCGTATTACTCGCCCTGCCCACAACCGTGTCTGGAATATAATGACAGTCCAAACAGGCGCCGCCCAACAAAAGGGTTATCGAAGAATCATCCCTTCAATGACCGCCCTGCTGCAATTCGAAGCCGTTGCCCGGCTTAACAGTTTCACCCAGGCCGCCATTGAACTGGGTGTCACCCAGGCGGCAGTCAGCAAGCAGATCAAGGCCCTGGAGGAAAACCTCGGGGCGCTGCTGTTCCATCGCTCGCACCGCAGCATCCACCTGACCGAGGGCGGCGAGATTCTGTTCGCCAGCATCTCCGAATCCCTGCAACGGGTGGCCAGCGCGTTCGACCAGATCACCCACATCAGCCACCACCAGGAGATCGTGCTGGGCTCCACCGCACCGTTCTCGCAGCTGCGCATCATGCCCCGCCTGAACGCCTTGGCCGACGCCCTGCCGCAAGTGCAACTGCGCCTGGCCACGCAGATGTTTACCGGCGATCTGCGCAAGCGCGATTACGACCTGGACGTGCGCTACGGCAACGGCCAGTGGGACGATGGCGAAGCTATCTTGTTGTTTGAAGAGGAAGTTTTCCCGGTCTGCGCACCGGCTTGGCTGGCCCGTAACAACATGCCGTCCTCCCTTGAGGAGCTTGCCGCTGCCGGCCTGCTGGATGCCGATTCCACCACCGAGGGCTGGGTCGACTGGCCAAGCTGGTTCCGCGAACTGGGCCTGGCGCCGGCCGCGCCGCGCTACAACCTGCGCTGCAGCCTGTACACCGACGCCATCAATGCGGCCCTGGCCGGCTACGGTATCGCCCTGGGCTGGGGCCGGCTGGTGGAGCACCTGCTGAGTACCGGGGCACTGGTGCGGCTGGAGCCGTTCACCGTGCGCACCCGTGAGTCCTACTACATCGTCGTGCCGCATGGTCGGCCGGCACTGGCGCACACCCGGGCAATCGCCCACTGGCTGCAAAGCCCGGCGTGTACGGCTGCATAACTACAGGTAATGGGAAGTGGAAAATTAAGCGCATTGACGCTCTTTGGGCTCACTTTAATAATTCGCCGCACATGGCTTGGTTAATTAAAAATAAAAGTGCCTGAGGACAACAATGAGCAGCCCACTTACTAAATCCCATCGCGAACTTGTCGATGCGCGCCAACCGGGCTTCGGCATGCCTGGCGAGTTGTACAGCCGCCAGGATGTCTTCGACACCGACATGGATGTCTTCTTCAACAAACACTGGATTCAGGTGGCGGTCACGGCCGATGTCGACGAACCCGGTGACGTGTTTACCGTGGATATCGGCAAGGCTTCGGTGCTGATCCTGCGCGACGATGACGAACAGATCCGTGCCTACCGCAACGTTTGCCGCCACCGCGGCGCACGGCTGAAAGAACCGGGCAAGTCCACCGTTGGCATGCTGGTGTGCCCCTACCACCAGTGGACCTACGACCTCGACGGCAGCCTCAAACACGCCAGCCACATGGGCAAGGGCTTCGACCCCAAGTGCCGCAGCCTGATCCCGGTGCACTGCAAGGTCATCGGCACTCACGTGCTGGTGTGCCTCAGCGACAACCCCCCCGAGGACATCAACGACCTCGAAGAGGTCATGGGGCCACGCTTCGCCCCGTTCGACCTGACCAACACGCGCATCGCCTACGAGCTGGACTACATCGAGAACGGCAACTGGAAGCTGGTGATGGAAAACAACCGCGAGTGCTACCACTGCGCGGGCACCCACCCGGAGCTGATCGTTTCCTACCAGTCCGAAGACCTCGGTGTCAGCCTGGAAGAAATGAGCGACGATGCGCGTGCCTCCTATGACGCCTACCAGGTGCGCAAGGCCGGTATCGAAGCCGACTGGGCCAACGCCGGCCTGCTGTACGAGACCGTCGAGCACTTGCAGGACAGTTCGCCCACCCAGTTCCGCACCCAGCGCATGATCATCGCCGGCGCCGGCGAGTCGCAAACCCTCGACACCAAGGTGGCCTGCAGCAAGTTGCTGGGCAACCTCACCCGCCGCGACCTCGGTGACACCCACCTGTGGGGCAACAACGCCTGGGCTCACGTGATGAGCGACCACGCCATGATCAGCTGGATCATCCCGCTGTCGCCGGAGCGTACCTTGGTACGCACCAAATGGCTGGTGCACCGCGACGCCGTGGAAGGCGTGGACTACGACCTGCAGCGCTTGACCGAAGTGTGGGTGGCCACCACCCAGCAGGATGCCGCACTGGTCGCCATCACCCACAGTGGCACCCAGGACCCTGCCTTTGTGCCGGGCCCCTACTCCACTTTCACCGAGCCGTACGTGGACCAGTTCGCCCGCTGGTACACCTCGCGCCTCGCCGCACACGGGGTTTGAAGGCCATGACCGCACTGCACAACATCGCCGGCCTGCGCGCCGACCAGCGCTTCACCGACAGCGACCACTGGGCCGCCCATGGCGCTCAGTGGGCCAGCGGCGAAAGCCGGCGCATTGAATGCCTGAGCGTGGTGGACGAAACCCACGACGTGAAGACCTTTACCTTCCACAGCCCGGCCTACCACGCCCTGGCCTACGAACCCGGGCAGTTCCTGACCGTGTCGCCGGTGATCGACGGGGCCGGCGTGTCGCGCTGCTACACCCTGTCTTCCACGCCAACCCGGCCGTTCACCTTTTCGATCACGGTCAAGCGGGTACCGGGCGGCACGGTCTCCAACTGGCTGCACGACAACCTGCGCCCAGGCCACGCGCTGGCCGCCTCTGGCCCGGCCGGCGTGTTCACCCCGGTAGCCGGCCCGGCGCGCAAGTTGCTATACCTGTCCGCCGGCTCCGGGGTGACCCCGCTGATGGCCATGACCCGCGCCGCTGCCGATCTGCACGCAGACCTGGATATTGTCTTCGTGCACAGTGCCCGCACGCCGAAGGACATCATCTTCCGCGAAGAACTGGCGCGGCTGGAACGTGACATGCCGCAGCTGCGCACCCTGTTCTTCTGCGAAAGCCTGGGCGACGAGCCCGACTGGCATGGCCCGCTCGGGCGCCTTTCGCTGGAAGTGCTGCAACGCGAGATCCCCGACTTCAAGGACCGCGCCGTGTTCACCTGTGGCCCCAAAGGCTACATGGACGCGACCAAGGCACTGTTGGTCAACGCCGGTTTCGACCTGGCCCGCTACCACCAGGAAAGCTTCGACATCAGCGCCGAAGCAGAGCCTGAAGCCGCCCCGGTTGCCCCGGGCCAGGCGCTGGACACCTTCACGGTACGCCTGGCCCGCTCGGGCAAGACCTTCACCATGCGCGCCGACCAGACCGTGCTGGCTGCTGCCAAGCAGGCCGGCGCCGTGGTGCCCTCGTCCTGCAGCCAGGGGGTTTGTGGTACCTGCAAAACCGCACTGCTGGAGGGCAGCGTCGAGATGAAGCACAACGGCGGAATCCGCCAGCGTGAAATCGACAAGGGCCTGCGGTTGCTGTGCTGCAGCCGCCCGACCTCGGACCTGGTGGTCGACCTCTGACCACCGACAAAGGCGCTTGAAGTTCAGGCGCCCTTTTTTCGTTTGCACTCTTTACAACCTGCAACGCCGCCAGGCGGGTGCGTCTGCGCCTGCCTGCAAGAATAAGAAGGATATAGACGATGCGTGCAAAAGAAGGCCTGTTCAAGGGCCTCAATCCCATTGTGACCGTTGGGTCGCTCTCCATTGTCGTGGCGTTCGTGGTGCTTTGCGCCTCGTACGGCGACCAGGCCGCCGGGGTATTCAAAGGCGCCTCAGACGCCATTCTCGACCACCTGAAATGGTTCTACCTGGCGCTGGTCAGCGGCATTCTCGGGGTGCTGGTGTTCATCGCCTTCAGCCGCTTTGGCAGCCTAAAGCTCGGCCGTGCCGACGAAAAGCCGGAATTCAGCTTTGCCGCCTGGATCGCCATGTTGTTCAGCGCCGGCATGGGCGTGGGGCTGATCTTCTGGTCGGTGGCCGAACCGGTGCTGCACTACGCCAGCAACCCGTTCACCCCTGGGCTCACCGACCAGGCCGCGTCGATGGCCATGCGCATCACCCTGCTGCACTGGGGCCTGCACCCCTGGGCGATCTTCACCGTCATCGGCCTGGGCCTGGCCTATTTTGCCTACCGCGAAGGGCTGCCCCTGGCGTTGCGCTCGATCCTCTACCCACTGATCGGCAACCGCATCTACGGGCCGATTGGCCATGCCGTGGACATCATTGGCGGCGCGGTGACCGCCTTTGGCGTGTCGCAGTCGCTGGGGCTGGGCGTGGAGCAGATCAACATGGGCATGCACCAGGTGTTCGGCACCCCGGTCAGCCTGTCGTTCAAGCTGAGCATCATCGCCGTGGTCACCGTGATCGCTTCGATTTCATTGGTGGCTGGCGTATCGCGCGGCATGAAGCGCCTGTCGACGCTGAACATGTGGATTTCCCTGGGGTTGATGCTGGTGGTGCTGGGCCTGGGCCCGACCAACTACATCATGAACCTGCTGTTCGAATCGGCTGGCGACTACGCGCAGAATATCATCGGCATGAGCTTCTGGACCGACGCCCAGGCCGATAGCGCCTGGCAGAAGAGCTGGACCGCCTTCTACTGGCCGTGGTGGATGACCTGGGGCCCGTTCGTGGGGCTGTTCATTGCGCGCATCTCGCGTGGCCGCACCATCCGCGAGCTGGTGGTCGGCGCCCTGCTGGTACCGACGCTGGTGACGATCTTGTGGATGGCGGTGTTTGGTGGCACTGCGCTGAAGGATGAGCAGCAGGCGCGCCAGGCCTACCAGCAGTTGCCGGTCGCCGAGCAGGCCGCCGCCGGGCCGTTCCAGGGTGGCCCGGTGCTCGAAGCCACGCGCAAGGAAACCACCACGGCGATGTTCACCCTGCTCGACCGCCTGGATGGGCCGACCCTGGGTGCGGTGCTGAGCGTGATCATCTGCCTGTTGCTGGCCGTGCATTTCGTGACTGCCGCCGATGCCGGGACACAGGTGCTGTGCATGCTCAATTCGCTGGGCAGCATCAACCCGCCCAACTGGATACGCGTGTTGTGGTGTGTGCTGGAAGGCGCGATTGCGGCCAGCCTGGTGATTGCCGGTGGGTTGCTGGCTATTCAAATGGCCAGCATCGTGGTCGGGTTGCCGATTGCGTTCTATATGCTGCTGACGGGCTATAGCTTGATGCGGAGTCTGCTTGCCAGTGAGGTCGTGATTGCCCAGGAGGCGCCAGTGAGCATGGCTGTTGAGCAAGCCCACGCGACTGGGGAAGCGGCTTAAGTTAGCCGGGGCTCCGTGGGAGCGGGCGCGCCCGCGAAGAATCCAACGCGGTGCATGGCACCGGATTCGCCGGTGTTCGCGGGCTCGCCCGCTCCCACCTGGCCTGCATCACCTTCAAGGCAGGCACAGAACCTGTAGGAGCGGCCTTGTGTCGCGATGGGCTGCGCAGCAGCCCCAGGGTTTGCGCACAGATGCACAAATTGCCGGGGCTGCTGCGCAGCCCATCGCGACACAAGGCCGCTCCTACAAGGGCCTGTGCTGGCCAGAAGACTTATGCAAGACAGTTGTCCCCACAGAGTCACCGCTAAATAAGTTAGTCATGTGAAGTTCTATGAGAGCGGGCGTGCCCCAAGATGTCTGCCAAAGACACATTCGTGTCGCCCTTGGACTGCGGCGTCTCGTCGCACGCCCAAGCCCCTTGGGCAAAACCGTCCAAGCCCGTAGAATCGCGCTTCCTTTTCGCCCGTCGCCTTGAACGGTGGCAACCGGCAGCAATGACAGAGTCCGCGCCTGAACACATGACCGCACATGTGCAATAGGCTCAACCCTCCCCGCCCGGCCCAACTCTTACAGGGTCCAGCGGTTGAGTCTTGCCCAGGTCGCATCCGTGCAACCACTTGCCCCTGGTAGGGTCGAGCTGGTGTGCGCGTCCGAAGAGGCGCTCATTCCGCTTATCCAACTAGAGGTACGTATGTCTCCGCGTTTGCTGGCCATGGCGCTGGCGCCCCTGCTCGGGCTGTTCATCATTGCCCTGGGCAACGGCTTCATGTCTTCCCTGACCACCCTGCGCCTGGGCGCTGCTGGTGAGTCTGCCACCACCATCGGTGTCGTCTCGTCGACCTACTTCATCGGCTTGACCCTCGGTGCCATCTTCAACGACCGGCTGATCTTGCGCATCGGCCATATTCGCGCCTACACCAGCTTCGCCTCGCTGATCGCCGTGACCATCCTGCTGCAGGGGCTGTTCTACGACGTCACCTGGTGGTCGGTGCTGCGCCTGATCAATGGCTGGGCAGCCGTGGGCGTGTTCCTGGTGATCGAAAGCTGGCTGCTGCTGGCCGGCGACGCAAAGATCCGTGGCCGCCTGCTGGCGCTGTACATGATTGCCTTCTACGGTGCCGGGGTGATCGCCCAGGCTGGCCTGGGTGAAATCACCCAGCTTGGCGACACCGCTCCCTTCATGCTGGCTGGCGTGCTGGCCGCCCTGTCGGTACTGCCTATCGTGATCCTGCCGCGGGTGTCGCCGCTGCTGGACCAGGTCGAACCACTCAAGCCTCGCCAACTGCTGGGTGTGGCGCCTTCTGGCCTGGTCGGCTGCTTTGGCTCCGGCGTGGCCATTGCCGGCATCTATGCCCTGTTGCCGCTGTACCTGCAGCGCATCGGCCTGGCGGTGGGTGAGGTCGGCAACATGATGGCCTGGGTGATCCTGGGTGCCATGCTGCTGCAATACCCGGTCGGGCGCTGGTCCGACCGCAAGGACCGCCAGGATGTGCTGATCGCCCTGGCTGCGCTGTGCGTGGTGCTGTCGCTGGTCACCGTATTCCTGCCGTCGGACTCGGTCCTGCTGCCGGCCATGCTGTTCCTGCTGGGCGGTGGCGTGTTCACCCTGTACCCGGTGGCGGTCAGCCATGCGGCCGACCGGGCGCCGTCCGATGCCCTGGTGCCGATGATCCAGGGCCTGCTGCTGATCAACTCGCTGGGTTCGGCCATGGCGCCGGTGGCGATTTCGCCGATGATGACCGAGTTTGGCGAGGCCGGGTTGTTCTGGGCCTTTGCCGTGGTCAACCTGGCCATGGTGTGCTTCTTCCTGTGGCGCCGGGGCAAGCGCCCGGCGGCAGAGCACCCGGCGCCGTTCACCGCTTCGACCACCTTCTCGCCGACCGGCGCCGAGCTGCGGGTGACCGAAGACCTGATGCATGCGGCGCAGGAGCATCCGCCATTGGAGCCCACCGAGCCTGTGCAGGCTCCTCGTAGCGAAACCCATTGAGCCAAGGGGGCCGCACAGCGGCCCCCGCTCAAGTTACCACCCGTCGCCCTGAAGGCACCCTGCCCCCCGCCCCCGGCCAAACGAATGACAGATCATCCGCAAAGGAGACGTTCCATGATCCGCATTCGCCCACTCTCGCTGTGCCTGGCCCTCGCCCTCACCAGCCTCACCGGCACCAGTTTCGCCGCCAGCGACACCAATACCGATACCAACACCGACAGCCACCCGCAAACCGACCAGTACGGGGGCAAGACCGCCGGCGAAGGCAGCAGCGTCAACAGCCCCGGCGGTGGCAAAAGCAACGATAGCAGCGATACCGGCAGCAACTCCGACGCCGCCGACGGCGCCAGTGGCGGCTCCAACAGCACCGGCGAAGCCACAGGCTCCGGTGCCGGGCACAGCGGTGGCACTGCCGAGGACCAGGACAGCCGCTGACGCTGGCCTGGGCTACACTGCGCCCCATCGCCCTGCCAAGGATTCGCCATGAACCTCAAACCCTGGCTGCTCGCCGCCCTGCTGCCGTGTACTGCCTTGGCCACCGGCAGCAACCAGGGGGCGCTCTCGATCAGTTCCTCATCGTTCACTGACGGCGGCGTGATCGCCTTGCAGCAAGTGGGGCAGGACCCGGCCTGCGGCGCTGGCGAAGAGCGCACCCCGCAATTGAGCTGGGACAACCTCCCCGATGGCACCCAGTCGCTGGCCCTGATCATGTTCGACCCGGACGGTGGTAAGGGCATCGGCACAGTGCACTGGATCGCCTACAACATCGACCCTGAACAGGATGGGCTGAAGGAAGGCACGGCCGGGCTCAGCGGCCAGTACATAACCGTGGGGCGCAACTCGCGTGGCACCCAAAGCTATCGAGGCCCCTGCCCACCCGTCGGCGACAACCCACACCACTACGCACTGACCCTGATCGCCACCGACCTGCCGCTGGGCACCCTGCCGGCAGACCTCGACCACAGCGGCCTGCTGCAATTGCTGCAAGGCCATGCCCTGGGGGCGCAGAGCCTGGTCGGGCGCTATGGCCATTGAACCAATTAGTACAAAAATAAATGATCACCCCCATAGCATTTATCCATTGAATGGCCCGGCTGAACTGAAGTAAGCTCGGGCTCATTCACTGGAGAGCAACATGCCAAAAAACACCCGCAACCACGCCAACCACACCGGTCGCAACCTGCGCCCTGTGCTGGCCGTTGCCGGCTGCGTGGCGCCTGCCAGCTATTACTTTGGGTATTGGTTTAGCCACTAGGCGCCGATACCCACACGGCGCCCACCTTCGAGGGGCCGCCGAACATGAGAATACTCAAACCCCCGGTCGGCTCCCCGACCGGGGGTTTTGCTTTTCAGGCCTTTGAACAACACCGATTCATATTGAGGACAGATCCATGAACTACGCCACTTATTACTACGCAAACACCTATGCCTGGCGATTTAGCCAATCCCGTTCGGGCCAGCCTGCCGCCTCCGATCGGTCTTCTACAGGTGGCAATGCAGCAGCCAATACGAATTCAACGATCTGTCGAACACCTCGATAGGGCCGACCACGCGGGCCAGAACCCGCTGTCCGCCCAGGGAAAAACGCCATGCAAGCTTCCAACCTCGCCCTGACCCAACCGCAAGCTGCCAACACCACCGTCAGCAAGCGCCTGCCCAGCCCACACCTGCTCAAGCAGCAGATGCCGCTGCCTACCGAACTGGCCCAGCAAGTCCATGCTCACCGCCAGGCCATCCGTGACATCCTCGAAGGCCGCGATCAGCGCCTGCTGGTCATTGTCGGCCCCTGCTCGATCCACGACCCACGCTCGGCCCTGGAATACGCAGACCGCCTGGCCGCCCTTAGCCGCGAAGTCGACGACAAGCTGTTGCTGGTGATGCGCGCCTACGTCGAAAAGCCCCGCACCACGGTGGGCTGGAAAGGCCTGGCCTACGACCCGCACCTTGATGGCAGCGACGACATGCACTCGGGCATCGCCTTGTCCCGTGGCTTGATGCTGAGCATGATCGAACGCGGCCTGCCGATTGCCACCGAACTGCTGCAGCCTGTGGCCGCCGGCTACTTCGATGACCTGCTGGCCTGGGCCGCGATTGGCGCGCGCACCACCGAATCGCAAATTCACCGCGAAATGGTCAGTGGCCTGGAACTGCCGGTAGGCTTCAAGAACGGCACGGACGGCGGCATTGCTATCGCCAGCGACGCCATGCGCAGCGCCGCCCACCCGCACCGCCACTTCGGCATGGACGCGCAGGGCCACCCGGCAATCATCGAAACCCTGGGCAACCCGGACACCCACCTGGTACTGCGCGGTGGCCACAAGGGCCCGAACTACGATGCCAACAGTATCGCCATGGCCCGCCAGGCACTGGCCAAGGCCGGGTTGCAGGCACGGATCATGGTTGATTGCAGCCACGCCAACAGCGGCAAGGACCCGGCGCGCCAGCCAGCGGTGTTCAACGATGTGCTGGAGCAGCGCCTGGCCGGCGACCGCTCGATCGTTGGCGTGATGATCGAGGGGCACTTGTTCGATGGCTGCCAGGCGCTGGGCAAAGGCGCACTGAAATACGGCGTGTCGATCACCGACGGCTGCCTGGGCTGGGCCTCGACCGAAACCCTGTTGCGTGAGGCGGCACAAAAACTGTAGGAAGCGGGTTGCAAGCCTTGCGAGACATTTCCTGAACAAGTGCGCTAGGCTTGCCTTTTTTACCCCCAAGGAGCAGTACCCATGGCCCGTGCAACCGCCCGCCACATCCTCGTTGCCAGCGAAGACAAGTGCAACGAACTGAAAGCCCAGATCGAAGCAGGCGCCGACTTCGCTGAAATCGCCAAAGCCAACTCCACCTGCCCATCCAGCCGCCAGGGCGGCGACCTGGGCTCGTTCGGCCCAGGCCAGATGGTCAAGGAGTTCGACACCGTGGTGTTCAGCGCCCCGCTCAACACCGTGCAAGGCCCGGTGAAAACCCAGTTCGGCTACCACCTGCTCGAAGTGACCAGCCGCCAGGACTAAGTAGCCAGTAGCTGCTCATGCCCCGTGTAGGAGCGGGTTCACCCGCGAATGCGTCCGTTCATGCAACGTCGTTGCCTGATCTGGCGCATTCGCGGGTGAACCCGCTCCCACATGTACTGTGCTGTCTATTCCTGCTGTGTTTTACCTTCAACACCCAGGCCGCCCCCACCCACGCCCTCACCGTCTACGGCGAAGCCCCCCGCTACAACGCCAGCTTCCAGCACTTCGACTACGTAAACCCCACTGCCCCCAAAGGCGGCATCCTGCGCCGCTCGGCCATCGAGATCGGCCAGTTCGACCATATCCTGCCGTACATCGACAAGGGCATCGGCGTCAGCGAAGTCGATGGCCTGCTCTACGCGCCATTGGCCGTGCGTTCGTTCGATGAGCCCTACACCGTCTATGGCCTGATCGCCCGGCGCATGGAGCGCGGCCCGGATGACGCCTGGCTGCGCTTCGAAATAGACCCTCGCGCCACCTTCGCCGATGGCAAACCCGTGCGCGCCGAAGACGTACGTTTCACCTTCGAGTTGCTGATGAGCAAAGGCAGCCTCAAGTACCGCACCCAATTCGCCGACGTTGCCGGGGTTACCGTGGAAAGCCCGCAACGCGTTCGCTTCGACTTCAAACCCAACCACGGCCGCACCCTGGCGCTGGACCTCGCCAGCCTGCCGGTGCTGCCCGAACACGACTGGCAGCAGCGCGACTTCGCCAACGGCGCCGGCTTCGCCAAGCCGGTCGGCAGCGGGCCGTACCGAATCGGGCGCATCGACAACGGCCGCAGCATCACCTTCGAGCGCGACCCAAGCTGGTGGGCCCGCGACTTGCCAGCCAACCGTGGCCGCTACAATTTCGACAAGCTGCGCATCGAGTATTTCGGCGACACCGAAGTGGCGCGCCAGGTACTGAAGGGTGGCGGATACGACTACAACCGCGAGTTCTCCGCCACCGCCTACACCCTGGGCTACAACGGCGCACAACTGGACGATGGCCGCCTGCAACGCGCCCACCTGGGCCCGGCCAAACCGCAGGTGGCCCAGGGTTTCGTGTTCAACCTCGACCAGCCACAGTTCAAGGACCGGCGCGTACGCCAGGCGCTAGGCATGCTGTGGGACTACGAGTGGAGCAACCGGCAGATGATGCGCAATATGTACATCCGCCAGCAGAGCGTGTTTTCCAATACCCCATTGGCGGCGCGCCAGCTGCCGGATGCCCGCGAGCTGAAGCTGCTGGAGCCGTTGCGTGGCAAGGTGCCGGATGAAGTCTTCAGCACGGTATTCACCGCCCCGGTCACCGACGGTACGGGGATCATCCGCAAGCAGCAGCTGCAGGCCCTGGACCTGCTCGAACAGGCCGGCTGGCATCCCGAAGGTGACCGCCTGGTGAACAGCCAAGGCGCGCCGCTGACGTTCACCTTCCTCAATGGCCAAGCGGGCATGGAGCGCCTGCTGCTGCCGTGGAAACGCAACCTGGCCCAGATTGGCGTGACCTTGAACATTCGCAATGTCGACGCGGCCCAGTACGTGAACCGCCTGATGGCGCGTGACTACGACATGATCGTGACCGGCTACCCGGTCACCCTGTCGCCCGGTGCCGAGCTGTACAACTACTTTGGCTCGGCAGCGGCCCACGACCCCGGTTCGAACAACCTGATGGTGCTGCAGGACCCTGCCGTGGACCGCCTGGTCGACGGCCTGGTACGCGCCGGCACCCAGGCCGACATGCTGGCCCATGCCCATGCCCTGGACCGGGTGCTGCAATGGAATTACTACTGGATCCCCAACTACTACCCGCCAGGCAGCTCCACCGCCTGGTGGAACCGCTTCGGCCTGCCCAAGGTCCAGGCCACCTATGACGAAGGCCTGGACACCTGGTGGGAGGTCAGCCCCACCGCGCTCACCAACGCGCAAATGGCCGAACGCCGGAAATTTTCACCATGACCACCTACATCCTGCGCCGCCTGCTGCTGATCATCCCGACACTGCTGGCAATCCTGCTGGTCAATTTCGCCATCGTCCAGGCTGCGCCGGGTGGCCCAGTGGAGCAGGCCGTGGCGCGACTGCAAGGCATAGGCGGTGGCGCACCCGGTGCGCGGGCCGAGGTGGTGCACAGTGAGTCGCGGGCCACCCGCGGCCTGGACCCGAAACTGATCGAAGAGATCAAACGCCAGTACGGCTTCGACAAGTCTGCCCCCGAGCGTCTGTGGTTGATGCTCGGCCAGTATGCCCGGCTGGACTTTGGTAACAGCTTCTTCCGCGGCGCCAAGGTCACCGACCTGATCCTCGACAAGTTGCCGGTCACCCTGTCGCTGGGCCTGTGGGCCACGCTGATCACCTACCTGGTGTCGATCCCGTTGGGCATCCGCAAGGCAGTACGCCACGGCAGCCGCTTCGATGCCTGGAGCAGCGCACTGATTGTGGTCGGCTACGCCCTGCCCTCATTCCTGTTCGCCCTGCTGCTGATCGTGCTGTTCGCTGGCGGCACCTCGCTCAACTGGTTCCCGGTGCGCGGCCTGGTGTCGGAGAACTTCGACGAGCTCAGCTTGCTGGGCAAGGTTGCCGACTACTTCTGGCACCTGGTGCTGCCGGTCGGTGCCTTGGTAATCGGCGGTTTCGCCACCCTCACGCTGCTGACCAAAAACGCCTTCCTCGACGAAATTTCTCGCCAGTACGTGGTCACTGCCCGGGCCAAGGGCCTCAGCGAGCGCCGCGTGCTGTATGGCCACGTGTTGCGCAACGCCATGTTGCTGGTGGTGGCCGGGCTGCCGCAGGCGCTGATCACGGTGTTCTTCGCCGGATCGTTGCTGATCGAGGTGATCTTCTCGCTCGATGGCCTGGGCCGCATGAGCTACGAGGCGGCCGTGTCGCGGGACTACCCGGTAGTGTTCGGCATGCTGTTCATCTTCACCCTGGCCGGGCTGCTGATACGCCTGATCGGTGACCTGTCGTACACCTTGCTCGACCCGCGCATCGACTTCGACACGAGGGCGCACTGATGCTTTCGCCGTTATCGCGCCGTCGCGTGCAACGCTTTCGCCGCAACCGCCTCGGCTGGGTTTCGCTGTGGTTGTTCGCCGGCCTTCTGCTGCTGAGCCTGGGCGCTGAACTGGTAGCCAACGACAAGCCGCTGCTGCTGGGCTACAAGGGCGAGCTGTACGTCCCGGCGCTCAAGCGCTATACCGAGCAGCAGTTCGGCGGCCAGTTGCCGTTCCAGCCCGACTACCGCAGCGCCTATGTGCGCCAGCTGATCGCCGACCAGGGCGGCTGGATGCTGTTCGCGCCAATCCCGTTCAGCGCCGATACCCCCAACTATGACCTGCAAGTGCCTACGCCCAGCCCGCCGAGCGCGAGCAACTGGCTGGGCACTGATGACCAGGGCCGCGACGTGCTGGCCCGGGTACTGTATGGCACACGGGTATCGTTGCTGTTCGCTTTTGCCCTGACCGTGGTCAGCGTGCTGATTGGCATAGCGGCTGGCGCCCTGCAGGGCTACCGCGGCGGCTGGGTCGACCTGCTTGGCCAGCGCCTGCTGGAGGTGTGGTCGGGGTTGCCAGTGCTGTACCTGCTGATCATCCTCAGTGGTTTTGTCGAGCCGGATTTCTGGTGGCTGCTGGGGATCATGGCGCTGTTTTCCTGGCTGACCCTGGTCGACGTGGTGCGTGCCGAATTCCTGCGTGGGCGCAACCTTGAGTATGTGAAGGCCGCCCGGGCGTTGGGGCTGCCAGACAGTCAGGTAATGCTGCGGCACATCTTGCCCAATGCCATGAATGCGACGCTGACGTATGTGCCGTTCATGTTGACCGGGGCGATTACCACGCTCACCGCGCTGGATTTTCTGGGTTTCGGCATGCCGGCCGGTAGCGCTTCGCTGGGTGAGTTGGTGACCCAGGGCAAGCAGCACCTGGAGGCGCCGTGGCTGGGCTTTACCGCGTTCTTTGCACTGGCGGTGATCTTGTCGTTGCTGGTGTTTATCGGGGATGCCATGCGGGAGGCGTTTGACCCCAGGGGTTAGGGTTACAGGCCTGGCCTCTTCGCGGGTAAACCCGCTCCCACAGGGTCACCACAAATCCTCAGGGCTGTGGGATCCCTGTGGGAGCGGGTTTACCCGCGAAGAGGCCGGCCCTGCTATCAAAGAATTCAGGATTTTACCCATGCATGACAGCGACAGCCTCAATGACTACCCCAGGTACGGCAAAAGGAGCTTTGCATGACCCTCAACGGCAAAACCGCACTTGTAACCGGCTCCACCAGCGGCATCGGCCTGGGCATCGCCCAGGTGTTGGCCCGCGCTGGCGCGAATATCGTACTCAATGGCTTTGGCGACCCGGCAGCGGCAATAGCAGAAATTGCCCGGCACGGGGTGAAGGTTATCCATCACCCCGCCGACCTGTCGGACGTGGCGCAGATCGAAGCCTTGTTCGCCTTGGCCGAACGCGAATTTGGCGACGTCGACATTCTGATCAATAACGCCGGTATCCAGCATGTAGCGCCGGTCGAGCAGTTCCCGGTCGAGAGCTGGGACAAGATTATCGCCCTCAACCTCTCGGCCGTGTTCCATGGCACACGCCTGGCGCTGCCCGGCATGCGCACGCGCAACTGGGGGCGCATCATCAACATCGCCTCGGTGCATGGTCTGGTCGGCTCGACCGGCAAGGCGGCCTACGTGGCGGCCAAGCACGGCGTGGTTGGCCTGACCAAGGTGGTGGGCCTGGAAACTGCCACCAGCAATGTCACCTGCAATGCCATCTGCCCAGGCTGGGTGCTGACCCCGCTGGTACAGAAGCAGATCGACGATCGTGCTGCCATCGGTGGCGATCCGCTGCAAGCGCAACGCGATCTTCTGGCAGAAAAACAGCCGTCGCTGGCCTTCGTCACCCCCGAGCACCTGGGTGAACTGGTACTATTCCTGTGTAGCGAGGCCGGTAGCCAGGTTCGCGGTGCTGCCTGGAACGTCGATGGTGGCTGGTTGGCCCAGTGACGGGCGGCCTGGGCCTGGCGGCGCTCTCGCATTCGTTTATCTGCAAGGAGGCCCTATGCGCCCAACCCCAATGACCGCGATTCTGGCCCTGACTATGGCTGCTGCCGCACAGGCGTCTGCAGCCAGACTGAAGGACGTCGCGCCCTACCCCGAGGCGGAAAAAGGCTTCACCCGGCAGGTCATCCACCTGCCCGCCCAGGCTGACGAGTCGGCCTACCAACTGGAAATCATCGCCGGCAAGACCCTACTGGTGGACTGCAACCGCCAGCGTCTGGGCGGTAGCCTTGAGGAACGTACCCTGGAAGGCTGGGGCTACAACTACTACCGCCTGAACAAGGTCAGCGGCCCGGTCAGCACGCTGATGGCCTGCCCGGACGGCAAGAAGACCAAGGCCTTTGTGCCGGTGGTCGGTGATGGCTTCATGCTGCGCTACAACAGCAAGTTGCCGGTGGTGGTGTATGCGCCGAAAGATGTCGAGGTGCGCTACCGCGTGTGGTCGGCGTCGCAGGACGTGCAAAAGGCTAAAGTAGAGTAAATGCAGTACCCCTGTAGGAGCGGCCTTGCGTCGCGATGGGCCGCACAGCGGCCCCAGATTTTCAGCTTCGCAGCACAGATTGCCGGGGCCGCTGCGCGGCCCATCGCGACGCAAGGCCGCTCCTACAGTAGATAGCCGCTAGCAGTAGATACAGGAGGTTCGGCATGAACGATGTGCTCTGGCGCCCCTCCACGGCGCAGATCGAAGCCAGCCGGATGGACGCCTTCCGCCGCTGGGTCAACCTGCGTTACAACCTGCAACTGAACGACTACCAGGCGCTGCACCGCTGGAGCATCGAACAGCGGCCCGCCTTCTGGCAAACCCTTGCCGAGTATTTTCACGTCCACTGGCATACCCCGCCGAGCAAGGTGCTCAGCGAAGGCCCGCAGATGCCTGATGCGCAGTGGTTCAGCAACGCCACCCTCAACTTCGCCGAACACCTGCTACGCCGCCGCGACGACCGCCCGGCCGTGGTCGCCGTGCGCGAAGATGGCCAGCGCCAGGTGTTCACGCATGCCGAACTGGCTGCACAGGTGGCCGGGCTGCAAACCGCGTTCAAGGCCGCCGGTATCGTGCCCGGCGACCGGGTGGCCGCCGTGATGCCAAACACCTGGCAAACCCTGATCGCGATGCTCGCCTGCACCAGCCTCGGCGCAGTCTGGTCCACTTCCTCGCCCGAGTTCGGCGTGCACGGCATCATCGACCGCTTCGGCCAGATCGGGCCCAAACTGTTGATAGCCTGCGCCGGCTACCAGTACGCCGGCAAGGTCATCGACCAGGTAGACAAGGTCAACCAGGTGTGCGCGCAACTGCCTGGTCTTGAGCGGTTGATTGTGGTGCCGCATACCCGGAGCGGTACGCGTACAGACGAATTTCAGGCTGCCAGCGTCAGCCTGTGGGATGACTTCTTCCAGCCCGGTGGCGAGCCCCGGTTCACCCCGCGGCCCTTTGACCACCCCCTGTATATCGTCTATTCCAGCGGCACCACCGGCGTACCCAAGTGCATCGTCCACCGTGCCGGCGGCGTGCTGCTGCAGCATATGAAGGAACATGGCCTGCACAATGACCTGAAGGCCGATGACGTGCTGTTCTATTACACCACCTGTGGCTGGATGATGTGGAACTGGCTGGCCAGCGGCCTGGCGGTGGGTGCCACACTGGTCTTGTACGACGGCTCGCCCTTCCACCCGGGCCCCGAGCGCCTGCTGGACCTGATCGATGCCGAGGGCATCCAGGCTTTTGGTACCAGCGCCAAGTACCTGGCCGCGCTTGAACAGGCGGGCCTTGAGCCAGCAGCAAGCCACCGCCTGGCCAGCCTGCGACTGTTGCTGTCCACCGGGTCGCCCCTGTCGCCGCATAGTTATGACTATGTGTACGGCAAGATCAAAGGTGACCTGTGCCTGGCGTCGATGTCTGGTGGTACCGATATCCTCTGCTGTTTCGTACTGGGTAACCCGACCCTGCCGGTGCGCCGTGGCGAAATCCAGTGCAAGGGGCTCGGCATGGCCGTGGAAGTGTGGAACGAACATGGCCAGCCGGTAGAGGACGAAAAAGGCGAGCTGGTGTGCACCCAGAACTTCCCCTCCATGCCGCTGGGGTTCTGGCACGACCCTGACGGCAGCCGTTACCATGACGCCTATTTCAGCCAGTTTCCGGGGGTATGGGCCCAGGGCGACTACGCCGAGCAGCTTGCCAGCGGTGGCATGCTGATCCATGGTCGCTCCGATGCCGTACTCAACCCCGGCGGTGTGCGCATTGGCACGGCGGAGATCTACCGCCAGGTGGAAAAGGTCGAGCAGGTCGTGGAAAGCGTGGCCATCGGCCAGGACTGGAACGGCGATGTGCGGGTGGTGCTGTTCGTGCGCCTGCGGGATGGCTTGCAACTGGATGAGGCCCTGCGCCAGCAGATCCGCCAGGTGATACGCCAGTACACCACGCCCCGACATGTGCCGGCGGTGATTGCCCAGGTCAGCGACATCCCGCGTACCATCAGCGGCAAACTGGTGGAATTGGCGATTCGCAATGTGGTGCATGGCTTGCCGGTGAAGAACACCGATGCACTGGCCAACCCGGAGGCGCTGGAGCAGTTTCGTGATCGCGTGGAATTGCAAATCTGAAGCCTGGCGCGGTCCCTGTAGGAGCGGCCTTGTGTCGCGATGGGGCGCGAAGCGGCCCGGCAATCTGTGCTGCGAAGCTGAAAAACTGGGGCCGCTTTGCGGCCCATCGCGACACAACGCCGCTCCTACAAGGACCGCGCAAGCACTTCTAATCGGTTCAATCAGGCATAATGCATTCTTTTTGCCCCCGAAGCACAGGTACCCCATGAAAGCCCAAGCCCGCCACATCCTGGTCAAGACCGCTGACGAAGCCGAAAAGCTCAAGCAGCGCATCGCCAACGGCGAGGCTTTCGACGTACTCGCGAAAAAGTTCTCCACCTGCCCATCGGGCAAGCGCGGCGGCGACCTGGGTGAAATCCGCCCAGGGCAGATGGTTGGCGCCATCGACCAGGTGATCTTCAAGAAGCCCCTGCGCGTGGTGCACGGGCCTATCAAGAGCAAATTCGGCTACCACCTGGTGCAAACCTTCTATCGCGACTGATAGCCACGGGCCACCTAGCATTTTTGCCAGTTGTCCCCTCACCGCACAATACATTCAACTCAGGCAGGGCCGAAGCCGCCGCACTGGCGTTGTTTCAGGTAGTGGTCCCTTCAATGGACACGGAGACCTGCCTATGCGTTGCCCCCGCTTGCTGCTGCCTGTTGCATTTCCCCTGCTGACCCTGCCTTTGCTGTCTCATGCCCAAGCCCTGACGGTTTCACCGGGTGAAAACCTGGGCGCCACTGTGCAGACCCCTGCTGTTGACCAGTTCACCATCAGCGGCGGTACAGTCCAGTCATTGCAACAAGGCGATGGCGAGGACACGTTCACCATGTCTGGCGGCACGCTAGGGTCATTGAACCAAGGCGGTCACATGGACACGTTCACAATGACCAGCGGCACCATCACGGGCGCCTTTGAAGATGGTGACACGGCCACGTTCAAAGGCGGGAGCATTGGCCGGGTAGACCTCAAGCTCGCTGACAACACGTTTGTAATGTCCGAAGACATCGAGAAATACCATACTCAAACAATCGTTGTTGGCAACGTTGTCAGTGGCCTTGGCAGAGACACGATTATCCTGAATAGCGGCAACATCGGTGGTGATATCAGTACCAGTAGCGGCGTGGACAAGATCACCATCAGCGGCGGTACGCTCAAAGGTGAGATACGTGCTGGCAACGATAACGACATTTTCAACTGGTCGGGCGGGCGCATCGGCGGTCCGGTAACAATGGGTCCAGGTGACGACCAAGCGAATATCACGGGTCTCGACTCGGACACATTGATCACTGTCCTGGATGGGGGCCCTGGCAGCGATAGCCTGGTGTTCGAAAGAAGCCAGATCGACGGTGGAGCGCGGTATGTGAACTGGGAGGCCATAGGCCTGTTCGATAACAGCCATCTCACGCTCGACGACACACTAATCCTCGGTGACGACGGCACTGGCACCGGTGACCTGATCATCGATGACAGCAGCGCACTGCTGTCCCGTCAAGGCACGATCACCGCCAAGGGCGAAGGGCAAAGCGCAACCGTGCTCAATGCCGGGTTGATAGACCTCAGCACGGGTAATGACGCCCAGGGCCGACTGACTATAAACGGCAATTTTGAGGGCGATAACGGTCTGCTACGTGTCAACAGCGTACTCGCCGGTGACGATGCAGCGTCTGACCGACTTGTCGTCAGCCGCGGTACGATCAACGGCAGTACTCGCTTGCAAGTCAATAACCTGGGCGGCGCAGGTGCGGTGACGTCCCGGAACGGCATCCAGGTGGTCGAGGCGCGTGACGGCGCAACCAGCACTGCCACCGCCTTCGTCCAGACCCAGAAGCTTTCGGCCGGAGCCTTCGACTACCGGCTGTTCAAAGGGGGCGTGACTGCGGGTAGTGAAAACAGCTGGTACCTGCGCTCGACCTTGGTCGCGCCACCCGCTCCGGCCCCGGTGCCACAACCCGAAGAGCCAAATCAACCAACCCAGCCGGGTGAGCCGAGCCAGCCAACGGAACCAGGCGAGCCACCCGTCATCGCCCCGGCCACCACGCCACCTGTCGCGGCCCCTGCGCCCGGCCAGGTCGACCTGCCGGCACCGGTGCAAGGCGAAAGCCTGCCACTGTACCGCCCTGAGGTGCCGGTGTATGCCGTAGCGCCGCGGGGTGCCGCGATCATCGCCCGCCAGGCACTGGGCACCTTCCACCAGCGCCAGGGCGACCAGCAGTTGCTCAAAGGTGAAGGTGCCCTGCCCGCCAGTTGGGGCCAGGCCTATGGTGGTGCGCTGCGCCAGCAATGGAGCGGCACGGTGAGCCCGAGCCTGGATGGCGACCTGTACGGCTTCAAGGTGGGCCAGGACCTGTACGCCAAGGTTGGCGAAAACGGTTACCGCCAGCATGTCGGCATCTACGTCAGCCACAGCCGCCTGGACGCCGACGTCAAAGGTTTCGCCCTTGCCGTGGAAGACCGTAGCGTCGGCGACCTGCGGCTCGATGGCGACAGCGCCGGCACTTACTGGACGCTGGTCGGGCCGCAAGGCGAATACCTGGATGCAGTACTGCAGTACACCAGCCTCAATGGCCGTGCCCGCTCCGACCGTGGCGACAAGCTGAACATCGACGGCCACGCCTGGACCGCTTCGCTGGAATCCGGCTACCCCATCGCCCTGTCTGAACGCTGGACCCTGGAACCGCAAGCCCAGCTGATCGCGCAGAAGGTCTCGCTCGACAGCGCCAGCGACAGCGTCTCGCGCATCAGCCATGACGCCCAGGTCGAGCTTACCGGCCGGTTGGGTATGCGTCTGGAAGGTGCCTTCACGGGCAGCAGCGGCCGCCTGCTACAGCCCTATGCGCAGGTCAACCTGTGGCACGGCGACGGTGGCCGCGACACCTTGACCTTCGACGGCGTGGACAAGATCAAGACCGACTACCGCTATACCTCGGTGCAACTGGAAAGCGGCGTGGTTGCGCAGGTCAACGAAGCGCTGAGCCTGCATGGCGGCGTGCAGTACACCACCAACCTGGACAGCCGCCAGCAGGAAACCAGCGGCGTGAACCTGGGCGTACGCTGGCAGTTCTAGCGGCGCGCGGCCAGCAGACCGAGGCCGGCGCAACCCAGCAGGGAGGCGCTGACCCGGTTGAACAGGCGACGTGGGCCGGGCTGGCTGAACCAGCGCTGCATGTAGGCGCCCAGGCCTGAGTAAATGGCAATGGCCGCCCACTCCAGCAGCAGGAACAACACACCTAGCCAGAGGAACTGCTCACTCACCGGGGTGGCGCTGCCGACGGAGACGAACTGCGGCAGGAACGCAGTGAAAATCAGAATGGCCTTGGGGTTACCGGCCGCCACCCAGAACTCCTGGCGTGCCAGGCGCCAGGTGCCACGCGGGTGGTCGGTTGCCACCACCGCCTCGCCCACCGGTGCGCGCCACAGTTGCCAGGCGATGTAGAACAGGTACGCCGCGCCCACCACCTTGATCGCCAGAAACAGGTATTCGCTGGTGTGCAGCACCACAGCCAGGCCCATGGCCGCCAAGGCAATCATGCCGCTGAAGGCAAGAATGCGCCCGCCGCCGGCCACGCAGGCCGTGCGCAGGCCATAGCGGCTGGCGTTGTGCAGCGACAGCAGGTTGTTCGGCCCCGGCGCCATGTTCAGGGCGAAGCAGGCGGGGATGAAGAGCAGCAGGCTTGAAAGGTCCATTGTTGTTTTCCTATGATTACAGGTGTCTATTTCGGCGTGTGCCGGGCCATGCGGTCAAGTTACAGCCAGCGATAAAAACTGTACGGGTACGCGGCACCTGTTAGTCTGGCGCACATACCGAGGACCCTGTGATGCCCCGTTCCCACGCCGCGCTGTGGCGCGATTCGGCCCTGCCGCATGTCGAAAGCCGCCGCGCCTGCGATAGCCGCGCCTGCTACAAGGCCCACAGCCACCCGACGTTCTCAATTGGTGCGGTGGATGCTGGCGTCAGCCATTTCACCGGTGCTGCCCACGGACAGGAGCGGCTAACGCGTGGCACACTGGTGATGGTCCCGGCCCACCGTGTGCATGCCTGCAACCCGGCCCCTCGGCAAGCCTGGAGCTATCAGATGCTGCATGTGGATGCCGAGTGGCTGATACAGTTGCGCCTTGAGTCGGGGCTGGCCGGTGCGGGGGCAGGCGAGCCGGCGCGTATCTGCCGGGAGCCGCTGGTGTATGCGCAGTTTTGCGAGCTGAACAGCGTGTTGTTCTCCAGTGCCAGTAACCGTGAGAAGGATGCGGCGCTGATAGTCTTTCTGGGCGATCTGGACTTTTCCGCGCAGCCACCGTTGGCGCCGGCACCAGCCCTGGCGGCGACGGCCTTGAGCGGGCTGATCGCGCGGATCGAAGGCCTGGACCCGGCGCAGTTGAGCCTGGAGGTACTGGCGCGGGAGGCCGGGCTTGGGCGTTATCAGTTGATCCGTGCGTTTCGCGCGGCCACCGGGTTTACCCCGCATGCCTACCTGCTCAATGCCCGGGTCAACCGTGGGCGGCATTTGCTAAGTGAAGGGCAGGCCTTGGCCGATGTGGCCTACCAGCTTGGGTTTGCCGACCAGAGCCATTTCCAGCGGGTGTTCAAGGCCCATGTGGGGGTGACGCCGGGGCAATACCGACGAGACTGAAGGCCTGCACGGCCCCTGTGTAGGAGCGGCCTTGTGTCGCGATGGGCTGCGAAGCGGCCCCAAGTTCTCAGCTCCGTGGCATGGATTGCCGGGGCTGCTGCGCAGCCCATCGCGACACAAGGCCGCTCCTACAGGGACCTCGTCAGCTACTGGGCTTCGCAATATTGTTCAATACGCTATGGCATGGCCGGGAGCAGAGTGCGGTTTTTTCGCCGGAGCCGCCCATGCAACAATTCCTGATCATCGCCCTCGCCCACTTCCTCGCGCTGCTCTCACCCGGCCCGGATTTCTTCCTGGTCGCACGCTCCTCGATCAACAGCGGCTGGCGGGTCGCCAGCGGCGCCTGCCTGGGTATCGCCCTGGCCAATGGCGCATTCATCGCCATGGCCTTCACCGGGCTGTCGGTGTTGCAAGAGGGCAGCCTGGTGTTTACCGGCCTGCAGCTGGCCGGTGCCGGCTACCTGCTCTACATCGGCACGCTGTTTTTGCGCCGTGCCGGGCAAACCAGCCTAGGCAATGTCGCTGGCCAGCAGGCGGTTCAAGGTTGGTGGCGGGGGTTGGGCATGGGTTTGCTGTCTGGCATTCTCAACCCCAAGAACGCACTGTTCTATGCCAGCCTGGCCAGCATGGTCACCAGCACCAGCCCCGGCTGGAAAGCGGCCTACGCCCTGTGGATGTTCAGCATTGTCCTGCTCTGGGACCTGCTTGTTGCCGTGGCCATCGGCAACCAGCGCGTACTGAGGCGTTTTGCCCGCAGCCTGCCGTGGCTGGAACGGGCCTCCGGGGTCATGCTGGTGCTACTGGCTGCGGCACTGTTGCTGCGCCTGGCGCGGGGCTGACGAACTGCAGGCTCCGCATGTCCATCAAGGTGAAATGGCCGCTGGCCCAGCCTCCCGTGTCCAGGTGCCAGACGTTGCCCAACAGTTTGGCCTCCAGCACCGGCGTGTGGCCGACCAGCAAGGCACGCAGGCCCTGCACCGGCTGGGTATCACCTACCTTCAGCCGCCGCCGCGACCACTGGCACACTTCGCGTACTTTGGGGTCGTCATCCAGTTCCAGCCAGGTCCTTAATACTGCCCAATCGGCAAACGGGCTGTCGGCATGCAGCAGGCCTACCAGGCCCGCGGCACTTTCAACCTCAATCGCAATCGGCAACTGCTCGAAGCGCTCCACGAAACGCAATTGCTCAGCCCGTGGCAGGTCAAGAAACCAGCTGCCCCCAGCGGCGCGGTACATGTCCAGATCTAGCCGCCCACCGCGTACACGGGTAATTGCCAAGGCCTCATGGTTACCTTGCACGGCATGGAACCAGGGCTGCTTCAGCCACTCCAGCGCCGCCGCACTGTCCGGCCCGCGGTCGACCAGGTCTCCCACGCTGAACAAGCGGTCCACGGCCGGATCGAACCCCACCGTATCCAGACATTGCTGCAGGCGCTGGAAGTGACCATGGATATCCCCCACCGCCAAATCCCGTCCGCGCAGATTGGCCATTAGACGCCTGAACCGTCCCATTACAATCTTCCTCTGCTGGTGCCGCCATGCCAGGGGTAAAATGAAGGCACACGCAATCCACCCCGGAGGTGCATCATGCGTAACGCCCTCGTGTGTGCCGTGCTCATGGCGCTGTCACTGAACAGCATGGCACAAGGTGCCCCGGCCGCGCAGGTCGAGGTGCGTTTCGACCACCCGGAAAAATTCCGTGATGCCAGCCTCGACAGCCACGGTTACGAGCGTGGCGCCGACGACTATGTGATGAAAACCCTTACCCAATACCTGCAAAAACTCGGCCAGCGTTACCTGCAACCGGGCCAGCAACTGGTCATCGACATTCGCGATATCGACCTGGCCGGGCGCTTCGAGCCCTGGCACAGCCAGGCTTACGATGTGCGTTTCATGCGCGAAATTACCTGGCCAACCATCGACCTCAGCTACACGCTCAGCCAGCCAGGCAAACCCGACCAGCAAGCCCAGGAACGGGTCAGCGACAAGATGTACTTAAGCCGGCCGGGCCGGGTCGCCAGCAGCAGCGACCGCCTGTATGCCGAAAAGGCCATGCTCAACGACTGGTTCCGCCAGCGTTTCGCCGTGCACTCGCCGTCCTGAAACCCCCTTCGCTGGTACAGGTGCCGGGCCGATAGTATGCTCAGCCCTTCAACCTGTACCAGGGAAGGTTTTTCATGAAACTGTGCGCCGTACAACTGGCGTCGCTCAAGGGCGACCTGCCAGGCAACCTCCAGCGTCACCTGGCCTGCATCGAGCAGGCTGCAGCCCTTGGCGCCGAACTGGTGGTGTTCCCCGAACTGTCGCTGACCGGCTATGAACCCAGCCTCGCACGCCAGGCTGCCTTGCCGGTCACTTCTGCGCGCCTGGACCCGCTGCAGGCAGCCGCCGACCGCCTGGGCATCACCGTTGCCGTGGGCCTGCCACTGCCAACGCTCGACGGCATACGCATCGGCATGCCGATCTTCGGCCCTGGGGCACCGCGCCAGGCCTACGCCAAGCGGCGCCTGCATGAAGACGAGCTGCCTTATTTCATTCCTGGCGATCAGCAATTGTTGCTACGGGTGGGCACGCACCGGGTGGCACCGGCGATCTGCTACGAATCGATGTTCATGGCGCACGCGGCCACCGCACGCGAGCATGGCGCCGACCTGTACCTGGTCAGCGTGGCGAAAACCGCCAAGGGCATCCAAGAGGGTTACGCTCATTACCCAGAGGTCGCGCGCGAATTGGGCATGCCGGTTTTGATGGCCAACTGCGTTGGGCCGGCCGACAACTTCATCGGCGCCGGCGGCTCTGCCGCCTGGGACAGCCAGGGGCGTTTGCTGGCCAGCCTGGACGCGCACAGCGAGGGGCTGATCTTGCTGGACACCAGCAACCTCAGCGCCTTGGCACTGCCGCTCGCGCCTTAAAGGTCCAGCGCCAGGCTTTGCCGGCCCTCCAGAGCCAGCAGGTACTGCTTGGCCGCCAAGCCGCCGGCAAAGCCGGTCAGGCTGCCTGATGCCCCGATGACCCGGTGGCACGGGGCGATGATCGAGATGGGGTTACGGCCATTGGCAGCGCCAACCGCCCGCACCGCGCTGGGGTTGCCGATCTGCCGGGCGATGTCGCCATAGCTGCGGGTTTCGCCAAACGGTATCGCCAACAGCGCGGCCCACACCTGGCGCTGGAATTCAGTACCGGCAAAGTCCAGCGCCAGCTCAAATTGCTGGCGTTTGCCGGCAAAGTACTCGCCAAGCTGGCGGGCGGTTTCCAGCAGTACCGGGCAGCGGTCGTCACGGTGCAGCGCGCCGAGGCGTACACGGTTCTCCCGCTCCTCCTCCCACAGCACCGCGGCCAGCCGCTCGCCACGGGCCACCAGGGTCAAGGTGCCGACGGGCGACTGCATGAAAGTGAATGCGCTGGACATAAGCGGGCCCCTGCCTGGTTGCGATCAACGTACTGTACGCATCCACAGCCCTGCACGCACCCGCTTTCTTGCTCAGGTAATTGCGCAACCCGCAATACGCCGCGCTTCGTCGAGGCTGACTTTGGGGATCAGCGTTGCCGGGATACGCGAGTTAGCCGACAGGTTGTAGACATGGAAGTGATCGTTGATGACCTCCCTGGCCATCAGCGTAAGTGACGGCAGGATGCGGCTTTCCCAATGCTGGTCGAGCCCGCACGGCGATTGCTCGCCCTCGCCGGTCTCATAAAAGCGCCCAACGGTCTGGTCCAGGTCCACCCCTACCAGCAACACCTGCTCAAAGCCCAAGTGATAGGCAAGTTGCAGGGCCACGTACGCCACCGTACGGGCATCGAAGAAACCCTGGCCCAAATTCTTGCTGAAGGCGATCGAGCGCGCGCGTTTGCTCCACAGTGTACGGTTGCACACCCAGCTGTCACTGTGGCCGCGCAAGACATCCAGCACGCCCGGGGTGTCAGCCTTGTGCAAGGTATAACACTCGGTACTGGCAGGCACGGCCATGCCTTCATACTGCTCGGCCCACAGCGCCAAACGTTGGCTGTCGCGGATAGCGGTCGCAAAAAATGCCGGTTGCTGCGAGCGAAAACTCTTGTCGGTGCACACGTAGAAGAAAGGTTTGATGCCGTGTTCGGCGGTCATGGCGACCGAACCGTTCATGGCGATGATGGGCAAGTGCGCGAACTCGCCCAAGGGGAAATGCTTGGCAGAGGCACCCGAGGCAAGAATCACCACGGGGCCCTGTTGGGTATTGCGACACGCCTCGAAACTGGAGAACGCCCCGCGTTCAGCGCTAGGCTGCGACGGAAGTGTGTTCATCAAAGACAACTTTGGACTGTACAGAACAAACATGGTACCGGCTCATGTATTCTCCTGTGTCGCTTTTACACAGACCTTACACAAGGCGACCACCCAGTCCGAGGCTGCGCAACCACTAGCTTACAACAGCGCCTTGTTCCAGGCAGGCATCTTGGCGGATCCGTTTCTTGTCGATCTTGCCGACACTGGTTTTCGGGATTTCTGCCACACAGCGTAGCTGCCGGGGTATCGCCCATTTGTTCAGGTGGCCGCTATCGACATAGGGCTGCAGGTGCCTGGCCAACGCCGGCTGGTCCAACCGCGTGCCGTCACAACACACGACCAAGGCCAAGGGTTGTTCTCCCCACTGTGGATCAGGAATACCAATCACCGCCACCGAGGCGACGGACGGGTGCTGGCTGATCAGGTTTTCCAGCGCCACCGAGCTGATCCACTCACCGCCGGTCTTGATCACATCCTTGATCCGGTCACGAATGCGCACCACGCCCGTCGCGTCGATGCAGGCCAGGTCGCCGGTGTGCAGCCAGCCACCCTGCCACAGCGCGGCGCCCTGCTCCGGTTCGTTCAGGTAGCCTTGGGTCAGCCAGGGCGCACGCACCACGATTTCGCCCAGGCTTTCGCCGTCGTGTGGCACCTGCTGGCCCTCGCCATCGACAATGCGCAGGTCCACCAGTGCAATCGGCACGCCGGCATCAATTCGCAGCGGCAGCTGTTGTGCCATGGGCAATGCCAGCAGGTCGGCGCTCAGGTGGGTGATGCTGAGCAGCGGGCAGCTTTCCGACATGCCATAGCCGCAATGCACGCTGATGCCCCGCCCGCTGGCGCGCTGTGCCAGGCCCAGGGTCAGGGCGCTGCCGCCCAGCAGCATTTTCCAGCCGCCAAGGTCGGTGCGCTGCCCTTCTTCGCTGTCGAGCATCATTTGCAGCACCGTAGGTACGCAATGGGAGAAGGTCACCCCCTCGTCACGGAACAGGCGCACCAACCGGTTAGGCTCGTAACGCCCAGGGTAGACCTGCTTGATGCCCAGTGCCGTGGCCACATAGGGCACGCCCCAGGCATGTACGTGGAACATTGGCGTAATGGGCATGTACACGTCGCCCGTGCGCAGCAACGGTACCTCGCCGCACGCGGCCAGGGTGCCCTGCTCGACCAAGGTATGCAGCACCAGCTGGCGGTGGCTGAAGTACACGCCCTTGGGGTTGCCCGTGGTACCGCTGGTATAGAACAGCGTGGCCAGCGAATTTTCATCGAAATCGGCGAATTCGAACGCTGGCTCGGCGGCCGTCAGCAAGCCTTCGTACTCGCCCAACAACGGCAGGCTCTGCGGTTCGGGGCCGCCGTCGCTAAGGCGGATATAGCCCTCGACGGTTGGCAGGTCCGCGTGCAACTGCGCCATCAATGGCAGGAAGTCGTCATGCACCAGCACCAGCCGGTCCTCGGCATGGTTCATGGTATAGCGCACCTGCTCGGTAGAAAGCCGTACGTTCACCGTATGCAGCACCGCGCCCAGCATCGGCACGGCAAAGAAGCACTCCAGCGCACGGTGGCTGTCCCAGTCGAGCAAGGCCACGGTGTCGCCAGGCTTCACCCCGGCGGCGCTCAGCACATTGGCCAGCCGCTGGATGCGTTCAAGCAAGGTGGTGTAGGTGTAGCGCAGCTTGTCGGCGTAGACGATTTCCTGGTTGGGCTGGTAGCGCACGCCTGACAGCAGCAGGCACTTGATCAGCAGCGGGTAGGCATAGGCCTGCTCGGCTGCGGGCATTAGGCGGGTGGTGGTCATGCGGGTGTCCTTCACAGTTGCCCGGCCTCGAGCAGGTACAGGCTGTCGCTACCGGCCTTGACACTGGCGCTCAGCGAATGAATGCGTGGCAGCAAACGTGCGAAGTAGAACCGCGCGGTGCCCAGCTTGCTCAGGTGGAACGGCTCGGGCGCAGCATGGCCATGGCACACCACGGCCATGCGTGCCCACAGGTAGGCGTAGAAGGTGTAGCCAAACACCTGCAAATACTCCACCGCTGCCGCGCCAAGCTCGCGCGGGTTGCCCTGGGCCCGGTCGAGCAACCAGGCGGTCAGTTCGTCGAGGTTGCGCACGGCAGCCAGCAGCGGCGCGCTGAACTCAGCGCTCTCTACTGGCAGCGCCTCGGCAAAGGCAGCAATTTCGTTGGCCATGCTGCGATAGGCCTTGCCACCATCGGCAAAGAGCTTGCGCCCCACCAGGTCGAGGGCCTGGATGCCGTTGGTACCTTCATAGATCTGGGTAATGCGGCAGTCTCGGATCAACTGCTCCTGGCCCCATTCACGGATGTAACCATGGCCGCCCAGCACTTGCTGGCCGTGCAGCGTGGTTTCCAACCCCATGTCGGTGAGGAAGGCCTTGGCCACCGGCGTGAGCAACGCCACCTTGGCCTCGGCCTGGGCGCGTGCGACCGGGTCTTCACTGTACTTGGCCAGGTCCAGCTGCAACGCCACGTAGGTGGAAAATGCCCGCCCACCTTCGTTCAGCGCTTTCATGGTCAGCAGCATGCGCCGCACGTCGGGGTGCACGATGATCGGGTCGGCACTTTGCGCGGGTGCTTCGGCGCCTGCCGGGGCGCGCCCTTGCAGGCGGTCGCAAGCATAGGCGATGGCACCCTGGTACGACCGCTCACCCAAGGCCAGGCCCTGAATACCGACACCCAGGCGTTCGTAGTTCATCATGGTGAACATGGCGTTGAGGCCCTTGTTCGGCTCGCCGACCAGGTAACCCAGGGCGCCGTCGAAGTTCATCACGCAGGTGGCCGAAGCCTTGATACCCATCTTGTGCTCGATCGAGCCGCAGTTGACGGCATTCGCTTCGCCCAGCATGCCGTCGCCATCCACCAGCACCTTGGGCACCAGGAACAGCGAGATGCCCTTGGGCCCGGCGGGCGCATCCGGCAGCCGCGCCAGCACCATGTGGATGATGTTCTCGGTCAAGTCCTGCTCACCGCCGGTGATGAAGATTTTGGTGCCGCTGACGCGGTAGCGGCCATCGGCAGCCGGTTCGGCGCGGGTACGAATCAGGCCCAGGTCGGTACCGGCGTGCGGCTCGGTCAGGCACATCGAGCCGGTCCAGCGGCCTTCGTACATGGGCGGCAGGTACAGGGCCTTCAACGGCTCGCTGGCATGGTTGAGCAGCGACAAACAGGCCCCGGCGGTAAGCATCGGGTACAGGCCGAACGACAGGTTGGCGGCGTTGAGCATTTCTTCAAGCTGGGCGCCGATCACCTTCGGCATGCCCATGCCACCGTATTCCGGGGCACCGGCCACGCCGACCCAGCCGTCAGCGGCGAATGCCCGGTAGGCGTCGGCGAAACCATCGGGGGTAAACACCTGGCCGGCCTCCCAGCGGCAGCCCTGCTCGTCACCACTGCGGTTGAGCGGCGCCACTACCTCGGCAATCAGCTTGCCGGCCTGTTCGAGCACGGCCCGGGCGGTGTCGCCATCGACTTGCTCGGCCAGGGCGGGCGTTTGCGCCCACCAGGCCGGAATGTCGAACACTTCGTTGAACAGAAAATCCATGTCGCGCAGTGGCGGAAGGTAATCAGACATGAGGCGAACACTCGGTTTCTTGGGTTTGCGAAAGCGTTGCGGCCTGGGCTTCGGCAGCTGCCGGGGTGCCCTGACCACGCAGGAGGAAGTGCGACAGTGCCGGGATCAGCACCAACGCGCCGAGCATGTTCCAAAGGAACATGAAGGTCAGCAGCAGGCCCATGTCGGCCTGGAACTTGATTGGCGACCAGGCCCAGCCAACCACGCCGGTCGCCAGGGTAATGCCGACCAGCCCCACCACCCGGCCAGTAAAGGCCACAGCCTTCTGGTAGGCCTGGGCCAGGCTCAGCCCGGCGCGCTGGTAGTGCAGCTGCACGCTGAGCAGGTACAGCGCATAGTCCACGCCAATGCCCACGCCCAGGGCGATGACCGGCAAAGTAGCGACCTTGACGCCAATGCCCATGGCCACCATCAGCGCTTCACACAGCACCGAGGTGAGCATCAGCGGCAGGATCGCCACCAGCGTGGCGCGCCAGCTGCGGAAGGTGACCAGGCAGAACAGCGTGACTGCCAGGTACACCAGCAACAGCATGCGGTGGTTGGCCTCGCGGACCACCACGTTGGTGGCGGCTTCGATACCGGCGCTGCCGGCGGCCAGCAGGAACTGGTGCTCGGTGCTGCTGTTGGCCTGGGCGAACGCTTCGGCCGCAGCGGCCACCTGGGCCAAGGTGTCTGCGCGGTGGTCCTTGAGGTAGGCGATAACGGGCATCAGCGAGCAATCGTTGTTGAACAGCTCGGGGGCGTTGACCGAAGCCTGCTGGGCAGCGTAGTTGAGCACGTCCTGGTTGCGCTGCAGGCTGTTCAGGCGCGGGTTGCCTTCGTAGGTGCCGGCAGTGATCTGGCGCACGGCGTTAGCCAGCGAAACGGTGGTTTGCACACCCGGCAGTTGCTGCAGCTCCCAGGCCAGGCGATCGGCGAGGACCAGCGTCTGGTATTGCAGGCAGCCTTCGGGGGCGGTCTTGACCATTACCGCGAAGGTGTCGCTGGACAGCGCGTAGTGCTGGGTGATGTAGGCGTTGTCGAGGTTGTAGCGCGAGTCGGCGCGCAGCTCGGGGGCACCGCTGTCGAGGTCACCGATTTTCAGCTGCAGGCTGCCCCAGATGCCGAGGGCGGCCAGGCCCAGGGCAACCAGCAGTGCGGCGCTGGCCCATTTGCGTTCGGTGAAGCGGTCGAGCAAGTCCCACAGCCGGCCGAAACCACGGTGCTGCGCGGCGCGGGCATCGATGTACAGGGCGCGCTCGGCTGCCTTGCGGCCTACCCCGACATACGACAGTGCCACGGGCATCAGCAGCAGTGAGGTGAAGATCAGCACCGCCACACCAATACTGGCAGTAATCGCCAGGTCCTGGATCACCGGGATGTCGATCAGCATCAGCACGGCAAAGCCCACCGCATCGGCCAGCAACGCGGTTACCCCGGCCACGAACAGGCGGCGGAAGGTGTAGCGTGCGGCGATCTGCCGATGGGTACCACGGCCGATGTCCTGGAGGATGCCGTTCATCTTCTGCGCCGCGTGGGACACGCCAATAGCGAAGATCAGGAACGGCACCAGGATTGAATACGGGTCGATGGCATAGCCCAGCCAGGCGACGATGCCCAGCTGCCATACCACCGCAGTCAGTGAACACAGCACCACCAGCAAGGTACTGCGCACGCAGCGGGTGTAGCAGTAGATGATCACCAGGCTGGTGAGCACCGCCAGGGCAAAGAACGCCATCACTTCGATCAAGCCATCGATCAGGTCGCCCATCAGCTTGGCAAAGCCGATTACATGGATGCGGTACTGGCCGCTGGCCTGGTACTGGCTGCGCAACTGTTCGAGCTTTTGCGAAAAGGCGTGGTAGTCCAGGCCTTTGCCGGTGGCCGAGTCCTGGTCGAGCAGCGGCACGATCAGCATGCTCGACTTGAAGTCGCGCGCCACCAGGCTACCGACGATGTTGGCGCGCTCGATGTTCTGCCGCAGCTGCTCGATGTCGCCTGCAGCGCCCTGGTAGCCGTCGGGCATCACCGGGCCGCCCTGGAAGCCTTCCTCGGTGACCTCGGTCCAGCGTACCGCCGGGCTCCACAGCGACTTTACCCAGGCCCGGTCCACGCCCTGGCTGAGGAACAGCTCGTCGTTGATATGGCGCAGCGTCTGCAGGTAATCCGGGTCGAAAATGTCGCCTTGGGTGTTTTCCACCACCACCCGCACCGCGTTGCCCAAGCCGCGCAACGAGGGGCGGTTTTCCAGGTAGTTCTGGATGTAGGGGTGGCTCTGCGGCAGCATCTTGTCGAAACTGGGGCGCAGCTCCAGGCGGGTCAGGGCCATGAAGCCCAGCACCAGGGTCACCAGCAGCATGCACAACAGGAATGGCAGGCGATGGTTGAACACCAGGCGCTCCAGGCTGTTGCCCGAGCGCGGGTCGAAGTCTGCAAGATTGCGGATTACCGGAAGGGAATCTTGGCGGGTAGCGGCCATCAGGGTCTTCTCTTGTTATGGGTGCAGCGTGGGGTTGCCAGCCTGGTTACGCACGCCCCGCTCGCCCACCAGCACCAGGCCATTGCCGGTATCGGTGGCGAGCGCGGTGACCGGGCCGCGGGCGGTTTGCGGCACCGGGCTGAAGCTGGCACCGTCGTCCTGGCTGAGTAGCAAGTCGCCGGCCTGGCTGGCCAGCCACAGCTGCCCGTCGCGGTCGATGCCGGCGGCGGTCAGGCTGGTGTTCACGCCGGTGTTGACTGGCTGCCATTGCCGGCCACCGTCGGTACTGCGGTAGGCATGCCCGCGCAGGCCGTAAACCAGCAGCACGCCAGATTTGCCAACGGCGCCGAACAGGGTGCCGGCATAGGGTGTGTCAACGCGGCTGAAGCGCTCGCCGTTCCACTTCAGCAGCAGGCCCTGCTCACCGGTGATGTACAGCTCGTCACCTACCGCAGCCAGGCTGGTCAGGTGCAAGCCTTGCGGGTTGTCGCTGTGCTCCAGCCAGGGCTGCCAGTGCTCGCCGCCATCGACCGTGCGCAACAGCAGGTTGAACACGCCCACTGCGTAGCCTTGGCGGGCATCGCTGAACCACACGTCGAGCAAGGCGTTGTCGTTGCTCGCGCCCGGCAGTTGCTCCGCCAGCAGGCGACCATCAAGCTGTTTCTGCCAGTGCACACCGCCATCGCTACTGTGCAGTACCACACCATCATGGCCAACCGCCCAGCCCAGTTCGGGCGTGGCGAAGCTCACGGCATTCAGGTCGGCGCTGACGGGCACCTGGGCTTGCTGCCAGTGTGCGCCGTGGTCATCGGAATACAGAATGTGCCCGCGAGGGCCCACCGCGACCAGGCGTTGCCCTGCCAGGGTTACATCGCGCAAGGCGCTGCTGCTGGCCAGGGTGCTGGGCATGGCAGGCACATCCAGCACGTCGGTGAAAGGCGCCGCCTGGGCCGCGCCATGCAGCGCGGCCAGGGTCAGCATCACCACGCTGCATCGTTTGAAGACAGACATTGGCTATGCTCCGTGCGTTTAGCGAATGCCGTTGCCGGCCAGCGACTCGGGCGACCACTGGGTTTTCGACAGCGGGTCGATGTAGCGGATGCCTCCATAGGCGCCGACTACACCGTTAAGGTTGTAGGTGCCACCGATCAGGTCATAGATCATGAACGGCGTGGCGTCTGGGGTCTGCTTGTCGTAGCTCTGGGTCAGGAAGGCGAACGAGCCGCGGTACAGCTGGCCACGCGCGTCATACTGGTCCGAAGCCAGAGCGATCCAGCTGTCTTCGTCGAGGTAGAAGCGGCGCTTGTGGTAGATGTGCCGTGCGCCGTCCTTCAGCTTGCCTTCAACCACCCATACGCGGTGCTTTTCCCAGCGCACGAATTGCGGCGCCAGGTGGTTGGGGGTGATCACCTGCTTGACGTCGGTGTTGTAGGTGAGCTGGTAGGTGTTGTACGGCACGTACATTTCCTGCTTGCCGACCAAGGTCCAGTCGTAGCGGTCCAGTGCACCGTTGAAGACGAACACGTCATCGTAGGTGCCCGAGCCGGACGTGCCCGGGTTGGGCGTGTCGTAGGCCAGGTTCGGTGCCAGCTTGACCCGGCGCTGCCCCGGCAGGTACTGCCAGGCGTTGCGTGGCTGCACCAACGGGTTGGCTGCATCGCGCAGCATCATGGCTTCGCCAGCGCGGCGTGCAGGCCCGGTGTACACCAGCTTCATCTGGTAGTAGGTGTCCTTGGCACCAATCGGCTTGCTCATGTCTTCGTAGATCGGGTAGCTGATGTTGGCCTGGCCGGTGGTCGACAGCGACGGCTTGCCGGCAGCATCGACGTTCCACGAGTCGTACTTGGCGGTCATGCTCACGCCCTGGTAGCGCAGCAGGAAGTTCCACATGGCCTCGGCGCCGTTCTGCGGGATAGGGAACGGGATGCCGGGCAGCACGTTGTCTACCGCAGTGCCACCTTCCTGGCTTTTGGCGCCAGTGGCGTTCTTGCGGGTGTTGTCGAGCACCGCCTGTGGCAGCGCCACGCTGCGGTGAGTCGGGTAGACATCGACGCGATAGCTGGGGTAGCGCTTGAGCAGTTCCAGGGTGGTGGCAGTCAGTTGGCCTTTATACTGCTCGGCGTTCTTGCCATCGATCACCAGCAGCGGCTTCTCGCTGGCGAACGGGTCGGGGCGCATGCTGGCGCCGCTCTGGTAGCCGGCCGGCGGGGTTTGCAAGCCGCCTTGGTAAGCCGGGATGGAGCCGTCGGTATTGCCACCCTTCTCCGCGCCAATGGCGGTAAGGCTGGTGCCCAGGCGGGCAGCCTGGTCAGGGGAAACGGCGGCTTGGGCTGCGTTGAGGGCGGCCAGTGACAGGCACGAGGCCAGCAGGGTACGTACGAAATTCATGATGGTTGTCTTCCTGTGTAGGCTGTAGGAAACATGACTCAGAAGGTCGTCTTGACGGTCAGGTACAGGGCGCCACGGTCTTCGGTGGTGGCACCACCACCGGAGAAGGAGGCGTAACCGCCGCCGTAGCAGGTGTAATCCTGTTCGCCGTCCAGGGCATTGGGGGTGCTGCCGTCGGTCTGGCCGTCCTTGCAGGCCTTGGTCTCACCGAAGCTGTCGACGTATTTGAGGTCGACGAAGTACTGGTTGTAGATTGCGGCGCTTACGCCCACCGCGTAGTTGCCGGTGTTCTCGGCACCACCGCCCTGCACCGGCGACACGCCGTCGAGGCCGACGTTGACCGAGAGCGGCATGCTCAGGTCCATGCCTGGCATTACCTGGTACCAGGTGGGGGTGAAGTTGACGGCAATACCCCAGTTGTCGCGGGTAGCCTTGTCGATGCCGCGGTAGCTGCTCTTGCCCTTGTACAAGGCCTCGTTGTGGCTATCGAGCTTCAGCAGGTTGCTGTAGAACAGCTCGCCGAGCAGGGTTGCCGAGTCGAACAACGGCGTATCGCCAATGGTCATCAGGCCGTTGAGGGTCCAGTGCAGGGTGTCACCGGTGGCACTCAGGCTGTCGCCATCCTTGGGCACGTCGTAGATCACCCCGCTGCTGGGCAAGCGTGCCGGCAGCAGGCCGAAGCCGCCGCCCAGGCCACCCTGGCCGGGAGCACTGACAATTGCCGGAATGCTCGCCAGCGGCATGTTGTGGCGGATGTTCAGGTCACTGCCCACGCTGATACCGCCCACATCCTTGGACAGGCTCAGGCCATAGATGTCGATGTTGTCGGCGTAGGCGAACTGGTAAGTGGTGCTTTGCAGCGAGTTGTACAGGTTGCCGACCGCGCCCTGGCGGCTGCCTGGCGGGTTGCCGAACGGGCCGCGGGCCACGGTCATGCCGCGCGCGTCGAGCCAGGCCTGCGGCAGGATCTCGGACGTCTTGCGGTAGTAGAAGCCAAGGGTGCCGCCCAGCCACTCCGGCGACCACTTGGCCATGATGCCCCAGTCGCCACTGTTGCCCGGCTTCAGGTCATCGCCACGGCGGATGGTGGTCAGTGCTCCACGCACCGGGATCAAGCCCGGGGTGCCGGTGTGACCCAGCAGGAAGCTCTGCGCGCCCTCGCCTACCACATCCGAGCCGCCATAGTAGGTACCGGCTTCGGGCAGGCGGGCTGCATCCCAATCGAAGAAGTACTGTGCGCCCACGGTGAGTTCAGAGTTGACCAGGAACGAGGTCGACAGTTGGTTGCGCGGCACGAACAGTTCCTTGGCCTCGGTGCCCGGCGAGGCGGCCAGCTTGGCCAGGTCCAGGCCAGACTGGCCGTAGCTCAGCGAGTGCACCGGGTTGAGCAGGGTTTCACCCCAGAACAGGTTGTGCTGGCCCAGCTTGGCGCTGACTTGCGACTCATCGCCCACTTCGCGGCTCATGAACACGAAGGCATCCAGCACCTCGCCCGACGGCCCGCTGTAATAGCGCTGGGCGTAGTTGCTCAGGTGCGGGCTGCCCAGCGGCACGCCGGTGCCCGGCAGGCCATTGAGGCTGGGGTTGATGCCCGACTGGTCACCGTTGCCATTGACGAACGGGTTGCTGTTCGAGCCGGTGTTGTCGTAGGCCTTGTCGTACCAGCTGGCAGTGCTGACACGGAAACCGGTGTTGCCCTGGTACACCACGTCCAGCTCGGTCAGCAGGTCGACGCGGTTGGTGATGTTGGTACCGGCCTTGCGGAAGTTGTAGTCACCGTCGTTGCTGTTGGGCGTACCCAACATACGCTTGTCAGCGCTTTCAGTGCGTACGCCGTAGTTGTACTTGACGGTATTGTCGAAGCGTACGGCCCAGCTTTCATTGCCGGTGTCGACTTCGAACGCCTGTGCGGCGGGCAGCGTGAGCAGGCCGATGGCGCAGGCGAGCAGGCAACGCTGTGGCTTCACAGCGCGGTGAGTGCGGTGTTCTGGCATTACGATAGCTCCACGTATTGTTATTGTTTTTTACGCCGCCCGTCTTGTGCGGGCGTGGCTGGGGCGTCCATGCGCTATTGCAGGTTTGCGGTGTCCAGTCGGCGGATCAGGGCCTCGGCCAATGGCCAAGGGCCGAAACCGGAAGCCGGGTTGAGGTGGCCGACAGCACCCAGGCTGACCAGTTCGCTGCCCCAACGCCGGGCCAGTTCGCCGGCAGCGGCGTAGCTGGCCAGGTGGTCATTGCTGCTGGCGGCAACAATGCTGGGGAACGGCAGCGGTGTGGGTGGCAACGGTGACCAGCCCTTCTCGGCCAGGCTGGCCGGGCTTGGGTAATGCGCTGGCCAGTGCGCGTTGAGATCAGGCGGGGCCGCCAGCAACGCACCTTTGATTGGCCGCTGGTAGCGCGCCGCCCAATGGGCGACCATCAGCACGCCGGCACTGTGTGCCACCAGCAGCACTTCGCCTTCGATCTGTTCCAGCTCGCGCTGGATCGCCTCGACCCGGGCGTTGCAGCAAAGGCCATCCACTTGCAGTGGCGGTACGCTGCGCACCTTGGCCAGGCGGCCGGCTAGCAGTGTTTGCCAATGTTCGGCAACATGGTCGCGCAGGCCGGGGACGATCAGCACGGTGGCAGTGGTATTCAGTTTTTCCACGGTGAACCTCGTGTACGGTGTAGCTCTTGAGGTTCACAGTAAACAGCCCACCCTTTGAGTGCTTCACATTGGGCGTCAGTGGCTTTTCATTTGATGACATTGACCTAAACAGGGCTTTGCTTTTCAATTCATGACACGCAGGCTATAAAACTAGTGGCCCTGCAAGCCACGCTGGATTGCCTGAACAATCATGGATAACAATAAAAATGCCTGCCCTAGTCCGTGCCGCCAGTTTGACCAACTACCTGGAAGTGTCCCGTCATCTGGGCCTCAACCCGCAAGCGCTGTTGGCACAGGTTGGCCTCAGCGCCGCATTGCTCGACGACCCCAACCGGCGTATTCCGGTTGCCAGCGTCATCAGCTTGCTGGAGTCCTCCGCCAGCGCCACAAAGTGCGAAAGCTTTGGCCTGCGCATGGCCGAACTGCGCCAGCTGTCGGACTTTGGTGAAATCAGCCTGCTGCTCAGCCACCAACGCAACCTGCGCGATGCCTTGCAGGTGATCGTGCAGTACCGTCACCTGCTCAATGACGCCCTGGCCATTCATATCGAGGAAGCGGGCAAGACCGTCGTCATTCGTGAAGAGGTGATCAACGAGCGCGCGCCCAGCAGCCGCCAGGCCACCGAGCTGGCGATTGGCGTGATGATGCGCCTGTGCGCGGCGCTGCTGGGTGCCCACTGGCACCCGATCAGCGCCAACTTCACCCACGCAGCGCCCGTCGACCAAGCCATTCACCGGCGCATTTTCGGTTGCACGCTGGTGTTTGGCAGTGAATTCAACGGTATCGTCTGCCCCGCCGCCGACCTCGACAGCGCCAGCCCGCAGGCCAACGAAGCCATGGCGCGCCTGGCACGGCGCTATCTGGACACGTTGCCGGCCAGCGGCACACCTTCGCTGGAGCTGGAGCTGCGAAAGACCATCTACCTGCTGCTGCCCATCGGCCGCGCTACCATCGAGCAAGTGGCGCAGACCCAGGGCATGAACGTGCGCACGCTGCAGCGTCGGCTGGAAGAAAGTGGGCTGACGTTCAAGGACTTGATCAACAGCGTGCGCCGTGACCTGGTGATTCGATACCTGGAAAACCCCAACTATTCGCTGGGGCGCATTGCCGACATGCTCGGCTATTCGATGCCCAGTTCGTTCACCCGCTGGTTCATCGCCCAGTTCGGCATGCCGCCGGCCAGCTGGCGGGCGCAGCAGGATGATCAGATTGCGTCAGGGCCGCCAGGGGTTTGAGCGGAAATTTTTGGCGCCGGTGAGATCGAGCGCCGCCCGCGCGGCGCTTCGCAGCACAAGGCTGCTCCTACATCTGTTTCGGGCCAGTTACGCCTGTGCCAATGCACGCGACCGCCTTATTTGTCCGCCACGATATCGAGGTGAACACCAAGGGGCCGCGCGCCTTTACCTCAGGAATAATTGGCCCGAAACAGATGTAGGAGCAGCCTTGTGCTGCGAAGCGCCGCGCGGGCGGCGCTCGATCTCACAGGCGCCACAAAACTCAAACCGAACCCACCCAGTGCATCAACGCCAGCACCAGCAGCACGAGGAACACGCTTTCGCCCACCATCAGCGCAATGGGTTTGAGCCCAACCGAAGCCAGTGCCTTGAGCTGAGTTTTCATGCCCAGGGCACTGATAGCCACCACCAGGCAAACACGCGACAATTCGTTGATGCCGCCCTGCATCGCCGCTGGCACCCAACCCGTACTGTTAACGCAGGCCAGCAGTACGAAGCCCACCGCAAACCAGGGCAACAATGGCGGCCGCTCACCGCCGGTCTCCATACCCTGGCGCCGGGTGATCATTGCCGCACAGACGATCACCGGCAGCAACATGGCCACCCGCATCAGCTTGACCACCGTGGCGATGTCGCCGGTCTCGGTGGACATGCTGTAGCCCGCACCTACTACCTGAGCCACATCGTGGATGGTCGCGCCAAGGAAGACTCCAGCCTGCGGCGGCGACAGGTGCAGCCACTGGGCGATCATCGGATAGAGGATCATCGCCAGGGTCGACAGCGCCGACACCCCGATCACGGTGAACAGGGTGGCGTGCTCCTTGCGCGGGTGCTGGGGCAAGGCAGCCGCCAGCGCCAGCGCCGCCGATGCACCACAGATAGCCGTGGCGCCACCGGTAAGCATGCCGAACAGACGCGAAAAGCCCAGCGCCTTGGCCACCACCACTGAAACCAGTATCGTCACCACCACCAACGCAATCACCAGTACCACGGGCTTCCAGCCCAGGCTGGCGATCTGGCTCAGGGTGATACGCATGCCCAGCAGCGCCACACCCAGGCGCAGTACCGTGCGGGCGGTAAATTCGATACCGGCCTTGCACGGGCCGTCGACCGCCAGAAAGTTCAGGGCCATGCCCAGCAGCAAGGCAAACAGCATGACCGGCGCCGCGTAGTGCTCGCTGAGAAAGCTGGCAGCAGCGCCGACGATAAGGCTTACGGCCACCCCTGGTGCGAGGGCGCGGATGCGGTGATTGGCTGCGGTCAGCGTCAGTGTGTTCATTGCCCGGCCTCCTCGCCGTCAAGCACGATAAATACCTGCCCACCCTGCTGCTCGACCGGGTAGCTGGTGACTTTCAAGGCTTTGGAGTTGAGCAGGTAGCCGCTGGCCAGATCGAAGCGCAGCCCATGGGCGCAGCACTGGATCACCCTGCCCTCCAGGCGCCCACCGCACAGCGACGCGCCCTGGTGCGGGCAGCTGTCATCGATGGCGTACAGCGAATCGGCGACATTGAACAGGGCTACGCTGCGGCCTTCGCAGGCCAGCAGCACCCGACCATTGCGCTCCGGCACTTGGTTGGGGGCTAACGCGATACGCCGGCTCATGCTTGCTCCGCCACTTGCAATGCTTCGATCATGGCCGCAAACAGCGCCTCGGCAGGCTGTACCCCGGCAATCAGCGGGCCCTGGTTGAAGCGGTAGCGCGGCACGGCGCTGCCGGCACGCCCTGCTCCGTCAAGGAACGGGCTGCCGTCGTCACGCAAGCAGTCGATCACCTGCGCGACCTCCAGCCCGCAACCCTGGGCGATGGCGAGCAAGGTGCGGCTGTCACCCAGGTCACGGCCCTGATGAAAATAGGCAATGAAAAGGCGTGCCAGCAAGTCTTCCAGTTGCCGGGCATCGAGCAGGCCGCCGGCCCGTTGCACCAGTCGGTGGGCATTGCCGGTGTTGGGCATGCGGCGGATGCGCGAGAAGTCGATATCCTCGCCCACCACGCTGGCGGCGGCACGCACCTGGGCCTGGCGCTCGCGCACCGCCTGCTCGCTGCCCAGGCGTTGCAGGTAGAAGGTGTTGAAAGGCACCCCATTGGCTGGCAGGCCCGGCAGTAGCTGCACGCCCCGCCATTGCAGATGCACCTGTGCCTGCGGCTGCTCACGCTGCAATAGCAACAAGGCCGCCTGCAGGTGCCGCTGGCCAATCAGGCACCAGGGGCAAACGAAATCGAAGAACACCTCGACGGACAACAGCTGTTTCACGGTCTCAACTCCTGGAGCGCAGACGGTCCATGTCGCGGTGGTAGTGACGTTTAGCGGTAAAGAACACTGCCGCCGCCGCGATGCTTATCAGCGGCACCAGCTGCAGCGCGGCTTGCAGCCCGATCAGGTCAGACACCCGGCCAGTGATCAGCGGCCCGGTGGCCAGCCCCAGCAGGTTGTTGGCCAGGGTCAGGGTGGCGAATGCCGTGCCGTGCACCGAAGCGTGGGTAAGGTTGGCGACCATGGCACTGGACGGGCCGTTGGTACCGGCGGCGATCATCATGCCCAGGCAGATCAGCACCAGTTGCGCGGTGCCGACAGGCAGCGCGAAGGCAATGCTCAGCAGTGCGCAGCTGCCCAGGCAATAGGCAATGGCCAGGCTGATCTTGCGGTCCGGACGCTGCCGCCCGAGGCGGTCGCAGAGCATGGCGCAGAGGATCATGCCGATACCGCTGCACAGCACGATGACTGCGGCGATTGCCCCGGCGCGGTCGGTGCCCATGGCGTAATAGCGGTTCAGGTAGCTGGGCATCCACACGATCAAGGTGCCACCGACGAACAGCTGCAGGCCGCTGCCGACATAGGCAGCAATAACCGAGCGGCTGCTGTACAGGGTACGCAGCGGGCGGCTGGCCTTGTCCTGCACCTGCAACGCACATTTAGGTGCAATACGGGCTTCCTTGACGATCAGTGGGTACAGCATGGCCAGTATCAAGCCGAACAGCGCCATGCCGGCGAATGCCCAACGCCAGCCCAGGTGCTGGGCCAGCACACCGCCCAGGGCCATGCCCAACACCGAGCCAAACATGCCGCCGGCCATGAACGCACCGGCCAGGGTCGAGCGCATGTCGCGGGGGAAGACGGCAACCACCACGGCAATGCCGACGCTGCCATAAGCAGCCTCGCCCACCCCGACCAGAAAGCGCGCGATGAACATTTGCGGGTAATTTTCGGCCAAGGCGCAACCGAGGGTGGCCAGGCTCCACAGCACCGCCATCAGCACCAGGCTGCGCACCCGGCCGAAGCGGTCAGCCAGTAGCGACAGCGGAAAGGTCAGCAGGCCGACCATCAGCGCGACGATGCCGCTTAGCAGGCCCAGCTGGCTATCGCTGAGCGCCCATTCGCCCTTGAGCAGCGGGAACACCGCGTTCAGTACCTGGCGCGACATGTAGTCGGAAATCAACAAGCCAAAGGTCAGGGCAAAGACCACCCAGGCATAGCGACGGGGGACGCTGTGGGCGGTGTCGGTGCCGGAATCTGCGGCACTGGCGAGATAGGTGGCCATGTTGCCTCCTCGGGTGTGGGGCTTGGGTTTTGTTTTTGTTGTTATGAGTAACAGCCGGAACTCATGTTGCGCTTTGTGGCCTCTTCGCGGGCTCGCCCGCGAAGAGGCCGGGCCAGCTTTATCAGGTACGCTGCGGCACGCCCTTCTCACCCGGCTGGCGGTTCGGCGCCATGCCGTTGGCCTTCAGGGTCTGCTCGATGCTGTCGTACTGCTGCCCGATGCGGTAAATAGCGCGGGCTTCCTTGCCGGTGGCAATCTCGCGGCCCAGCTCATGGGCCACGCGCACGGTCTGCTGGATCTGCTGCACCGAGGTAAAGCGCTTGCCAAGCTGGTCGATGATGGTGTCTTCGTTGCCGCAGCGCGGGTGCAGGCCCATGGCCAGGGCCATGGTGTTGAACGGCAGCACGTTCTTCAGCAGCGATTCGGCGGTCAGGGTGCAACCGTCTGGTGCGCGGTGGATGAAGTTGAAGAAGTTGAACGGGTTAGGGCCGTCGAAGCCGCCGCCAATGCCGATCCAGGTCAGGTTCAGAGGGCCCATGTAGTCACCGCGGCGGACGATGCGCTCAAGCGTCTCCAGGGCATGCATGCCGGTCAGCTGGAAATGCGGCTGGATATTGCTGGCCTGCAGGCGGCGCAGGTGCTCACGGACCCAGGCCGGGCCGGCCGGCACGGTCATCTCGCTGTAGGCGGCGTGGATTGCCGGGCTGGCCAGCGAGGTGCCTTCCAGGTACTCGGGGTACAAAAGCTCCATGATGTTCATCTGGGTGGTGTTGATGGCCACGGTTACCTGGTCGGGGCGCGGTGTCAGTTCGGCGAGCATGTGCCGGGTGTCGTCCGACAGCCATTTGGCCGCCTCGCCTTCACCTTCCGGGGCGAAAGAAATCGAACCGCCAACCTGGATGATCATGTCTGGCACCGCTTCACGCACCCCGGCGATCAGCTCGTTGAACTTGGACAGGCGCTTGGAGCCTTTGCCGTCCAGCTCACGCACATGCAGGTGCAACACGGTGGCGCCTGCCTCGTAGCAGTCGACGGCCTTCTGCACCTGCTCGTCCATGGTCAGCGGAATGTCTTCAGGGAAGTCTTCGGGCATCCACTCGGGGCCATAAGGGGCCACGGTGATTACCACCTTTTCCATGTTTTCCGGGTGCAACGAATCGTCGAAGAATTGCATGCTGTAGTCCTCGCTATTGTTATTGTGCGGTTGCCGCCAGTGCCGGCGGCAGGCTTAGAACGTGCGGCTTCCCTTGATCCCGGCGCGCTCCATCTTGCGGTGGCACGGCGGGTAGTCCATGACGGCGTAGTGCTGGGTGCTGCGGTTGTCCCAGATCGCCACGCTGTTGGGCTTCCAGCGCCAGCGCACCTGGTACTCGGGCAGGTAGGCCTGGCTGATCAGGTAGCGCAGCAGGTCGCTGGCGCCGGGGTTGGCGTCCTGGCCGAAGCGCACCCGCTGCGGGGTGTGGTAGTTGCTGAAGTGGGTGGTGAAGGCATTGACGAACAGCACCTGCTCGCCGGTATCGGGATGGGTACGCACCACCGGGTGTTCGGCATCGGGGAACTGCGCCTTCAGTGCCAGGCGCTTTTCCAGCGGCATGGCGGCGCCGAAGCTGGCCTCGATGCTGTGGCGGGCGCGCAGGCCTTCGATCTTGGCCTTCACATCACTTGGCAGGTTTTCATAGGCCAGCACCATGTTCGCCCACATCGTATCGCCCCCCACCGGTGGGCATTCGACGCAGCGCAGTACACAGCCCATGGGCGGCGCCTCGCGCCAGGTGGCGTCGGTGTGCCAGGCATTTTCATAGCGGTCGTTGGGCTGGTCCGGGCGCTTGTAGATCTGCACCAGGCCCGGGTGTTCCGGGTCGCTGCCAGCCACCGGGTGGTCCTCCAGCTCGCCGAAGCGGCGAGCGAAGGCCACGTGTTCGGCGCGGCTGAAGTGCTGGTCGCGCAGGAACAGCACACGGTGCTGGAGCAACTGTTCGCGCAGCTGGGCAAACAGGTCGTCGTCGTGGATCGCGTCGGCCAGGTTGACGCCGCTCACCTCGGCACCGATCGCGCAGGTCAGTTGTTCGATGTGCATGCTGTTGCCCTCTTCAGATGACGAAGATCGACGAGCCGGTGGTCCTGCGCGCTTCCAGGTCGCGGTGCGCCTGGACGGCATCCTGCAGGGCGTAGTGCTGGTTGATTTCGATGCGGATGCGCCCACTGCTGACGTGATCGAACAGCTCACCGGCAAGGTCGGCCTTTTCTGCCGGGTCGGCGATAAAGTCGGCCAAGGCTGGGCGGGTAAGCTGCAGCGAGCCCTTCATGGCCAGCAACTGCGGGTCGAACGGCGGGATGGTGCCCGATGCCGTACCGACGCAAACCATCAGGCCGCGACGCATGAGCGAATCGAGCGAGCCCATGAAGGTGTTCTTGCCAACGCTGTCGAATACCACATTGACCCCTACTCCGTCGGTGAGCTCACGCACGCGGGTGGCCACGTCCTCGACGCTGTAGTTGATGATGTGGTTGCAGCCATGGGCACGGGCCACTTCGGCCTTGGCCTCGGTGGACACGGTGCCGATCACGTTCAGCCCCAGCAGCCGCGCCCATTGCGCGACGATCAGGCCAACACCGCCCGCAGCGGCATGCAGCAGTACGCTGTCGCCCGGTTTGAAGTCATAGAGGCGACGCATCAGATAGGCAGCAGTCAGACCACGCATGGTCATGGCCGCCGCGGTCTCGAAAGCGATGGTTTCCGGCAGCTTGATCAGCGCCGCTGCGGGGATCAGGCGCTCGGTGCAATAGGCGCCCAGGGTATTGAGGAAACCGGTGTAGGTAACCCGGTCACCGACTGCCACCTGGGTGACGCCCTCGCCCAGCGCCTCTACCACCCCGGCAGCTTCCACGCCGATACCGTTGGGCAGCGGGATCGGGTAGGTGCCGTTGCGGAAGTAGGTATCGGCGTAGTTCAGGCCCACAGCCACCTGGCGCAAGCGCACCTGGCCCGGGCCGGGCTCGCCGACCTCGGCGTCTTCGTAGCGCAGCACCTCGGGGCCACCGGTCTGATGGAAACGTACGACTTTGGACATGCTTGTCTCTCCAATCATCGATCTGGACGCAGGGCGTCAGTTCTGGGTGATTGGACTGTATGCCCTTGGCTGGTGGGGTGCTTCGCATCGGACGACAGCGGGTTTTCATTTGATGACAGCGGAAAGCGCAGCGGTCGCCCCCGCTTGTTCTTTAGGCCAAGCTTTTATTCATGAGCTTGCTTGATGCTTATTAACGGTGGGACTAATACTTAAGTCTCTGCCAGGGGAGGCACGGAAAATGCTGCCAAGATTCGTTATCGTTCCCGCTGTGCCGATAGAAAAGGAGTCGTTCCGCGTGGGTAGCCGCGATTACGCCGCTACCGTTTGTGGGGGGTTCGACATTTACGACAACCAGGCGAAGGAACGGCTCAAGCCCAGCTATCCGAGCCGGACGGCTGCGCAGTTGCAGTGTGAGCGGTTGAACAAACGGGGCGATGTGGGCTGATCAACTCCCAGACTTGCACAATCGCTGTAGGAGCGGCTTAAGCCGCGAACACCGGCGCAGCCGGTGCCAGCCATCGCGCTGGATTTTTTCGCGGGTAAACCTGATCGCCGCACCGCCGCTCCCACAGGGTCAGGTGTTTGCAGCGTTTCCGTGCCTGGGCCCGCATCGGCCTCGCCCACGGCGCGCAGTTCTGGATGCAGATCAACCACCCAGGGCGGCAGATGCAGGCCAACCTTGGTTTCCCCCGGTTTCGCTGTGGCCGTGCGCAAGGCGCTTGCGGCACTGGCCTACATGGCGCTGGTAAAGTTGCAGATGCGCCGGCTGGCAGCGGGCGACAGGCCCAAGGCGCAGGCATCACCGTTGCGGGCCTTGTTGCTGGAACAAGGCTGCACGCTACTGCGGGTAAGGCAGTACAGGCGTATGATGAAAAGCCGAGCGCAATGATGGTATGACCACTATATCAATTGCCATTGCCTGCTCTGGCCTCATCGGTGTCCTCTACAGGAGCACTGCCATGAACAAACCCCTTCACGCGCTGATCTTCGCCCTGGCTGCACTGTCTGCCTGCTCGTCCAACTCTACGCTGTACCACGACCAACCACTGGTAGCGAAAGTCGACACCGGCATGAGCAAAGACCAGGTGGTGCAAATTGGCGGCAAGCCCAATGCCGAATCCGAGCGCTCCGTGGTACCCGGCACCTGCTTCGACTACATGCTGACCAAGGCCGGAAACCAGCAACCCTACAGCGTGAGTTTCGACGGCGCTGGCAAAGTGGACAAAACCGGTTTCATGACCTGCGCCGAGTGGAGCAATGCGCAACACAAGGCCCGCCTGCCCAGCATGGGCGGCTCAAGCGGCTCGGGCTACTGATTCAGTCCAGGCATTCCCTGGCAGCCTGGCGTAATTTGTCGCCAGACAGGAAGCTGCCCTTGTAGAAGGTCGCGCGGCTGCCGTCGTGATATTCGACCACGTCCAGTACATCGTCGGTTGCCACGGCGCTGGGGGCTGTAAGCCGATAGCCGTGGGCAATCGACTTCTGCGTGGCCTTTGGCGCCAGCGCTTGCCACTTGGGCAGCACACAGGCGGCAAACTGCTGCGGCGGTTTAGACGTCAATTTGCTGGCAGTGGGGTTGCCGGGGGTTGCACAGCCAGTAAGGCTGGCAACTAGCAAGGAAGCGACTAAGATACGAAAAGTAGGCATTTGCAATTGGCCGTTAGGGATACGCTGCATTCTATCGAGGCTTGCGCCAAGATACTAATAAACCAAGGTCTTGCTGCACAGCGTCCTCGCACCGGACATGCAGCCAATACTTGCACGCCAACAAAACGGCCCGTGATAGTTTACACCGCGCCGGTAACAGTAGTTATTTCTTTGCGCAAAGGGAACGATTTCATTATTGCAGGTTTCTGATCAGCTACAGGCCGCGCCAAATACCAGCCAGGTTCGCTCAGCCACATTGATCATTGCTCTGCTCACCCAGGAGATAGCCATGGTGTGGTGGTTGGAAATACTTGCCCAATACGCATCTTCGACGGGCCTTGCCGTGCTTTGTATCTTCATTTTCTGGGCTTGTGGGCTGGCATTTGGCAGGTCCTGCCTAAAGCTTCTATCTGGGCTGCTTGCGGTCATGCTGCTGTTGATTGCCGCATTTCCCCATGGCGCAGAGTTTGCCTTGGGTAGACATTTGCAGCCAGGCGATTCAAGCGCTTTCCTGCTGTTGATTGCCGATTCTGCAGGCGTGATCACCGCCGTGCTGCTCGCCTCATTCTTCTTCAGCCCCGGGCGGCGGCTGGACGAGGCCTGACCCGTGGTGCGGGTGACCACCTGTTATTTCTACCAGTAGCAGGGTCAGGTGAAGCCTGAGAAAGTGGCATTACCAATCACTCGGCAAGGAACCCCACCCATGCAAAAAAACGCCACTAGCACGCGGTTATTCTATCAAAATGGGAAACTCAGCACCCTGATAGAGGGGGATCAAGGCCACAGCATTGTCCGCACAGCAGATACGCTGCTTGCCGAACAGCAATCGGACGGTGCGCAAACCAGCAAATTGCTGGGCACGGATCAAAGTAATTCCGTAATCTACAGCGATGCTCACGGGACCGTTGAAGCAACTAACAAGGAAAGCCCTTAACCCTATGGAATCGCTTCACAGCATCAAATCAGACCTGGTGAAAACAGCCGACCACCTGGACCAACTCAGCCAAGCCATAAGCGGGCACGCCAAGTTCCTGGAGGCGCGGGGCAGCTCGCAAAGCGAGAACGATGTTATGGCGCACATCAAATCCATCGATGTGGTTGCCGGTGAGTTGCGCTCTGTCGCCGCAAGAATTGACGACATTGAAGGCGCAAACTGATGCGCGAACCTGATGACTTGGCCATCGCCCTGCATTGCGCGCCCCGCCGGTAACCGGCTAGCACCCGGATCAGGGCGCAGCCATACCCAAACATGGTGTCAGGGCCTGGCCCCGCGGTACAGCACAATGGCTGCAACATCGAGGGCCAGCACGGCTGCGGCAAACAGGAGCATGAGGTACTGGTCTTGTGGAAGCATTGCCGTCTCCCCCAAATGCGAATGTATTCAGAGGATGAGCAATTACTGTTCCAGCACTGGCTTGGCATGCAGGCGCAGGCTTAGTTGAACTTGAGCTTGGCCACTTTGCTCAGCGCCCAACCGCTGAATACATAGAACGCATCCAGATAGAACCGGCCTTCGTAGCTGGGTAGCAGCTCGCGCTTCAATAACAGCTCGGGCATGTCGGGCGAAGGTGGGAACAGCGCATAAAAACCATTGGGCAATACGGCCAGCGCGATGAGCAGCAAGTAGGTCACTGCGCGCAGCATGCCCCTGCGGCCATTGGAGCGCTCGGCCCACTTCAGGCCAAAGTAGGCAATCAGGCCGGCAACCGGCAACACCCAGAAATGCGTCGGTATGCCGATGAACATTTCAGCGACAACGCTTCTTGCTTCCACCACAGTAGTCTCCGTAGAAAGCGCTGGATTATTGCGGGTGAGGCCGGCAAATGCAAAGACTCGCACGGCCCTCCCAGCAACTAGGCGCCCGTGTTCGAGCGCGCTTGTTCCCGTTGAGCGCGGGCTCGCTCGTCGACCTTCTTGACCACGTACAGAATCATCTGCCGGGGCACATTGAGCACCGGATAAGCCAGCGTCTCCACTTTGATCATGGTGTCCAGGGCATAAGCACCGGCGCTTTGCTGGCCGCTCGCTCGGGTCCAGGCCTGGTATGTCGGGTGCGAGGTCAGGTCGGTACTGATGAACACCCGCCCCAGCAGCAGCACCAGCAGTATCCCGCTAGCCAGGCAACATGACTTGATCAGCGCATTCTTGAAGCGCCACCCAGACTTCACCTGAATCAGCAGCAAGACCGACTTGCCCAAGTGCACCATGGCGCCAAGCAAAGACAGGGTCAGGGCGAACACCGGCGCAATCATGGCTTCATAGGCCTTCTTGCCCTCGGCCTCACGCGGGCCACCGTCACGATGGTCGGCAACCTGGCCGGCGTACTTTTCCAGCCCGTCGCGGGTACGGCCGCTGAGCGCGCGCTGGTAATAGCGTTGCTCGAATTGTGCACGGCTAAGGCTGGCCAGGGACAAACCGCTGACGTTCTCTGGATACTGCAGTTCCAGGCGCCATTTACGCTGCACGGTCGGGTGCGCAGCAAAGGCCTCCAGCGACAGGTTGTAGGGTAAGCCGTCCAGCTGTTTAGCCAGCGATTCTTGCATGTGCTTGCGCAGGCTCGCTTCGGCCAGGCGCACGAAAGTCGCCTTGTCGCCCGTGCGCCACGAGTCTTTCACGTCTAGCCCCATCTTGCGCACCTCGGCACGAACCCGCGGGGCAACAAAGGCCGGCACCAACTCGTTGCCAGTTCGCGCCCGCCCGATCCGGGCCCGCCCCCAGTCGCGGTTCTTGGCGTCCAGGCGGTCCAGGTAGTCCTCCCACATGCGGTTGGCGCGGGCCGGGACCTTGTTCATCTCCTTGCGGAAGTCCGCCAGGCCTTGCACGTAGCGGTTATTGTAGCGATTGCGGATGCTGTCCTGGCTTTCAAGGTAGCGTTGATACTCGCGGTCGAGGCCGCCAGTGTCCTGTTCAATCACCCCCCGGACTACATCCGGTGCAAGCACCAGCGTCTGGGCAAGTGCCGAGTCGGATTCCGTAGCAATGTAGGCCACTACACTGACAAAGGCCTTACCCGCCGTCGATTGCGCCGTAGCCCCAGACCACAGGCCCTCAAGCATATCGGCGCTGATGGTGTTGGTAGCCAGGCCCTGGCGAAGTAATGTGCCGGTTACAGCAGCAGCACGGCTCTCGGCCGTCGACCGCTCAACCAGTGAATCGATCAGTTTTCGCTCGCCTTGGGCAACCGCGTAAATGACTGCCGCCGACCCCAAGACCAGTATCCCTCCGATGAGCCCCCAGTCACGCGAACGCGCAAAGACCACAGGCCAGAACAGCAGCGCTACGGCGAACCCCGACAGCACCCGCCCGAACTGCTCGGCGCTTTCTATATCGTGGGTATCGTTACCCGCCATGACGCCCAGCAGTGCGGCACTGAAGGCGAATTCGACAAACAGGTAACACAGCGTGACAGCGGTTAACAGCCACAAGCCGCGCGCTTTCGGATCGTGGGTCATCAGCCGGTTTTTGATCAGCCCGGGCAACGCCTTGAGTTTTTCAGGGCGCCGATAGCGCTTGAAAAGGTCCTTGGGAAGTGCATCGGACATGCCGTTATCATCCTTGATGGGTTGCGCGGGTCTGGCAACGCAAGATAATACCCAGCGTACTGGCGATGCGCCACAACCCTCAGGGCCAGGATCTGGGCGTGTCAACAAAAAGCCCGCTCTACAGAGGCGGGCTTTTTGTGGTTGCAGGTCAGCGGATCATGCTTTCGAACACATCAACGCGGCATCCAGCAGCCTGCCATGATCGTACCAGGCAGCGCGTTGATAGGCCGTGAACTGCTGCCGGGTTCCCGTGCCGCGCAATTCGACAAGGCCATCAGCCGTGTTGGGGTCATTGCTTTCGATAAACAGTTTGACCGAGTTATCGCCATTGACTTCGTAGGTTTTCACATTTTTGGGAAGTTCACCTTTGACGCACCCCAGATACGCGGGTGAGCTTTTCGCGGTAGTGCCAGAGGTATAATCATGACTGTCGCGAACATCAGGGTTTTGTGCACAGCCTGCCATGAACAATGTGGCGAAACCGCATACCAGTATTGCGCCTGCTAGCGATGTTGAGCTCTTCACGCGACACGCTCCTGCTGCCCCCTTCGAGAACTTGGGAAAGTGTTGCCAAGCCGCATGCCCTTTTTTGATTTTTTTGCTTTGCCCATGTTACTGCTCAATGACAGCCTGGCATTAGGTTTGTTTGCTATATCGGTTTAGGGGCGCAAGGGATTGCTTGCCTTGCATCAGTAGCGGCGGTACTCCTGCCCGCCACGGTCTCCGTCATAGTAATGCCGGTGATGCCTGCCTTCGTGCCAATACGGCCAGCAACCACTGAGCAGCAACAACCCAGCCAACACCACGACCCATGCAGTCTTGCCTTTCATGTACGTACCTCCGGCCAGGCTAAGCCAGGCCTTGCTTACGTTGGACCGCACAACGGGAGGATGTTCGGCCAGCGGCAAGCCGCTGGTCTTCCATCCTGCAAGATTTCATCTGGCCAAAGGGCTGGTGCTGCCTGTGGCACATCGCTTTGAGCCAGGCAGGTGGCCCCGATTTCGTGTATGGCCAAGCCCACTATCGGGGGTCAGGCGATGGCCCTGAGGAACATCAAGGTCGCCGCCAAATCCAGAATCAGCACAGCAACCACAACGAAAATCATGTAAAAGCGGTCATCCTGAGTCATTTCGGCGCTCTCCGCTTGATCAATGTCTCAGGATCACAGCAATTCCCGTTCCAACTCGTTAGCGCGCCATTTCATCCAAATAAAACCGCCCCGCAGCTACGCCGCGCCCGACGTCATCAACAACATGCCAAGTAACAAGCGTTTCATCCTCAATGCCCTCATTGAGTGGGTGGGGTGCAAGCAATAACCCAATCTTGCGCTGCACGCCAGCACTTGAGGAGCCCTCAACAGAGCTTGCAATATCCTGCCACCGTGTCGTAAATTTTCGCCCCTTGTCATTCCTATGCGTGTTGAGGAGTGACGCCTAAGCCCAACACCCTGTTGGGCTTTTTCGTTTATTTGCGACAGGATTTTTTTCAAGGTGTACCGATTATTGCGATTCACCAAAAAGAAACTCTCCAGGGCCCTGCGCAAGTGGTTCGTCTACCTTGCAGTTGCAGGGCTGGCGGGCAATTCCAGCCGGCTGTTCGATTACTTTTCTCTGTGGAAGCCTTGGCGCATGGCCAAGGGCGTAGCGGCATACCTCATAGCCTCCTGACGTTCTACGCAGACCGAGACCAGCATTTCACCCAACTGTACCCATATCCCCTCTAGTCAGCGGCAGCGACAGGGTCTGCAGCAGGCGCACCCTCATCGGCAACGCGGCGTGCTCGGTCAACTCCCCAGGCAAGTGCCCGGGTCATGGATTCATTGGGCCGTGAGTCGAACGCCTCCTCGTGAAGGGCCATGCCCGACCGCGCATACACCCCCAGGAACATCTGCGTGCTCCCGGTACGGGAAAGCCTCACCTGGACATCGATGCGAGTGCCGTCGTCTAACGTTTCTTCATGGGTGAGGTGGTGAAGTGTCGGGTCTGCCCAAGTCCAGTACACGCTGCCTCGCATACGCATACAGATCTCCTGAAATGGCCGGTGGTTGAGAGGTGCAAGCAGAGCGGACAAGCCTTCATTTGTAATTAGGCCTATCTAACTAGCTTGACCACCGGATACGACCAAAAGCTCCATCTTTTTGCCTGGGTTGATAAGGCGTCTAGGCTGCGAGGTGCTTGTCACCAGATTTTCAGTGGCATTGAGATCGAGCGCCGCCCGCGCGGCGCTTCGCGAGCAAGCTCGCTCCTACATTTGTTTTCGGCCAATGCCTCCTGTGCCAGAGGCGCGCGCACCCTGGGTGTATGGCTGGAGGATGATGAAGAGCGACTGCGTCCCCTCTGATATTGAAGGGAACAAACAAGGCGGACAGCGGTGACCTCACAGGCGTGACTGGCCCGAAACAGATGTAGGAGCGAGCTTGCTCGCGATGCGCCGCGCGGGCGGCGCTTGATCTGCGCATCTCCACAAATCCCTAGCCCTACGCCCTGCGCAAGCCTCGACAGCTGAGGGGCAAAAAAGGCCGCACCCGCACGCGGTGCTCGCCCAGTCGTCTATTGCCGCCGCGAACTTCTGGGGCTGACAGCACCTGACCTCGAAATGATCCGAAACATACTGGTCAATCATCTGTCCATTTAGGTGTGGAAGCATACAGTATGCTAGGCTCCGCATCCGTTTTAGCGGCGCTTGCGTGTGCTGCTGCTAAGCTACGGGGACGTGTTCAGGCCTTGCCTGGAACAGAGGAGTTACAACAGTGAGCGACAAAAGTTTCTGGGAAACCATATTGCAGATGGTTTCCCCGCCTTCCGAAGAGTCCATGGCCATCGCAAGGCAGCTCAACGAAGTCGCCGAGCATGTGCAAGTCAGCGACCATGGCGCCGTTTCCATTTCTGCTTCAACCATCCTGCATGATGCTGAGTTCGCGAAAGCCTGTGAGGCCGCCAAAACAGCGATTTCGAAGTCTCACTAGGTACTGCAATGGGTTTTCTTCTCGTTTTACCCATCCTCATCTGCGGCTTCATCTACTGCAAATACAACTTCTACGACAAGACCCTCATCGCCAAGTACGAAGGACAATCCCTGTATCTTCACATCGCGATGAGGGGGCTGGTGCTCGCCCTACCTTGGCTGACGGTTATCTTCCTGATTGAATGGGTCACAGGCGGTTTCTTCGGGTTGGCAGACGTTCTGGCCAAGCGCGGGTTCACTAAAAGCGCTGAAAAGCACCTGTTCGCAACGCTTTTGCTCGCCATCCTCTTCGCCCCTCTTTACGCCTACCTGGCTGCCAAAGTGCGCTTCAAGATCACCCGCTACCGGCACGGGTTGAAGACCGACTACCTCACCCGCTCCTTCATCCTGAAAACCATGCTGCCCACCAGTACCCATCAGGCGTTGTTGCTGGACTCACTGTTCAACAAACGCCTGTACATGTTCAGCATGGAAGACCGCAAGGTGTACATCGGTTGGGTCAAAAACTTCGGCAACCTCCAGGACCACGACTCCAACAACGATGAAGGCTTTTCCATCATTCCGATCTACAGCGGCTTCCGCGACAAGGACCGGCTCACGGTCGAGTTCACTACCCCCTACGAGAAGGTCTACAACGCCATCAAGGTAGGGCGCGCTGGCTTAGGTGAAGCTACCGAAGACAACTGCATCGGGAAGGTAAGCCGACCTGATGAAATCGGGAGCCTGTTTACTATCAGCCTGCTGCAGAAAAACATCCTTTCAATGACGTTTTTCGACGGTGAGGTCTGGCAGGAATTCGAGAGAAGCGAGGTCAAGCCCGTCACCAGTAGCGCCCGATCCTGAGAGGTTTGGAGATCAGATACCGCCCCCGTATAACTGCCGTCACACCTATACGACAATATGCTCAATGTCTGGTCTCAACCCCGCATTTATCGCCGAACAACTCGGGCACAGCGTGCAGATGCTCTTATCGACTCATATGTGCGCTGGATTAACTCGTCCAACGACTGGCAGGAGCTGGAAAGCTTCAAATTGGCCCGAAAAATGGTCCGAAGCTGCGAAGATGCCACGTAAGTTAATGATTGGATTTCGAGGTGGGCATTGATGCCGCCCCGCTTGCCTCAAGGCATGCACCAAGGCGAGCAACCATGGCCCGACAGGTTCGGCACGTTGCAACAAATGTGGGAGCGGCCTTGTGCCGCGAAGCGCCGCGCGGCCTGACACTCCGCCGCTGCCCGCCAGCGCCTTAACGCTTGTCGTGCAGCTCTGGCGGCCAGGCGCTCATGAACCACATGATCCCGGGAATCATCACGTAGATCCAGTGCTTGCCAGGGTACACGCAGATGCCAACAGCCCAGATGGCGAGTAACGTTCCGCCTGCTCGCCTTCGGCGGCGCGGCGTGAACCACTCCTGAAACGCTTTATGCCTCTCCCGCAACCCCATTACCACTCTCCTTGTTTGGTAAGCGGCGAAGCATACCACCCCTCTCAAGCGATGAACGCCGCCCCGGCGAGGGCGACGCCTGAACGCAAGGACCACAACATGCCCCAGCAGCACCACATCCTGGTGGGCGACTGCATCGAGATGATGCGGACGCTGCCGGATCAGTCAGTGCACCTGATCCGCCCCTGCGTTCTGGCCGGCTCACCGCGCGGAGGGATGGTGCTCGATCCGTTCGGGATGCTCAGCGCCAGCAAGGCCCTGGCCGCGATGTCATTCCCGGCTTACACCCTTTGCCCAGACGCCACCGGCTGACCATGCACATGGCTGGCAACGCAGTACCGCCGCTGGCCGGCCAGTGGGTGATTGAAGCGCTGCTGAAGGCGGCTTAACTACTCACACTTATTGCGCCGAAGCATCGACATCGTGTGAATTTGGTTTGATTTCCGTATACCAGTGGGGCGGCTCACCTACCCCCCAGATCACGATATTGACCTTTTGGCAGTGCTCACACTGGAACTCAAACTCAGGCCTTGGGTCATCGGGGTCGAAGTCCATTGCCTCGCCACAGCCAGCACAGCCCGACATTAGCGTCTCTTTATTGTCACGCTCGCTCATAACGCGTACCTCTCTGGGATACGTTAAGCGTAGCCAACTTCAACGCCAACCAAGGCGAGTAAGCCGCAGGCCGCGAAGAGCACTTCTGTACTCCACCCAACTGTAACCCCCTCCCCCTCTATTCACTGCCGCGATATGGTGGCCAGGGGATCAGCTGCGTGCTCGTTTCACGACGCCGGCGGCCATGAGCGCGGCGCCCGGTATCCATAGCCCAGCGTTTGAAGTGCCCAACCCGACAGCAAGCAGCGCGATACCAACAGCAAACATAGCGTTCTCCCTAACAAGAAACATCCATTTCAGAACTCGCCAATTTAAGCACAAGCCGGTCCCAGGAGCGGCCAAGGGCGTCAAAATCGGCCCACCCAGTGAGCCCTTTTGTGTTCCAACCGAGCAAAGGTAGGCTGTGGATCAACGAACCAAGTGTTACAATCCGCCACTTCAAATCGGCGCTCAAGGCGCTGAACATCCGTGAACGCCGTCAGTACGACACCCGCCACACCTACGCAGCCATGTGCCTGATGTCTGGGATGAACCCCGCGTTCATCGCGAACCAGCTTGGCTAAAGCGTCGAGATGTTGCTTTCTACCTACGCGAAATGGATCAGCTCCTCCTCGGATTGGAGGGAGCTGGAGAAGCTGCCGCCCCGAGTCGAATTGGCCCAAAATTGGCCCAAAACTGACGAGAGGGCCTAAATACACCTCTGGAACCCCCGCAGGCCAAGCACTTGATCTCTACCGCTAACATCACCATGCAGTTCGGCTCCAAGCCGCTGTTCGAAAACGTTTCCGTCAAATTCAACAACGGCAACCGCTACGGCCTGATCGGCGCCAACGGTTGCGGCAAGTCGACTTTCATGAAGATCCTCGGCGGTGACCTGGAGCCATCCGGTGGCCAGGTCATGCTTGAGCCGAACACCCGCCTGGGCAAGCTGCGCCAGGACCAGTTCGCCTACGAGGAATTCACCGTGATCGACACGGTGATCATGGGCCACGGCCAGCTGTGGAAGGTAAAGGCCGAACGCGACCGTATCTACTCGCTGCCAGAAATGACCGAGGAAGACGGCATGGCCGTCGCCGAGCTGGAAACCGAATTCGCCGAAATGGACGGCTACACCGCCGAATCCCGTGCCGGTGAACTGCTGCTGGGCCTGGGCATTCCGCTGGAACAGCACTTCGGTCCGATGAGCGAAGTGGCGCCTGGCTGGAAGCTGCGTGTACTGCTGGCCCAGGCGCTGTTCTCGGACCCGGACGTGCTGCTGCTCGACGAACCAACCAACCACCTGGACATCAACACCATCCGTTGGCTGGAAACGATCCTCACGGCGCGTAACAGCACCATGATCATCATTTCCCACGACCGCCACTTCCTCAACAGCGTCTGCACCCACATGGCCGACCTGGATTACGGCGAGCTGCGCCTGTTCCCAGGCAACTATGACGAGTACATGACCGCCGCCACCCAGTCGCGCGAGCAGCTGCTGTCGGACAACGCCAAGAAGAAAGCCCAGATCGCCGAGCTGCAGACCTTTGTCAGCCGCTTCTCGGCCAACGCCTCCAAAGCCAAGCAGGCGACTTCGCGTGCCAAGCAGATCGACAAGATCCAGCTGGCCGAGGTCAAGCCATCCAGCCGCGTCAGCCCGTTCATTCGCTTCGAACAGACAAAAAAGCTGCACCGCCAGGCTGTGGTCGTCGAGAAGATGGCCAAAGCCTTCGACGAAAAAGTGCTGTTCAAGAATTTCGACATTACCGTCGAAGCGGGCGAGCGCGTTGCGATCATCGGCCCCAACGGCATTGGCAAGACTACCCTGCTGCGCACCCTGGTCGGCGAAATGACCCCGGATGCGGGCTCGGTGAAGTGGACCGACAGCGCCGAAGTGGGCTACTACGCCCAGGACCATGCCCACGATTTCGAAGACGACATGACCCTGTTCGACTGGATGGGCCAGTGGACCTCCGGCGAGCAGGTGATCCGCGGCACCCTCGGGCGCATGCTGTTCTCCAACGACGAGATCCTCAAGTCGGTGAAGGTGATTTCCGGTGGTGAGCAAGGCCGCATGCTGTTCGGCAAGCTGATCCTGCAGAAGCCGAACGTGCTGGTGATGGACGAACCGACCAACCACCTGGACATGGAATCGATCGAAGCGCTGAACCTGGCGCTGGAAAACTACCCAGGCACCCTGCTGTTCGTCAGCCACGACCGCGAGTTCGTGTCGTCGCTGGCCACGCGCATCATCGAGCTGTCGGCTGATGGTGTGGTGGACTTTAGCGGTACATACGATGACTACCTGCGTAGCCAGGGTGTGTTGGTCTGATTGAAGGGTTAGGCCTGGCCATCTTGTGTGGCTGGGCCGGCCTCTTCGCGGGTGAACCCGCTCCTACAGGGGCCTCGCAATGTTCGAGACTTAATGCAAATCCTGTGGGAGCGGGTTCACCCGCGAAGAACCCACCGCAAATCCCACAGGCTGGCACTTCCCGACGAATAATTCGTTAGCCTGCTTTCATTTGCTTCGCACAACGGCCATGATGGGTCCACGCCCAACCGCCCGCCCGCGAAAGAGCCCATGACCGCGCAACAACCCGCCCTTGGCAGCGACACGCTGCACATCACCCGGCAGATCCTGTCGATCGTTTTCTACACATTCATTGCCTTCCTCTGCATCGGCTTGCCGATTGCCGTGCTGCCCAGCTACGTGCACGACCAATTGGGCTTTGGCGCGGTGATCGCCGGGGTGACGATTGGCCTGCAATACCTGGCCACCCTGCTCAGCCGGCCATTTGCCGGGCGCGTGGCGGATACCCTGGGCGGCAAGCAGGCCATTCGCTTTGGTCTGCTGGGGATTGCCGGCTGCGGGGTGTTGACGCTGCTGTCGGCCTGGACCCTGACACTACCGCTGCTGAGCCTGGCGCTGTTGCTTGGCGGGCGCTTGCTGCTGGGCATCGCCCAAGGGCTGATCGGTGTGGCCACCTTGAGCTGGGGCATCAGCCAGGTGGGCCCCGAGCATACCGCCAGGGTGATTTCGTGGAACGGTATCGCCTCCTACGGCGCCATCGCCATCGGTGCTCCGTTGGGCGTACTGGCCGTGGCCGGGCTGGACTTCAGTGTGCTGGGGCCGGCTTTGCTGGTGCTGGCGATCCTTGCCCTGCTGGTGTTGCGCAAGCGCCCAGACGTGGTGGTGGTGCGCGGCGAGCGCCTGCCCTTCTGGTCGGCGTTTGGCCGGGTTGCGCCGTGCGGCCTGGGGCTGACCTTGGCGTCGATCGGCTACGGCACCCTGACCACCTTCGTCACCCTGTATTACCTGGAACGCGGCTGGGCCGGCGCGGCCTGGTGCCTGAGTGCGTTTGGTGTGTGCTTCATCATTTCGCGGCTGCTGTTCGTCAACGCCGTCAACCGTTTTGGCGGCTACAACGTGGCGGTCGCTTGCATGGCCACCGAGGTGCTTGGCCTGGGCCTGCTGTGGCTGGCACCCTCGCCGCCGTGGGCGCTGGTTGGAGCCGGGCTCACCGGTTTCGGGCTGTCACTGGTGTATCCGGCACTGGGCGTCGAGGCGATCAGGCAGGTACCCAGCAGCAGCCGTGGCGCGGGGCTGGGTGCCTATGCGGTGTTCTTCGACATGGCATTGGCTATCGCCGGGCCGCTGATGGGTACCGTAGCCGTGCACCTCGGCTACGCCTCGATCTTCTGCGTGGCAGCCCTGCTCGCCTTGGCCGGGGTGGGCCTAACGTTGCTGCTTGCGCGACGAGCCCGTCGCAACTGAACGCTCAGCCGGCTCCGGCGCACCCAGCGCCTGGCTGAAGAACGCTGCCGTTTCACGCTGCAGCGAGTGATGGATATGCCGGCGGTCCACGCCTTCGGCGTCCTTGCACAGTGCCGGCATGTGCGCGTGCTGCTCGGCGTCGCAGTGGGCCATGAACACGAAATGCCCGGCACCGGCCAACAGGCGGTAATCCGGCGTGACCGGTAGCTTGCGAGCCAGGGCTTCGGCGTTACGGTCCACCGCCACCAACTGGTCGCTGTCACCGCTGTAGATCAACGCCGGCACCTGCACTCCGGCCAGTGCATGGCGCCCGAACAGCAGGCTCAGCGGCGCCATCAGCATCACCGCCCCTACCCGCTGGTCAGCCTCCGGCACCAGTTCGCTGCGGTCGGCAATCAGAATGCCGTGGGTCTTGCAGGCGTCGGCGTCGTCGGGTCGCTCCAGGCAGTACTGGCGCAGGCGATCCAGGTCGGGGCGCGCGCCAGACAGGATCAACGCGGTTTCACCACCGGCCGAATAGCCGATCACGCCCACCTTGCCCCCATTCAAGTAAGGCCCGACCAATGCATCATCGCGCGCCGCCGTGATTGCAGCACTGACTTGCAGCGGCCTGCCATAGAGGTTGCTCAGGGTACCCAGGCGGCTGTGATCGTGGGCGTTGTCGCCGGGGTGCACCACCGCCACCACCACAAAGCCCTGACGCGCCAGCCACGTGGCCAGGTAATGCAGGGCCAGTGGGCTACCGGTGTTGCCATGGGACAACGCCAGTAGCGGAAACCGCCCCATGGCGATGGGGGCCTCTTCAGCCACATCGACCGGGTAGCCGTCGATGCGGCTGCTGCGGGTTTGGCCAATGGCCGGGTAAAACGCCAGCGCCTGCATGGGCCGGGCATCGACCGGGTCGGTAAGGGTCATATGGTGCAGGCCGGCAACCCAAGGCGCAGCCTGGACGTGAGCCAGCAGGCCGCCGAGCAGGGCCAGCGTCAACAAGCAGCGAGGAATGGTCATCGGCCGGCAGTTCCATGCAGGGCGCAGCGATAATCCAGCATAGGGTCGGCCTGGCCTGTGCCGGATGAAACCTGGATGAAACCGTTGTCATGCACGTTGCGCTCGCGCGCTATGCATTTGCGCTTTTCGTCGAACCCGTGGCATAGATGCAGGTCCACGTCTTTACGTGACCGTTTTGCGCCATCGAAGGAGATTCATGCATGAGCAAGCCCGCCTACGTACCACCCAAAGTCTGGCGCAACGACGCAGCGTCCGGCGGCCAGTTCGCCAGTATCAATCGCCCGGTTGCCGGCCCGACCCACGACAAGGATCTGCCGCAGGGCAAGCACCCGCTGCAGCTGTATTCCTTGGCCACGCCCAATGGTGTCAAGGTCACCATTGCCCTCGAAGAGCTGCTCGCCCTGGGCCACGCCGGGGCTGAATACGATGCCTGGCTGATCCGTATTGGTGAAGGCGATCAGTTCTCCAGCGGCTTCGTCCAGGTCAACCCCAACTCGAAAATCCCTGCCCTGCTCGACCGCAGCGTCGAACCGCCAGTGCGGGTGTTCGAATCGGGTTCGATCCTGCTGTACCTGGCGGAAAAGTTCGGGGCGCTGCTGCCCAAGTCGCCTGCTGCACGTACCGAGAGCCTGAACTGGCTGTTCTGGCAGATGGGTGCGGCGCCTTACCTGGGCGGTGGCTTTGGCCACTTCTATGTGTATGCGCCGGAAAAGTTCGAATACGCCATCAACCGCTTCACCATGGAAGCCAAGCGCCAGCTGGATGTGCTTGACCGCCGCCTGGCCGAAAGCCGTTACCTGGGTGGTGAGGAATACAGCATTGCCGATATTGCCGTATGGCCGTGGTATGGCCAGCTGGTGCGCGGCAACCTGTATGGGGCGGCAGAGTTCCTGGCGGTGGACGAGTACCCGCACGTGCAGCGTTGGGCCGAGGAAATTGCCCTGCGCCCGGCGGTGTTGCGCGGTACCCGGGTGAACCGGACCTGGGGGGATGAAGCCAGCCAGGTGCCGGAGCGGCATGCGGCGGCGGATCTGGGCTGAGGGTAAAGTGCAACAGGGCGGGCAACCATCTTGGTGATGTTGCCCGTTTGCGGCGGGATTCAAGGCTGTGCGCTGTTGCTGGCCTGGATACTGGCCCGCAGTGTCTTCGATGCAGAGAAATCAAGCAGGCTACGCGGTAATCTGAACCCTTTGAATGGCTGCTGAGTGATCGGGTTGAAGGCCTTTTCCGAAGTCAGCCTGTAGCGCATCAGGCCATCCCCGGCCCTGAAGCTGAGGTCCACACTGGTTTCGGTGCGCCCGTTTAGCCCTCCACGGCTAAGTAACCGGAACATCGACCAGGGACCATGGTATTGCAGGCTGCTGCTATTGCTATTGAGCCTCAGTAGCGTAAGCGTGCTACTGGGATACTGCGGACTGGGCCAATTCAGCACTGCCATCTGCCTGGGACCATGGGTATAGCTTATCTGCTGCCCGTTCAATTCCAGCAAACTGGTACGCTGATTGGCACTGAGGCCTAGCGGTTCAATGCTGAACTGCACGTTCAGCTTGCCGCTGTTGTCAAAAAACGATTCGCGGATGCGCGCAGCAATTTCCAGTTGCTGGTGCACGTCCGGATGTACCAGATTGCCGCCTCGACCCTCGGCGTAAAGTGCGCTCGGATTATCCCTGATGAGAGCACCCAGATAGTTGTTCTGGAACTGCTGCAGCTTTCCTTGCGGGCCAAAAAAAGCTTCGAAGTCATCCAGCGCTGAGTCCGGCGCCCGAACAACGAAGGGGTAGCGCCCTGAAAGGCGGTACTCGAAAAAGCTATACACATCGGTATACCAACGCTGCTCCAATTCAATCAGTGCCTCCATCATCAGCACCCGGGCTGTTTGCTCGGCGATCTTCGCCACCTGCTTGCGCACTGGCTCAGGAAGATCGGCTGCAACGCGGTGCAAGTGGGCGATCGGGTCCTGCTCTTTCGTCGATGAGCGTTCAAGCACCGCACTTAGCGCCGCCCGCCCCTTTTCCGGGCTGGCCTGTATAGCTTTGGCGTAGTCATGCACTGCCCGTATTGCATTCACCGTTTCCACATAGGCATCAGGTCGTTCCCCCTTTGCCTCCAGCATCTCGACCAAATCGGCGAAAGCCTGTCGTATCGCTCCAGCTTGGTTCAGCTGTTGCCCGTTTTGAAGCTCGTCAATTGCAGTGCCGGCCAACTTGGCGCTTTTACCCGGAGCTAGGGGCTGCTGGATGACAGTATTGTCCCGCACAGTCTCCAGTAGCCGGCGCAGTGGCGCCGCAGGCCCAATGAATTGCTCAAGCACTGCAACGCCGTGGCTCAAGTCGTGGAAATCGGTCACATTCAGTTGCAGCAACGTGTTGCGCCAGCTTGCGATGTACTCGGTGGTATAAAGGCCTTGCAGTTGCTCGACCAACGTAGCGCGTTCAGCTTCGGTGTAATCCGGATGCAACGGGGTTTGGCTCAGCACCTGCTGCACCTTGGCTATTCTGGGCCTGAACGGCCCAAGCTCAGGGTCGGCGTGTGCCAGGGCATACTGCAGGTGCACCAACAAATCGCGCTGCACCTGCCCTTCACCAGGGAACTCGCGTTGCCACTGCCGGGCCATCCAGGCCTCTACCCACGAAGCGCGCCGGTTCTGCCGGTCCTCGATCATTCGATACACCCTTAGCGCCGCCATCTGCTGCTCGCTGCCTTCCGGCGCCGCCTCCATCACATTCATCAGGCCGCGGGCCAGCGCCGGCAGAAAGCGGTGAGACAGCAAGCCAAGGTAGGCATTATCTACCAGCGGGCCGATAGTTCGCCCTTGGTACAGCCCCGCATCTGCCACACCTGGCCAAGCCGCGCGATAGTCACCCAGCAGCGCAACGGCCTCGCGAAGCTGATTTAACGGGATCAGCAGATTACGACCTGACAGGTCGATTTGCTTGTCCACTTCAGTCAAACGAAACGCCTGGCTCTTCACCAGTACATCGGCAGCCATGGCCCTATTGGTATCGAAGTAGCGGTAGAGCGTTGCGCCGGCGACCGCAACGGCGAGCAGGCCAACAGCAGACCCGGTCCAAAGTGCCCGGCGCTTGCGGCGAGAGCGTTCTACAGTGTCGCCAACCAGTCCGCACTCCGGATAAAGGACGCGCTGGAATATTTGCTGAGTAAAATAGGCATTTGTCGAACGCGCCGTTTTTTGGCGCTCAAGCCCTGAGTGCGGAACGCCGTAGGCACAGGCAGCTTCCCGCAAGAAAACATTCTTGATGCCACCCTGCTGCAGTGCTGAAGACAGGTAAATACCGCGCACCGGCAAGTTCGTAAAGGTGCTATCACTTTTTAGTGTTTCGCGCAGAAAGACCAACAATACCGAGCGTAACCCTGCCAACTGTGCCTGCAATGAAAGCAAGCCCTTACGATGCTCTTCAGTAAACGATGCACCCATGGCATCTGCGACATGTTCCTGCACTGCAATGATTACTTGATCGAACAGCGCAACTACTTGGCTCAGCCAGTCATCCGGCTCCGCCTGGGTATCCAGCTTGAAAGTGCTCCCGAACAACTGTTCACGCTGGGTTGCGGGCAGGCGACTGAACAGTAGCTCAAAGCCTTCCAGTAGATCGAACTTGGTAAGAACAATATAAAGGGGTATGCACAAGTCAAGTTCGTTGTGCGCCTGCGCCACGCGGCTTCGCAGCAGGTGGGCAAGCGCCGTACGTTGTTCGGGGCTCGCTTGTGCCAACTCAGCAAGGTCGACTACCAGCAGCAGACCATTGATAGCCCTGTAGCCCCGGTTGCGGGCCAGCCAGGCAAGCAGGTGTGACCATAGCTTGGCCTGTGTGCCAGCCGGCAGCGTGTACGGGTGCGCCTGAACATCTGCCTTGTGCGGCCCAGGATGGCAGTGCCCTTGAGTGAAGCACTCGCCGGGTGGGTCGAGGATTACTGCGTCGTCGCAGATCCACCAGTTTACCCCACCCTCAGCCGCTTCACCGCGCAAGCCCTGCGCCTGCGCCCTGTCGATCCGCGTCAGGGAAAAGTGCTGCGCCGAATGTTCGACCAGGCTGCTCTTGCCTGCCCCCTCAGCCCCCAGTAGCAGATAGAAAGGCAGCCGATACGACTGCTGCCGCCCCCCGACATTATCGAGGAAATACGCAAGCTGCCTGTTCATCGCAAGCTCTTGCTTCTGGATGTAGCCCAGGCTGGGGTCTTCTTCGGCAGCGGCAGCCCGCTCGCGTAGAGCCGTGATAGTGCCGCTTCGTAGGACCTGTGTCAGGCCACGAATGCTGAAGCGCGTTCGGGAAATTTCCATTTAAACAATCCTGTTTGACGCCCTACGTTTCCACCACCTAACTCAATCAAGACAAACAGACTGAATGAAGTTTGACTCACTTGAACAGTAGTGGGCACTACGCACCCTGAAACGAGACTAGAGCACACCAAAAATTTTCACAACTAAATATTAACTTACACTTTCCGGCTCGACTGCAGCACGATTGCCAGCGCATCGTCAAAAGCAACGACAAATCAAAAAGGAGCAGCGGAGATAATAAAGGCGCGATACTCGTAGGAAACTTCCTACAACTAAAACTCAAACTTACACAAAGTAAGAAACATCCTACAAGGTAACTAAATAAAGTAAACACCCAGCGCGCCGTGCAGTGAAACTGCATTCACAAGCCAGACCATTCCCCCGGAGAGAACATGGCCAGTCAAACGGACTTGCGTTACAGCTTTCAGCCGCTCGCAGGCAAAGCCGAATTCGAAGTGGTGTCGTTCGAGCTCGACGAAGCGATCAGCTCACCGTTCCAGCTGAAACTGGAGCTGATCAGTTTCGAAGGCGATGTCGACTTCGGCCAGTTGCTGGACAAACCGGTGCTGTTCACCCTCTGGCGCGGTGAGCGGCCGCTGCGCTACGTGCACGGCCTGCTCAGCAGTTTCAGCCAGGGCGAGACCGGCCGTTATCGCACCCGTTACCATGCCCTGGTCGAGCCGCTACTGGCCCGGGCCGGGCTGCGTTCGAACTGGCGTATCTTCCAGCAGAAGACCGTGCCGCAGATTCTTGAGCTGATGCTGCAGCGCCAGGGCATCCACCGTTTCGAAATCAAGAGCATCGGCGAACACCAGGTGCGCGAGTTCTGCGTGCAGGCCGGTGAAACCGACCTCGACTTCATCGCCCGCCTGGCTGGCGAGGAGGGTTTCGTCTACCGCTTTGAACACACGCCGAAGCACCATCAACTGATCATTACCGACCGGCTGCTCGCGCTGGGGCCGATCAGCCGGGGCGCGATCAAGGCCGATGACGATGATGAAGGCTTTTACGATGAGGACGACGTCGGCCCCGACCAGGTGCTGTACCGCGCCAACAGCGGTGGCGACCAGGCCAGGCCGTGCCTGCGGCGCCTGCGCTACAGCGAGCAGGTGCGCACCGCCCGGCAGGTGCAACGGGACTACACCTTCACCAACCCGCAGTACCGCCAGGAACACCGCGCGACTGACAGTAGCATCACCCATCAATCGCAGAACTATGAGCGCTTCGACTACCCCGGGCGCTACAAGCGGGATGCGGTCGGCGTCCCGTTCACCGCTACCCGACTCACGGCCCTGCGCCACGATGCACGGATTGCCGAAGTGGAAGGCGACGATGTACGCCTCCAGCCGGGGCTGAGCTTCACCCTCATCGAGCACCCGCGTGAAGACCTCAACGTGCACTGGCGCACGATCAGCGTGCACCACGAAGGCATCCAGTTCACCAGCTTGCAGGAAGAGGCCGCCGGCGCCGAGCAAGGCACCCGTTACCAGCAGGAAGCCGTGCTGGTGCCCGGCAGAGGTGAGTGGCGCCCGGCCCCCTTGGCCAAACCGCGCATCGACGGCCCGCACATGGCCACCGTCGTTGGCCCGCCCGGCGAGGAGATCTATTGCGACGAGTGGGGCCGGGTCAAGGTCAGCTTTCCGTGGGACCGGGAGAGCAACAACAACGAATTCAGTTCCTGCTGGGTACGGGTGTCACAAGGTTGGGCCGGCGGCAGCTGGGGCTCGATGGCGATTCCGCGGATTGGCCAGGACGTGATCATCCAGTACGTCAACGCCGACCCCGACCAGCCGATGATCACCGGGCGCACCTACTGCGGCGATCAGCTCCCGCCTTACGACCTGCCCAAACACAAGACACGCATGACCATCAAGAGCCAGACCCACAAAGGTGATGGCTTCAATGAGCTGCGTTTCGAGGACGAGTTGGGCCGCCAGGAGGTGTTTATCCATGCCGAGCGGGACCAGAACAATATCGTCAAGCACGACGAGGCTACCCAGATCGGCAACAACCGCAGCGAGCAGGTCGGGCATGACGAAACCCTCGCCATCGGAAATGACCGTAACGAAACCGTCGGCAACGATGAACGGGTCAGCATTGGCCAAGACGCATTTTTCGATGCCAGGCGCAACCGGATAACCACCATCGGGAAAGACCACATCCTGGAGGTCGGTAACCATCGCATCGATAAGACAGCGGTGAATCACACCCTTGAGGTTGGCGGGCACCAGGAACAGAAAATCCAAGGCCACCTGCATCTGGTTGCCGGGCAGGAGATCCAACAGCACGCCATGCGTTTCGCGCTGCGGGTGCAGGACGAAATTGTGCTTGAAGGCGTAGGCGGCACGATCCTGATCAACGAGAGCGGCATAACGCTAAAAGGCGTGGCGCTGCACATTGAGGCCCCCATGGATATGCAGCCTGCCGGTGCTGGCAACAGCCACCTTGCATCCGGCGCGCCCGTTCAGGGCACCGGACTGGACCACGTCTGCGGTATGCGCAGTGACGGGCGTTGTACACGTGTGCCCTGCCCTTGCGACAAGGCAAGCGCATGATGGAAGAAGCCTACATCGCAGCAGGCTGGCCCCGCCAATGCGTAACTGTCATGCTTGAACCGAGCTGGCCACTGCAACAACCGGGGCATGCCTGGCTGCTACTCAATGGGGAGCGTATACCTTTACTGGCAGACGCCATCCGCCCCTTGTCCGCGCCGGGGGAGCACCACTGGATATGGCGCGGATCCGCCGACGAGTATGGCCTCCCCGGTTATCAGGCAGGCCCGCTTCTGGCGCGTGCCAACCCAGCGCTGCTGGCGCAGTTTCTCGATACGTGGGGGCCACAGCAGGCGGGCTTGATCCTGTTTGGCCCGAGTGACCTGTCCTCGCTTGCGGGGCAACTCCAACGCGTCAGGCGATTGAGCGCCGCAGACGGCAACTCACTTGCCTTCCATTGGCAAAGCCTGCGCAAGCTCGAAGAACTGGGCGAAGCGCTTTCACTGCCGCAATTGCGCCATCTGTTCAGCCCTGTACAGCGAATGATCTGGCATAGCGGGCTAGCGCGCGACTGCTGGCTACAATTGACGATCGACGACAGCCCTGCTTTCGTTCAAGCCGACACCTCGTCCCTAGCCCTCACCAGCACAGATGAAACGGCCCTCGATAGTGCCGCCCACGCCTGGTTCATGCGCCACGCACGCCATGAGTTGGGTCAGCACCTACAGGCCATGGGCGCGCAGACCGAGCCTTTGGCATTCCACCGCCAACTCGCCGACTACGACAAGGAAGCCGGCTATTGCGGATTCCAGGACGAAGATGACCGCAGCTACTACATGCAGCTGCGTCTGTTCTTCCCCGAAGAGCCGTTCGTAAAGGATCCCGCCATCTACAACCTGTTGCTCGATACCGACATCCAGGGACGCCAACGGTTGATGGAAATCAATGACCGCCTCCTCGAGATCTCCAGCCCCATATTGTCGAGAAACGCTAGATGACCAGCACCTATAAACGCGCGATTCAACCCAACCACCCGTGCGCTCCCAAAGTCGGTAAAGCCATTGCGCCGCCGCCGTGCGAGCGCGGCATTCCCTTGTATCCGGTGCGTTACGGCATCGCCGACCAGCCGCTGGACCGCGAAATCTTCCAGACGCTCGATGTCGACCACTACCCGCCCCTGCAAACCGCCAAGGCATATGGCCTGAGGCTGCTGCGCCCTGGCAGTTATGTGTACCTGTTCTACTTCCAGCACGGGCGGATGAAGACCCGTCACTACCAGGTTACCGAAGACATCCGTTTTGCCCACCTGTGGTGGACCAGCGACGATTACAACAGCGACACCCCCGGCAGCCACGCCAGGCCCGATGTAGTGCGCGCCAGCCACACAGTGCTGGCCCCAGAAACGAGTATTGCCGACACGGTCTACCTGCTGGCCAGCGAAGCCCTGCTCAGCCACGCCGTCCTATGGCGGATCGAACAGGACGAGGGTGGCCTGCGCAGCAAGCTCGCGAGCAAAGTAAAACCTGCGGAGCTGCCCATGCAGCCGCATGTATTCGATGCCGCCTTTGTCGGTAATGCCGTAGCCGAACTGAAAAACACCGGCACCACCGGCGTCTTCCCCGCTTTTGCAGGCGCATCGAGGCGACCGGACTTTGCAGCACGCTACGGCCAGGCGTTGAACAATATGGTGCGCAATCTGGGCCCGCAACCCGGCGTCAGCCCCTTGGCCGTGGCGCTGCATGACCCTGTCGGTGTCGTCAGCGAGTTGCATCACCTGGTCACCCTTGGCGTCGAGAAGAAAACCCGTTATGCCGGGCAGCATGCTCATCGCCTACAAAGCGCCAAGTTCATTGCGGGCTACTTCAAGGCCGCAGAGGAAGCGGCCAAGCACAGCACCGAAACGGCCAGCACCCTCACCCGCCAGCGCAAGCTGCTGGACTACGACGGCGCCATGCGCTTCCCCGACCTGTATGCCAAGGAGTTGGCCAAGCTCGATAGCGTCATTGGGCAGCAGGTGAAGGACATAGTCGCCTGGGTGCAACACGTTGGGACCGAGCATCTGTTGAGCCTGGCCCTCAGCAGCTTCGACCTGAAGGTGAAGGAAGTTGCGGATGCCTATGAGGAAGTGGTGTTCGACTGCATCGGCGGGCTGGTGCACTCAAGCGAGGGGCAGCAGTTGCTGCAACAGGTGGTGATGATGCCGCCCGAGCACAGCCCGTTCTGGCTTGCCATGAGTAATGGCAGCCAGGTCTTGGCCAACCGCATCAAGGAGAAGACGGGTGACATCTCCAAAGGCGTGCTTTCGGTTTTGGACAACTACCTCGAAGAGTATGCCGCCACGCCTGCAACCAATGCCTTGCTCGGGCTGCTGCAGGCATTGCCAGCTTCTCATCCGGCGGATGTGCTGGTGAGGCAATTACGGCATGTGGTGGAGATTCGCTTTAATGCGACGATTGTCATGCATGAGATCAGTCTTGCCGAACTGATGCGGCAAGCGCGGGAGTTTCAGTTGCATCAGGCGCCTGGCAGTGAATATCTGAAAACCTGGAAGCTGCCGGAGATCAAAATTGGCCAAGTGGACTTTTCGGCTCGTGTGAATATCTATGAGTGGGTCAAGGTCGGTGAAACGACCTACCGACGAACAGACCATGCCAATACGGAAATCCCGATAAACCGGGCACATCAGGCGAAAGAAAACATATTCCTCAGCATGCGGAACACCCTTCGTTCTAGCTTAGGACCTTCAGCAGTTGGCCTTGGAGGCTACTTGGCCATCACAAACTTTTTGAGCTCCATTAAAAACATCAGAAACAACGCGTCAGTGCAAAATTTCGCCGACTTAATAGCGTCAATTATAACGCTCATAGGGGTCGGCATTGAGGTTACAGCCTCTTTAATGGCAGTAAGACGCCAAGCCCAGGGGAAAACTGTATCAACCATCGCAATCAGGCATATTTCCGCCAAGGTTGGCGTCGCAAAATTTGGTGCAGGAGGTGCTGGAATCGCCGCTATCACGGATAGTTATCGAGGACTTCGATCACTACAAGATAGAAACCCGGAACAGGCCACTATGTACTTTGGCTCCGCGTTGGCAGGGGGAGTCATCACCTTCGCGACTTGGGCCGGAGGTACTGCGACAGCAATAGGATTAACATCAGGAACGGCGGTTGCAGTATTAGGGCTGACACCATTGGGGTGGACCGTAATAGCCCTTGTAGCCCTCGGCGTGGGCATTGCTTTTATGGCAGGCGTAGACATGACCAAACATCGACCTGTCGATATCTGGCTAAAGCATAGCGCCTGGGGGGAACACCATAAAAACTATACCCTCCAGCAAGAACTAGACGCTATACATGGCTTGTACTATCGCCCGCGCATTTCAGTCGATTGGCAGCAAACGCATGGTTTCAGGGTGGGTGCCCTACACATCACCTACCAATTACCAGCCCTCAACAACGAGTCAAGCGATAGCTTTCTAACCAGGTTAGCCTTTAAAAAAAATCATAAAACACTAATTCAAATTAATGGCCCATCAATTCATAACACAGCGACCAGATCATTTGACCATGAGCATGAGTGCCTCGTCACGCCTACGTATCGAAATGGAAAGCAGACCGGCTGGATCATCCAAATGCATCAATCTACAAAAGTATTATTTGAATATCTGTACATTCCCGACATTAATCAGCCAGACATATATCTCCTCCAGCCCGGAGCACCAGAACCATTGGAATTTAAGGCCAGCAACCTTATATCTAGCACAATCGACCCAGAAAAATTAGAACCCGTTCGAAGCCCAGAATAGACATGCAAATAAAATTCCTACCTAAAAGTCTTCGTTTTGGTGGTGCACGCCTGCATCATGGCGTTCATCAATCAATCGCCCCTGAGCCAGATGGTGTACGGCGCATCAATGAAAGATGCATTGAATTGGAGACTTACTACAATATTACACAAGGGGGAAGCGCTGGCTTCATCGGAGTATCACTAGCGCTCTCACCAATCATCTGCTTATCCACTGGAATAATAGTAGGTATAAACACAGAAATCCTGAAAGGCATATTATTTACAATGCCCATGCTGCCTTGCATTGCGCTGATCTTCTATTTTGCGAGCGGCGCACACCGCTGCCGCGGTGCATTCATCCGAATCAATCGCATCACTCGCAAGGTTTACTTCATCCCCCCCAAGACCCCAAACAAGATGCTTATATTCGACTGGGATCAAATTGAGGGGGTTGCTGGATTTATTCCTATTGTCACGGCACATTCCTACACTTCTCGCCACCCGCTCTACCTGTTCAGCATCGACTACACAATGAGCCCACCCACAGAATTGTGCATAGCCTGCGGTAACTCGGGCGTTATCGATGGCAGCCGTTCAGCACGTACCCTCTGGGCATACCTGCAGCATTTCATGGCATACGGCCCCGAAGGGCTACCAGCTCCTCCGCCCCTCACACCAAAACTCAGCCGGCGCGAGGCGGCTATCCAACCGTATCGGCAATGGCTTGTCGATTTCAAAAAGGAACTTTGCGAACCGTACGGCTGGCTATGGGCACCGATAACAATACCAATCCAGCTAACGCTATTCCTGTTGTACGCCTGCCTCAACAGTTCAGAGGCCTGGATCCAATACAACGTCCCTTACGTCGCCTTCCCTCACGCAAACGACGTACTGTGTGGCTTTGCTGAAAAGCGCAAACCGGTTATCCGCGTGAATGGCGTCAGACAGGATAACTGATGCCTTGACCCGAGCATTATCAATTCGTCCCGCTGTATGATATGGCGGCCTCTGTGTTACTGAAGCAAGAAGAAACAAGAGGGACTTTACACGATGAAAAGCAACCGACTTCTGGCAAAACTTGAAAAGCAAGCAGAATCGCCCGGCGCTTCTCCTTCACCCGGCAAGATCAATACACCTTTCCGGAACATCACTCCCCCTGCCCCCTCAGACCCGGACTTTTCATTGCGCACCGGCTTCATGAACCCCATGTGCGATGCGGCCATGTCTCTGATCGGGCTGGCCATGAATCTGCAGGCGCTGGATGAGTACGAGGATGTCGAAGCGCTGCATCGCCTGGTCCATACCCAGATCACCAACATTCTGGAAGAGATGCACCAGCGTTCATACGAACCTGTGCTGGTGTCCGCCTACTCGTATGCACTGTGCCTGTATCTGGACGAAACCGTGATGCGCACACCTTGGGGCCGCAACTCCAGTTGGAGCCAGCATCCCTTGCTGGGTGAGTTCCACGATGAAACCACTGGCGGAGACAGGTTTTTCAACTTGCTGGCCAACATGATGCAGGAGCCCAAGCGCTGTCAGGACGTGCTGGAGTTCATGTACCTGGTGCTATGCATGGGGTTGAAAGGTAAATACGCCATCGCCCGCGATGGCAAGCAAGTGCTTGAACGCTATATCACCGAGTTGCGCAAGACCATCCGCGTCCTGCGCGGGCCTCTGCCAGAGCTGTTCCCTGATGCATTGGCCCATGTAACTCCGCGCAAACAGGGCATGCGCCGTTACTGGCCATGGTGGAGCCCGCTATTCGTTGCTGTCGGTACCATTGCGGCTATGTACAGCTATTTCAGTTACCAGCTGAACCTTGTCAGCAGCGAGGTGGTGGCTTCGCTCAGCAGTATCTTACAGCAGTGAATGGAGTAGCCATGAACACCATTGTCCGGCTCGGCTATTGCCATTCCAGCCTCCTTAACAATGAGGGCGCCTTCGCATTCGCCCGTATCGCCGAACCGTTATGCATCTGCGCTGAAAACGTGGGGCTGCTTTGCAGCCCATCGCGACGCAAGGCCGCTCCTACAGGGGAGCGCGCCGCCTTTTAGAGAGACAGATTCAGGCCCTGACAATGCCCGCCTGCACAAAACCATTTGCCCCCGCGCAAACCTGCGTCCGTCAAGCCCTTCTTGTACACTCCTCGCATTAGCCCCCACCTGCACAATTTTTGGTGAACGCATGATCGAGGTAACCGAGGTTTCCATTGCCGAGCTGCGCGACGCGCTCGAGTCGGGCCGCACGACGGCGGTCGAGCTGGTCAAGGCCTACCTGGCGCGCATCGACGCCTACGATGGCGCCGACACCGCCACCGCACTGAACGCCGTGGTGGTGCGCAACCCAGAGGCGCTGAAAGAAGCCGAGGCCTCCGACGCCCGCCGTGCCCAAGGCCAGGTACTGAGCCCACTGGACGGAATCCCCTACACCGCCAAGGACAGCTACCTGGTCAAGGGCCTGACCGCCGCATCCGGCAGCCCGGCCTTCAAGGACCTGGTGGCCCAGCGCGACGCCTTCACCATCGAGCGCCTGCGCGCCGCTGGCGCCGTGTGCCTGGGCAAGACCAACATGCCGCCCATGGCCAACGGTGGCATGCAGCGCGGCGTGTACGGCCGCGCCGAAAGCCCGTACAACGCCGACTACCTGACCGCACCGTTCGCCTCGGGCTCGTCCAACGGTGCCGGCACCGCCACTGCCGCCAGCTTCAGTGCTTTCGGCCTGGCCGAAGAAACCTGGTCCAGCGGTCGTGGCCCTGCGTCCAACAATGGCCTGTGCGCCTACACCCCGTCGCGTGGCGTGATCTCGGTACGTGGCAACTGGCCGCTGACCCCGACCATGGACGTGGTGGTGCCTTATGCCCGTACCATGGCCGACCTGCTGGAAATCCTCGACGTGGTAGTAGCCGATGACGCTGACAAGCGCGGCGACCTGTGGCGCCTGCAGCCCTGGGTACCGATCCCGGCTGCCTCGACGGTGCGCCCGGCTTCGTACCTGGACCTGGCAGTGGATGCCAGCTCGCTCAAGGGCAAGCGCTTTGGCGTACCGCGCATGTATATCAATGCCGACAGCGAAGCTGGCACTGCCGAGAAGCCTGGCATCGGTGGCCCGACCGGCCAGCGCATCAACACCCGCGCCACGGTGATCGACCTGTGGCAGCAGGCGCGCCAGGCCCTGGAGGCGGCCGGTGCCGAAGTGCTGGAAGTGGACTTCCCGCTGGTGTCCAACTGCGAAGGCGACCGCCCGGGTGCGCCGACCGTGTACAACCGCGGCATCGTCAGCAAGGAATTCCTGCATGACGAACTGTGGGAGCTGTCGGGCTGGGGCTTCGACGACTTCCTGCGTGCCAACGGCGACCCGAAGCTCAACCGCCTGGCCGATGTCGATGGCCCGCAGATCTTCCCCCACGACCCGGGCACCCTGCCCAACCGTGAGGACGATCTGGCCGCTGGCATGGACGAGTACGTCAACATGGCCAAGCGCGGCTTGAAGACCTGGGACCAGATCGAGACCCTGCCCGACGGCCTGCGCGGCCTGGAGCAGACCCGCAAGATGGACCTGGAAGACTGGATGGACCAGCTGGGCCTGGACGCGGTGTTGTTCCCGACCGTGGCCGATGTGGGCCCGGCCGATGCCGACGTCAACCCGGCATCGGCGGATATCGCCTGGAGCAACGGTATCTGGGTGGCCAACGGCAACCTGGCAATCCGTCACCTTGGCGTGCCGACCGTGACCGTGCCGATGGGCGTGATGGCCGATATCGGCATGCCGGTGGGGCTGACCTTTGCTGGGCGGGCCTATAGCGACAACGCGCTGCTGAGCTTTGGTGCAGCGTTCGAGGCGACCGGCTCGCGCCGGATGATCCCGCCGCGTACGCCGGCCCTGGGCTGAGTTTTACAGGGGCCGCTTTGCGGCCCATTCGCGGGTAAACCCGCTCCTACAAGGTATCGCGCCGTTTTCAAATGCGGCGCTGTACCTTGTAGGAGCGGGTTTACCCGCGAATGGGCCTGGAAAAGCAGATCGCGAAATTCAACTTTATGTGTAAAAATACACAAAACGTTGATTTGTGATCTACCATGCCTATTACCCCCAGCGAAGAACGCCAACTCACCCTCACCGTCCTCAAGGCCGCCATCCAGGCCTTGGGCAGCGTTGCCGCGCGCAACATGGAAATCCTCCTGCACGATCTCGACCACCCGGAACATTCCGTGGTGGCGATCGTCAACGGCCACCTTTCCGGCCGCAGCGTCGGCAGCCCGATCCTCGCCGCCCCGGAACAGGACCAGGGCTTCAAGGCGCTGATGCAGGCCTCGGCCGACCAGCAGGGTTGCGAACCCGTGGTGTTGCCCGACTACCCCACCACCCTCAAGGGCCGCACCCTGCGCAGCGCCACCGCGATTTTCCGCGACAGCAGCGGCCACCCGTTCGCCAGCCTCTGCGTCAATACCGACGTCACCGGCCTGGACGCGGCCATGAGCTTCCTCCAGCAGTTCCAGCCGCTGGGTGCCGCCGCACCTGCACTGAACGAACCGGCCGACATGGAACTGCTGATGAGCGAGATCATCCAGGCCTCCCTGCAGCGCAGCGGCCAGGGGCGGATGAACAAGCAGGCCAAGGTCGAGGCCGTGCGGGTGATGCAGGAGCGCGGCCTGTTCATCGTCAAGGGCGGCGTCGAGAAGGCCGCCAGCGCCCTCGGCGTAACCCGCTACACCATTTACAACTACCTCGAGCATTTGCGCGGAGCCAGCCAATGACCTTGCATATCCATACCCCCCTGATCGAATCGCGCCCGCTGTCGTTGGCCGCCGGTCGTAACATCTGGCTCAAGCTCGATGCTTTGCAGCCCTGCGGCTCGTTCAAGCTGCGCGGCGTGGGCCACGCCTGCGAGGTGCACCGGGCCAGTGGCGCACAACATTTCGTTTCCTCCTCGGGGGGCAATGCCGGCCTGGCGGTGGCTTATGCCGGGCGCAAGCTGGGCGTGCCGGTGACCGTGGTGGTGCCCGAGACCACCACCGAGCGGGCCAAGGAACTGCTGCGCCTGGAAGACGCCAAGGTGGTGGTGCACGGCAGCTCGTGGCAAGAGGCCAACGCCCTGGCCCAGACCCTGTTAGGCCCCAATGACGCGTTTATCCACCCGTTCGACGACCCGCTGCTGTGGGCCGGGCATGCCAGCCTGGTGGATGAAGTGGCCGAGGCCGGCCTGAAGCCGGACGCGGTGGTGTTGTCGGTGGGTGGCGGCGGCTTGCTCAGCGGCGTGGTCGAGGGGCTGCAGCACAATGGCTGGGGCGATGTGCCGGTGCTGGCAGTGGAAACCACCGGCGCGGCGTCGCTGCATGCGGCCATGCAGGCGGGGCATTCGGTGGAGCTGGAACGCATCGCCTCGGTGGCGACGTCGCTGGGGGCCAAACGCGTGGCTGACCAGGCGCTGGTGTGCGTGCAGCAGCATCCGGTGCACAGCCACCTGGTCAGTGACCGCGCGGCGCTGGAGGCTTGTGAGCGGTTCCTGCTGGATCATCGTGTGTTGGTCGAGCCGGCCTGCGGCGCGGCGTTGGCGCTGGCCTATGAGGCGAGCGCGCTGGGCAGTTTCCAGAATGTGCTGGTGGTGGTTTGTGGCGGGGCTACGGCGACGCTGGAACAGATTCAGGTGTGGTTGCAGCAGGTTGAGTGAGGTTGCCTGTACCGGCCTCTTCGCGGGTAAACCCGCTCCTACAAGGACCGCATGATACCGAGGGGTATGCGGTCCTTGTAGGAGCGGGCTTGCCCTAATGCCGGTCAGTTAAGAAAAGGCAAGGTGTTCTCCGTGCCTTAAGCAGCGCCTATTCGATCGAGCGCCGCCCGCGCGGCGCTTCGCGGCACAAGGCCGCTCCCACATCTGTTTCGGGCCAGTTACTCCTGCCACCTGCGCACT